>JAFVEA010000001.1 GCA_017478185.1 Clostridia bacterium
ACGGAGGAAGGTGGGGATGAGGTCAAATCATCATGCTTCTTACGCCTTGGGCTACACGCGCGCTACAATGGTCACTACAAAGAGATGCAAACCCGCGAGGGGGAGCCAACCTCAAAAAAGTGGTCTCAGTTCAGATTGCAGTCTGCAACCCGACTGCATGAAGTAGGATTTGCTAGTAATCGCGAGTCAGCGAATCGCGGTGAATACGTACTCGGGTCTTGTACACACCGCCCGTCACGCCATGGGAGTTGGGAGTGCCCAAAGTCGCTGGGCTAACCCGCAAGGGAGGCAGGTGCCTAAGGCAAAACCAATGACTGGGGTGAAGTCGTAACAAGGTAGCCGTATCTGAAGGTGCGGATGTATCACCTCCTTTTAAGGAGAGGTTAAGAGCCTCGACCTTTGTCGACGAAATCAATATTATATGTTTGAGAAATCGGCATAAAATATTGGTGGGAAATTTTTTAAACTAACCAAGGTTAGTTGATGCAAGTGAAATCCTTGCAAAAAATAAATTTGAATTACAAGACAAATAAAAAACTTTAAAAAGTATGTTCAGTATATAAAAATGCAATAAAAAACAGTTTGTTGTGAAACAGGCTGTTTTTTTTGTTTAAATTTTAAATTTTATATTGACTAATTTTAAATTTATGTTTATACTTAAATGTAGGAGCAAAAAATGAAAGAGGATATAAGATTTATTGCAAGTGACATAGAAGGAACTCTTATTAATTTAAATGGTGAACTAAGAAGTGGGGTTAACGAATTATTGCATGAAGTGGTAAAACGAGATATACCCATTTTTTTAGAATCTGGGATGAGTTATTTTGAAATACTAAAAGTTGCCGAAAAAATAAAAGAAGAAACAGGCCTAGGGGATAAGCTTAAATTTGACATAGCATCAAATTCTGGCTCTTACATAAAGCTTCGTGATGGAAAAGTTATAAAAGATAATCATATTGAAAAAAATTATATAAATGAAATAAAAAAAATAGTTCAAGAAAAAGCAAGCGGAACGGTTATAATTTATCGTGGGATTGATGAAAATTATAGACAAAGAGCTTACACAACCGAAGGCATAAAAGGGAAGGTTTTAAATGGTTTTTATGTCACAGCAATTGATGCTTTAAAAAAATTTAATAAACTTAGCCTTTCAAATATAACAGTTTCAAAAAATATTCTTGATGCAAAAATTGAGTTTGGTGAAATTAAATCACTTGAACTGGCAACTTTAGAAAAAAACAAGTTAAAAGAAATAAAAAAAGAAATAGAAAATAAATTTGGAAAAGATTTTTTTAGCATAAACATAGGCAGAACCTTGCAAATAAGCTTAGGTAACAAGTTGGAGGCTATGAAAGATATTGTTGAACAAAAATCAGGCAGTCGTGATGTTGAAAATGTATGCGTTTTGGGTGATGCGATGAATGATATTGTTTCAATGAAAGAAGCAGGCGCTTGCGTTATATGCCATTCAAAATATAAAGAAGTTTATAAAATTGCAGAAGACAGCATAAAAGAAGGAAAAACAGGCAAATATGCTGTTGGTGAGTTTGATGATGAAACCATAAAAATGATAACAGGGCAAGATTATAACAGTAATAAAATGATTGAGTCAACAAAAACTGCAAAACAGTTTCTTGAAGGAAACAGCAATAATATGGGATATTCAGAATAAACAAAAAGTCTAAATAATTTTTTAGGCTTTTTGTTTTGTATTGCTTAAAATTTTTTTATATGATATAATCATCTAGAGGTGACAAAATATGCAAGCAAATCAAAAAGCAGAAAAAACTTTTAACTATCTTGAATCACTTTTTAAAGAAGCAAAAACAGAACTTAATTTTTCAACACCTTTTGAAACTTTGGTTGCAGTTATTTTGTCTGCTCAATGCACTGATAAAAGAGTGAACGAAGTGACAGCAGTTTTGTTTAAAAAATACAACACTCCAAAAGATTTTGCAAATCTAAAGCAAGAAGAGTTAGAAAAAATGATTTATAGTTTGGGGTTTTATCACAACAAGGCAAAAAATATTATAAAAATGAGCAATCAAATTCTAAATGATTATAACGGAGAGCTTCCAAAAAGCTCAACCGAGCTTCAAAAACTTGCTGGAGTTGGTAGAAAAACGGCAAATGTTGTGTCTTCAATAATTTTTGATGAAAATGTTATGGGCGTTGACACACATATTTTTAGAGTTTTAAACAGGATTGGATTAACTTGCCAAAACACTCCAGAAAAAACGGAAAAAGAGTTTTCAAAAAAATATCCAAATTATTTAAATCACGATGCTCATTATAGGCTTGTTTTGTTTGGTCGCTATCATTGCACGGCAAGAAATCCAAAATGCAATGAGTGTGAACTTTGTTCAATTTGTAAATTTTATAAAAAGGGTGATAAAAATGTTTATAGATAAAGCAAAAATATTTGTAAAAGCGGGGAATGGTGGCAACGGTGCTTCCACTTTTCGTCGTGAAAAATATGTTCCAAATGGTGGCCCAGATGGTGGCGATGGCGGAAAAGGTGGAGATGTTATCATAAAAGTTAAAGAAAATTTAAACACTTTGGTTGATTTTAAGTTTCACAAACATTTTAGGGCAGAAGACGGAGAAAATGGAGCACCCAAAAATTGCACCGGAAAAAGTGGAAATCCACTTTATATATTTGTGCCACAAGGCACTGTTATAAAAGACAGCAAAAGTGGTCAAATTATTGTTGATATGTTTGATAAAGACCAAGTTTTCACTCTTTTAGAAGGAGGGCTGGGGGGTAAAGGAAATCAACACTTTATGAGCAGCAGAAAGCAAGCTCCACACTTTAGTCAGTCAGGGCAAAAAACAGAAGAATATGAAATAATTTTAGAGCTAAAAACCATAGCTGATGTTGGGCTTGTGGGCTTTCCAAATGTTGGAAAATCCACACTTTTATCAATCATAACTGATGCAAAACCAAAAATTGCCAATTATCATTTCACAACCCTTTCTCCAAACTTGGGTGTTTTAAAAAGATATGATGAAGCTTGCGTTTTAGCTGATATTCCAGGGCTCATAGAAGGAGCCAGTGAGGGCGTTGGCTTGGGGCACGAATTTTTGCGCCATATTGAAAGAACAAGGCTTATTTTGCATTTGGTTGATATATCAGGAAGTGAAGGAAGAGTTCCTTTTGATGACTTTTTGGCAATAAACAAAGAACTTAAAAGCTATAGTGAAAAACTCTTTAAGCTTCCACAAATTGTTGTTTTAAACAAAACGGACCTTTTGTTAGACCCCGAAGCTGAAATAGAAAAGTTTAAAACTGAGCTTAAAAAACATAAAAATTATGCAAAATTCAATGTTTTTGCAATGTCTGCTCAAAATCATCAAGGTGTTGATGAAATTATTGATTGTTTGTTTAAAACATTAAAAACTTTGCCAAAGCCTGAAAAAATTGAAAGCGATGGATTTATGTTTGCACCAAGAGATACTTCTTCAATTGAGGTTTTAAAATTGGGAGATGGTTATTTTGAAGTTAGGGGTGGCAGAATAAATGAACTTCAAAGAAGAGTTGTTTTGTCTGACCCAGACAGCTTTGCTTATTTCCACAAAAGATTAAGAAAAGACGGAATAATTGACAAACTCATTGCCATTGGAATGAAAACAGGCGACACAGTTTTAATAAATGATTTTGAATTTGTTTATGAGGAATAATATTTCCTCTTTTTTTATTGAGTTTTTTGTTTTAAGGTGAAAAGATAAACAAGTTTAGCTTGGGAGGTTTATGACAAACAAAGATTAAAAACTTTTTATTTATTTTGCTTTATTATGCGAGATAACAGAGCAAGAATTAAAAGAATGCTTCCTGTAATTAAATAATAAATTTTAAACATTACAAAAAAACTAGAAAACAGCAAAATAATTCCAAAAATCAAATAATTTTTTGTTCTTTTTGGGCTTATCATAAAAAGTAATAACTCTTTAAAACTTAGTTTTTGAGGTTTTGTGTCAACAACATTTTCAGGGAGTGCATTGTTTTTTATAAATTCATTGTAAGTTTTTTGTGCGTCAAAAAGCTGTATGTTTTTATTTTTAATTTGTTTTGCTATATTATAGCAGTCAGCATCAAATTTTGATGATAATATATAAATATCATTTATTTTTTCAGCCTCAATTTCGCCATAAGTTCTTGTTAAATCATTTAATGTAAAATTTTCAGTGTTAAAGTATGGATATATTATACAGTTTTCTTTTAAAATATAATTTTTTTTAATTTTAGAATTTGTTGATATATCTTTAAAATAAGTTAAAACTTTTTTTCTATCTGAAAATTTAAGTTGAGTGGAGTAGTTTAATATTACTTCTTTTTGTTTTTGAGTTAACTTTTCCTTTTCAGATTTTTTGCTTATAAAAAAATTTATGATTATAAGCAGGAAAAAAGAACAAACAATTGCAACAAAAAAAGATAAAACAATGTTTTTTTGATAAAAATTTGTCCAGCCATAAAAAATAACAAAAAACACCAGACCAAAAAAGATATAATCAACAACTTTTGCAAATTTATATTTATACATATAAATATATTTAACCATAAACAAAATTTTAAACAATATAATATATCTTTGGGGTTTTATTGACTTTTAATTTTTGATTTTGTATAATAAAATTAGTTAAGAGAGGTGGAAAAATGAAAGTATTAGAAAAAAATGAAAGCACTGATTTGGCTGTTGCAATAATGGAGCTATGTGACAGCAAAAAAGCAGAAAATATTGTTATGTTTGACATAACAAAGTTAAGCAGTATCGCAAATTATATGGTGTCGGTAACTGTTTCAAACACAACAATGTCAAAAGCAATAGCAGATTATATTGAAGAGAGTTTAAACAAGGTTGCAATAAGAGTTTTGCGAAGAGATGGTGTTGGAGAATGGATTGTTTTGGATTATAATGAAGTTATTGTTCATATATTCACAGCAGAAGTTAGAGATTATTATCACCTAGAAAAATTGTGGGGCGAAAACAAAAATGCTTATTCTTTAGAAGAAGTTAGAAAAATTTTAGAGAAAGAAGAGGAAGAAAAACAAAAAGAAGAAAAAAAGAAAACAGTCACAAAACAAAAGAAAGATGAAAAGGCATCAAAACAAACAAAAACAAAAAAGGAAGCAAAATGATAAAATATTTATCTAATTCACCAAAAGATACAGACATTTTTGCAGAAAAAATTGCAAAAAAACTAAGTTATCCAAAAACAATCTTATTATTTGGTGATATGGGTTCAGGCAAAACAACTTTTACAAAAAGTTTAATAAAATTTTTGGGAGTTGATTCAAAAATAACAAGTCCAACTTTTAATATTGTAAATCAATATAGTGTTTTAGATAAAACCATAAATCATTTTGATATGTATCGTTTGGAAGATGAAAGTGAGGCTGAAGAAATTGGGGTTAGTGAAATGCTTAGAGATAAAGATTCAATAAACATCATTGAGTGGCCACAAAAAATTGCATCTTTAATTTTTGGTGATGTTATAAAAATTTATATAAAACAAATAGATGAAAATAAAAGGGAGTTTTTGGTGGAGGGACTAAAATGATAAGTTTGGCATTTAACACAACAGGAATTGGAACTCAGTTTGCTTTAAACAAAGATGGTGAAAAATATTATCTTGACATAGAGTTTTCAAAACATAGTGAAACATTTTTTCCTATGCTAGATGGTTTTTTAAAAGAGCATAACACAAAGTTAGAAGATGTTAAAAATTTGTGTGTGGTTGTGGGTCCGGGCTCATTTACTGGCATTAGGATAGGTCTATCAGTTGCAAAAATGTTTTCTTATGTTTTAAAGCAAAAGTGCATAAAAGTAAACGCATTAGAAGTTTTGGCATATAATATGATAGATAAAGATATTCAAAATATTTGTGCAATAATAAATGCTGGTTCTGGAAATTTATATTATCAATTATTCACAAAAAAGGGCGATTATTTAGAAGAAATAACAGCCCCTAGAGTTTGTTCATTTATGCAATTTGAAAAGATAAAAGAAAAGTTAGAAAATTTTGAGTATGTTTATTATGATAACAATGAAAAAAAGTTTGATTTTGTTGTTTTTCAAACAAAAAAACAAAACTTTTCAGCCCAATCACTACAGCTTTTAATGGAACAAAAAATAAAAAAAGCAGAATTTGTTGATTATAAAAATTTGATGCCATTATATCTAAGAACAAGTCAGGCAGAAATTGCTGTTTATGATGGAGAGATAAGCATAAGAGAAGCAAATTTATCCTACCTACAAAAAATTGTGGAGCTGGAAAAGAATGCTGATAGTGATGATTTGCCTTGGAATGAAAATGCAATAAAACAAAGTTTTTCAAACAAAAGCTTTAAGTGCTTTTTAGCAGAAAAAGATGATGAGTGTGTTGGGTATGTTTCATTTATGGATTTGGGAGATGAATATGAGATTTTGCGCATAATTGTAAGCAAAAAAGCAAGGATGCGAGGGGTGGCAAAAATAATGCTTTCAAATTTGTTTAAAAAAGCAAAAGAAAATGATATAAAAGATGTGGTTTTAGAAGTTAACAAATTTAATTATTCAGCACTTTTGTTATATGAAAAATTAGGATTTTGCATAGTTGGCAAAAGGAACAATTATTATCATAACAATCAAGACGGGCTTATTATGAAAAAATTTATTCAGGAGTGATAAGTGAGTTTTTTAAAAACAAATTTTATGCAAAGTGGAGTTGGAAAAAACATCTTGTTTTTGCATGGGTGGCAAAGTGATATAAGTGATTTTTTGGGAAGTTATAATTATTTTTCAAAAAATTATCATGTTATAAATCTTGACCTTTGGGGCTTTGGAAAAAGCGAAACACCCAAAGAGGTTTGGGGCTGTGATGATTACATAAAACACTTATATGAATTTGTTAAAGAAAACAACTTAAACAATTTAAATTTGGTGGGGCATTCTTTTGGAGGGAAGCTTGCAATAAAGTTTTGCAATTTCTATCCATCTTTATGCAAAAGTTTAATTTTGGTTGACAGCGCTGGAGTTAGAAAAAAATTAAGCTTTTTAAAAAAATTGAAAATAAAAAGATATAAAAAGCTTAAAAATCTTGTTTTGCAAGGCAAAAAAGATGAAGCTATTTTAGAAAAGTTTGGTTCAAGCGATTATAAAAACAGTGTTGGCATAATGAAAAAAATAATGACAAAAGTTGTTAATGAAGATTGTGAAAGTGAACTAAAAAACATAAATGTTCCAACACTACTATTTTGGGGCAAACAAGATAAAGACACCCCGTTATATATGGCAAAAAAGATGAACAAACAAATAAAAAACAGCAGACTCATATGCTTAAATGGCGGACATTTTTCACATATAGACAACTTTTTTGAATTTAACAAAACGGCACAAAATTTTTTGGAGGGAATATGATAGATTTTTTTGATTTTTCATCAGGGCATTTTTATGTTGCAGTTATATTAAGTTTTTTAAACGCAATGCTTTTGTGTTTTGAAGGCTATAAGTTTATGCAAATAATTCAGCTTAATGGTTATCATCTAACTGGTTATTTTGATTGGCTAAAAAACACAAGAGAAAAATATTTTGGCCGTATTATTATGCTAGTTTTGTTAAGTTGCGCTGGAATTGTTGTAACAAATGTTATTTTTAGGATTTTTGCAACGCCACTTCAATATTATTTGTCTTATTTGGGGTTAATATTTTATTTCTTATTTTCTGGAATATATTTAAAAGTTTTGTATGATTCACCCAAAAAAATTCCACTAAAGATGACTGCAAGAATGCGCAGAAGCATGGGTGTGTTTTTTGTGCTTTCAGTGTTTTTAACATTTGCGCTTTTGCTTCTTTCAAGCTTGTTCACACAAATTTTTAGATATGGAGCAGTTGCCCTAATGCCACTACTTTTGCCACTATTAGCTCCATTTTCTCACTTTTTGATGATTCCAATAGAAAAGAAAATTAGCAAAAACTATATAAAAAAAGCTGAGAAAAAACTAAGTCAATTTCCAAATTTAATAAGAATTGGAATCACTGGAAGTTATGGAAAAACAACCATAAAAAATGCTTTAAAAGTGATTTTATCAGAAAAATATAGCGTTTGCATAACTCCTCAAAACTATAACACGCCAATGGGAATAACAAAAACAGTTTTAAATGACCTAAAACTCACTCACCAAATTTTTATTGCAGAAATGGGAGCAAGAAAAGTGGGTGATATAAAAGAGCTGTGTGAAATTGTTAAACCAACTTATGGAATAATTGGAACAATAGGCGAGCAGCATATGGCAACTTTTGGCTCTTTTGAAAATGTTAAAAGAACAAAAGCAGAACTTGCCGACTTTTTGGGCAAAGATGGTTTTTGCGTTTTTAATGGAGACAATGAAAAAAGCTTAGAAATTGCCGAAAGATTTGTTGGTGAAAGGTCAGTGGTTGCAATTGAAAATAAATTTAAGATTTATGCAAAAAATATAAAAACAAGCACAAAAGGAACAGATTTTGAAATATGCGTTGGTGATAATGCCATAAAGTGTAACACAAAGCTTTTGGGAGAACATAACATCATAAATATTTTGCTATGCGTTCCAATGGCATTAAAACTTGGATTAAACCTAAAAGAAATTGCAAACGGAATTTCAAAAATATCTCCAGTTGAACATCGATTGCAACTTGTAAATGCTCCAAACAATGTTATAATTTTGGATGACACCTACAACGCCAGCATTGAGGGGAGCCGTAGGGCTTTGGAAGTTTTGTCTATGTTTAATGATAGGCGAAAAATTGTGATAACCCCAGGCCTTGTTGAACTTGGAACAATGGAAAGGCTGGCTAATTATGAGTTTGGAGAAAGAATTTCAGAAATAGCAGATATTGTTATTATTGTTAATCACACAAATGAAATTGCATTAAAACAGGGTTTAATAGACAAAGAGTTTGATGAAGAAAAAATTTATAATGCAGAAAACACCATAAAAGCACAAGAAATTTTAACAAAAATCATCAAACAAAATGATGTTATTTTATGGGAAAACGATTTGCCAGACAGCTATATTTAAAAGCACATAACAGTGCTTTTTTTCATATATCTAAATAAAAAAGGAGAATATATGAAAACTATAGCAGTGATTTTTGGTGGCAAGTCTGTTGAACACGACATATCAATCATAACTGGACTTCAAACAATAAAAAATTTAAGTGATGATGTTTTAACAATTCCAATTTATATTTCAAGAGAAGGAAATTGGTTTACCGGAGAAAAATTAAAAGATATAAATTTTTTTGTAAATTTTAGTGAAAAAGGGTTACATAAGTGTTTTTTTACGCCAAACAGCTCTTTTTTGAATATAAAAAAATTAAAAACAAAAAAGCAAAAAATTGATAATGTTATATTAGCTCTTCACGGTGCAAATGGTGAAGACGGGAGCATTCAAGGGCTTTTGGAACTTGTTGGAGTGCCTTACACAAGCTCAGGAATTTTGGGTTGTGGACTTTGCTTAGACAAAGTTTTAACAAAAATGATTTTAAAACAAAACAACATAAAAACTCCAGATTTTTGCTATTTTTATGCCGATGAGTTTGAGGAGAACCCAAAAGAAATATTAAAAGAAATCAAATCTTTTAAATCAAGTGTTGTCATAAAGCCAGCAAGGGCAGGAAGCTCAATTGGCATAAAAAAATGTAAAACAGAACAAGAAATAACAGAGGCAATAAATTTAGCTAAATGTTTTGACAACAAAATAATTGTTGAACAAGCTATTGAAAATTTTAGAGAAGTTAATATTGCGTGCTTGGGTTTAGAAAATGAGGTTAAAACCTCAGTTATAGAAGAAGTTAAGGGCGCAGAAATTTTAAGTTTTGACCAAAAATATATAAATTCGCAACAAGTTGAAAGAGTGATTGACATAAAGCTAGACAAAAACATAGAAACTGAAATAAAAGATATTGCCAAAAAAGCTTTCAAAATTTTTGAATGCAGTGGGGTTGTTAGGTTTGATTTTTTTATAACAGAGCAAAAAGAGGTTATGTTAAATGAAATAAATTCAATTCCGGGGTCACTGGCAAATTATTTGTTTAAAGATTTAACATTTTTTAAAATGCTAAACAGCTTAATAAAAATCTCAGAACAAAAAAAGCAAACAAAAGATAATTTAACTTATCTCTACAGTTCAAAAGCACTTTTAAATTTTTCAAAGTTTGAAAGCAAATTAACAAAATAATTTTACTATAGCTATTGACTGGGGGGGGGGGGGGCAATGTGGTATAATATAATTTACGTAATTATGATAGTTATGTTAAAATATTAAAAAAGGATGAAAAATATTATGAGTATAAATGATTATGATAAAGGTCGTAACAATATAAACGGCTTTGAAAATGTTGAAACAAAACATTATAAGAATAGATTAGATTTAATGAAAGTTATAAAAGAGTTAAATCCAGACGCTAAAATTGTGGTGGATATGGAACAAGTGTATAATTCACCAATTTATTGTGACAAAAAACCAGAAGATTTAATTCTTCCAGCTGGATATTATTATAACGAAAAGAATGGAATAACAGATAAGCACAATTCACCAACTGGAATGTATAATGCCATTGGTTTTGCCCCTTATAAGGCAGAATTAAACTCTTATGATAATTTTGTTGAACTTCACAAAAAAGGCAGAATAGAACCAGCACAAGAACTTGAAGCAATATTCTTAAAATATCAAATGAAAAAGAATGATGCAACAGGCAAATATGATGTTGTTAGAAGAGAAGATGGCAAAAAGGTTAATTTAACACCATCTGAGCAAGTTAGGCTTGTTTCTGCTTATAATTGGGCAGAAGCTGCAATAAAAGGAAAGAGTTATGAAAGATTGGCAAGCGGACCAGATGCTCCACTTGATGAAAGATTGAAAGACAGAAGGCTTTATGAGTATGCTTTTGGTGAAGCTGGAAAAGCTAATTTAAATAATGTTGTGGATATGATTAAAAAACAACAGGGCGTTATAAATTTGGATGCTCTTAAACAAAACACTTCTTATTCTGATTCAGTTATGCTTGATTCACTTTTTAAAGAACAATCAAACGCAAGAATTTTTACTGAATTTTTAAAAGAAAGAGGAGAAAAAATCGTAAACGCTCCAGTTCAAAAACAACAGCAAAGTATTGTGGATAACAAAAAAGAAGAAAAAATCACACCAACCCCACAAAAAAATGAAAACACAATAGAAAATCCAACTTTAACTCAAAAAGTTAAAAAAGCAGTTAAAAACGCTGCCAAAAAAGTTAAAGACGCAATTGATAAAGTGTTTTAATAACAAAAAAATTAAGCAAAAACGCTTAATTTTTTTTATTTTGTTAATAGTTCTTGTTTTGTTTGTTTTTCTAAAATGCCTTCAACATATTTGTTAACAGCCTCTTTTTGTTCTGGTTTTGTTTCACAAATCATAGGTAAATTTCTTTTGTATGGGTCAAACACAACAGGTTTTGTTCTGTTTGGCTCTAAATCTTGCTTTAAATTTCTTTCCACTTTTCCTTTAACAATATTTTCCAAATAGTTTATATCAGGCAAATTTTCTTCATTGGCATTTTTTGATAAAGCAATTGAAATTGTTGAAGCGTCAATAGTTTGTTTTAAACATTTTTTAAGTTCGTCAACAATAACTTTTGGGTTATTTTGATTTTGGCTTAAAAACTCTTTGAATTCATTTTGATATTTCAAAAACTCTTCTTTTGGCATATTATATTCATCATATTTTAAATCTTCATTAATATGGAAATATGGATAAATTGATTCTGAACTTTCAAAAACTTCTTTAAAACCTTTGGCAAAATTTAAGAAAAAATCATCATCCGCATAAGTTGTTAAATTGTTAATTAACTTTGAAGTGCTTAAAAGCGCCCGTCTTAAATTTTTGTTAACCACATCAAATTGATATTCCAATGCGGTGGAATTATCAGTGTTAAAGTAATTTAAATAACAAATAGTGTATAATAGCGGATTATTTATTCTTAAATATTCTATTGTTTTTAAATTGTTTGAAAGCAATTGTTCTAACAAAACATTTCCAATGAGCCTTGTTTTGTTATCTATTTTTGAGTTATTGTTGCTCAAAACATAACAAACCTCAACAGAAGGGTCTTCATTATTGGTGTTTTCATTAGAATCTTTGTTTATATAATATGAACTAGAGTCTATAACTTCAAAAGTTTCTGCTGGGGTTTTTAATTTTGTTTCAGGATTAGAAAATATGTTTTCACATGTGCTGTTAATTATGGGTTCAATGCTCGAAAATTCAAGAGGTGACATTATAAAAATGGTCATATTTTCTTTTGTGTAGAACTTCTTTTTATAATCAACAACATCTTCGGGTGTTACATATTCTAGTGCTTTAGCATTTCCACAGTTGGTATGTGTGTTATAAGAAAAATCATTTATTGACAAAAAGTTTTCTGATTTCTTGATTTGATTAAATTCTTGATCAATGATTTTTTTCTCGTTTTCAAAATTGTTTATATCAAAATTTGTGTTAGTTATCTCTTCTACAAAAATTGAAAATGCTTCTTTTATTTTGTTTAAATTTTGCTCTTCTTGATTTTCTTTTTCAGGATAGGTTTCTTTAGCAAATTTTTTCATCCATTCTGAAAGAGTTTTTTTAATTATGTTTAAAGTCTTATTTTCTTGAGGTGGTTCGTCTTCAAGTGTTGTTTCAATCAAAAAATCAAAACCAGTTTCATTCATTGAGGTGAACGCGTTTGAACCACCATTAAAATAGTCTAGTTTTTTGTCTAAAAACATACTGTGTTCTGTTAGGTGAGCAAGTCCCATATACTTGCCCTGAACGCTTGAACCCCCCAAAAAGTTAACCTCAACGCTGGTTATTGGTTCTGGAATTTTTTTATAAACAACTTTTATACCATTATCATAAATATAGGTGAATGAGTCATTTGCGTTGTTTTTTGTTTCAACTATTTCCATTTTTTCACTCCCATTTTAATTTTATCATAAAACAATTTTTTGTCAATAGGGAAGTGAAATAAATTAAAAGGTAATTATTTTTTTGTTTTTTGATTTAATATAATCAAGCTTTTCAAACAAAATTATGTCGTTCTTACAAAAGCTTTTCAATTTTTCTAGCTCTTCATTTGAGAAAAACATATTTAAAAGATTAAAAGTGTTTTCTATTCTTATTCCACCATTTTTTCCACATTCTGTGATTATTGGAATGCCACAAGCAGAAAATTCATCCAAATATCTATAAATTGTTTTTGTGCTAACTTCAAATTTTTCAGCAAGTGTTTTTGCTGTTGTTTTTTTATGATTTAAAATATAAAATATCATTCCAATTTCTATCGTTACTTTCATTGCTATCTCCTTTTAAAGAGTATAACAAAAAAGCTTAAAAAAGTCAAACATATGTTCTAAATCATATTATTTTTAATTTGTTCAAAAACAGTAGTGTTGCCATTTTTTTGTTTGGCATTATTTAAGTTGTTTTTTATGGTGTTTTTTGAAGATATCAACTCATTTATTTTTTGTTTAAGTTCAAAATCTGTTTCTTCTTCCAAAACTAGAGCATAGCCATTTTTATAAAAATACTCAGCATTTTTTATTTGCTCTCCACGAGTTTGTTTTTTAAGCGGGGCAATAAGCATAGGAATTTTTAACGCCAAAAGTTCAAATAGGGCATTAGAGCCCCCTCTTGTTAGACAAAAATCAGTTATGGCATAGAGATTTTCTATTTTCTGACAAAACTCAAGTTCGGCATAATTTTTATGAGTTATTGCCTTTGCTTTATCTCTTCCAGTTATGTGAATGACAAAAAATTTAGAGCATAAAAAATCTAAGTTATTAAAAACAAGTTCATTTAAACTGCTAGCCCCCAAGCTTCCGCCCATAACAAGCAAAACATTAGAGTTAGCAGGAATATTCATTTTGTTTTTTAAATTTTTGTTGCCACCAAACAAACTTTCTCTAATAAGTGGCCCAGAAAAAACACTATTTTTAAAACTTTTTTCCGGCTTAAAAGAGTGGCAAATAGCTTTTGCTTTGTTTTTTGTTAGCTTGTTTGCAAGCCCCATTGTGATGTCACTTTCGTGGGTTATTATTGGGATGTGTTTTTTATGTCCAGCCAAAACAACAGGAACGCTAACATAACCCCCTTTGCTAAAAATTATGTTTGGCTTAACTTTGTCTATGATTTGTTTACATTCTTTTATTGATGCAAGAAGAACAAACGGAATAGCCAAATTTTTTAATGAAAATTTGCGTCTTAGTTTTGTTGTTTTGATAGGATAATATTCAACATCTTTTTCTTTTTTAACAACATCTTTTTCAATGCCGTTATAGCTTCCAACATAAACAATTTTATCAAAATATGTTCTAAGTTTTGGAAGAAGGGCAAGGCATCCAAAAGTGTGCCCAAGAGTTCCGCCACCAGTTAAAATTATTGTTTTCATAAGTTCTCCTTTTTGCTATATTTTATGATAATTTCAAAAAAAATATCTAAAACTTTTTAAAAAATAGCTTATTTTCTTTGGTTTTTTCTTTTGGTTTGTGTTACAATAATATGAGCAAAACAAGTTTGGAGGTTAAATTGAGTAAGAATTATGATTCAAAAGATATAGTTGTTTTAGAGGGGCTTGATGCAGTTAGAATGAGGCCGGGAATGTATATTGGAACAACTGGGCCAAAAGGGCTTCATCACCTTTTGTGGGAAATTGTTGACAACTCTATAGATGAGATATCAAACGGTTTTGGAAACAAAATTGTTGTAACTCTTTTTCAAGATGGGAGCGCTCAGGTTGAAGACAACGGAAGAGGAATTCCAGTTGACCCACATCCACAATTAAAAGTGTCGGGAGTTGAAGTTGTTTTCACCCAACTTCACGCAGGTGGAAAGTTTGGCAACGAAAACTATGGCTATTCTGGAGGACTTCACGGAGTTGGAGCATCTGTTACAAACGCACTTTCAAGATGGCTTGAAGTTGAGGTGTGCCGTGACGGAAGCAAATATGAAATGAAGTTTGAAAGCAAAACAAAAAATGGGAAAATAAAAAGCGGAGCAGTTTCTGTTCCTCTTCACAAAATAGGTGAAGCAAAAACTTTTGGAACAAAAGTTAGATTTTTGCCTGATGACAGAGTTTTTGAAGACATTGTTTTCAGCCACGATGTTGTGTCTAACAGGCTTAGAGAATTGGCCTTTTTAAACAAAGGCGTTGAAATTGTTTTGATTGATGAAAGGCTTAAGAAAAATGAAAAACAAGTTTTCAAATATAACGGTGGTTTAAAAGATTTTGTGGTTTACCTAAACACAAACAAAGGGGTGGAACATCAAAATCCGGTGTATATTTGTGGAAAAAGTGATTTGATTGAACTTGAGTGCGCTTTTCAATACACAAATTCCTACACAGAAAATATTTTTAGTTATGTTAACAACATTCCAACCAGTGAGGGTGGAACTCATGAAACAGGGCTTAAAAGCGCTTTAACAAGAGCTTTTAATGATGTTGCAAGAAGAGTGAATTTATTAAAAGACAAAGAAGAAAATCCGCTTGGCGAAGATTATCGAGAGGGTTTAACTGTGGCTCTAGCAATAAAGATGAGAAACATTCAGTTTGAAGGCCAAACAAAAACAAAATTAGGCAATCCCGAAATTAAGGGTGAAGTTGAAAATATTGTTTATAATCAGCTTGTTGCGTTGTTTGAAAAAAATGAAAACAAAAGCGTTTTAGAGCTTGCCATAAAAAAGGGTAAGGCTGCGGCAAAAGTTAGAGAGGCAGCAAGAAAGGCAAAAGAAATAACAAGGCAAAAAAACAGCATTGAAAACAGCAGTTTAATAGGAAAGCTTGCCTCCGCAAGTGGCAGAAAGCCAGAAATGAACGAACTTTTTATTGTTGAGGGTGACAGTGCGGGTGGAAGTGCAAAACAAGCAAGAGATAGGTCTTTTCAGGCAATTTTGCCTCTTAGAGGAAAGCCACTAAATGCCGAGAAAAAACGCCTAAATCAAGTTTTAGCAAATGAAGAGATACGAACAATCATAAGTGCCCTAGGAACAGGAATTGGCGAAGATTTTGACCTTTCAGCTCTAAAATATTACAAAGTTATAATTTTAAGTGATGCCGACCAAGATGGAGCACATATTCGGGCAATACTTATGACATTTTTCTTTAGGTATATGCGAGAATTGGTCACAAATGGGCATTTATATATTGGGCTTCCACCACTATATAAAGTCGAAAAGAAAGGCAAAATAGAATATGTTTATAGTGATGCCGAGCTCCCTGAAGTTTTAAATAGGGTGGGCAAAGGCTATAGCATTCAAAGATATAAAGGTTTGGGTGAAATGAACCCAGAACAACTTTGGGACACAACAATGGACCCAAAAGCACGAACACTTCTTCAAGTTACTGTTGAAGATGCGGCAAATGCTGAGCTTATGATAACAACATGGATGGGTGATGACATCGAAGCCCGCAAGAGTTATATAAGTGAACACGCAAACTTTAACAAAAAAGACACTTTTGCAGACAAAAAAAGAGATTAGGAGATAATCAGTTATGAAAAATAACAATGAAGAAACAATAAGGCCAGGTGAAACACAAAATGTTGGAAAAGTTATAACAGGTTCACTTGATGAAGTTATGCATAATTCTATGATGCCATACAGTGAATATGTTATTCTAGACAGAGCTCTTCCACGAGTTGAAGATGGCTTAAAGCCTGTTCAGCGCCGTATTTTATATTCAATGCTAGAATTAGGCCTAGAGCCAGACAAGCCTTTTCGTAAATCTGCCCGTATTGTTGGTGACTGTTTAGGAAAGTATCACCCACACGGCGACACATCAGTTTATGATGCAATGGTTAGGCTTGCTCAACCTCACAATATGAGCGAAATTTTGGTTCAAGGCCACGGAAACTTTGGTTCAAACGATGGTGATGGAGCGGCGGCTATGCGTTATACCGAAGCAAAACTTGCTCCACTTGCTCTAGAGCTTTTAAGGGATTTAGACAAAGACACCGTTTCTTGGACTTTAAACTTTGATGACACCCTAAAAGAACCTGAAATGCTTCCGGGGCGCTTCCCAAATTTGCTTGTTAATGGGGCTTCAGGCATCGCCGTTGGGCTTGCAACAAACATCCCTCCACACAATTTGGGAGAAACCATAAGCGGAGTTGTTGCCTATATCGACAATCCCGACATATCATTACACGGTTTGATGCATTACATAAAAGCCCCAGACTTTCCAACTGGCGGAAATATTATTCTAACAGAACTAGAAAGGGCCTACACAACTGGGAAAGGGAAGATTTTAATCAGAGCAAAATATCACATCGAAGAAGCAAAAGGCGAAAAAAAGAATATTGTTATAACAGAATTTCCTTATCAAGTTAACAAAGCAAAGCTTTTGCAAGAAATTGCAAGCTTGCGTGATGAGAAAAAAGATGTTTTGGGCGATATATCAGACATCCGTGATGAAAGTGACCGCCACGGAATTAGAGCAGTTATAACCATAAAAAAAGATGGCGATGCCGAAAAAATTATGAAAACACTTCTAAAATCAACTGATTTAGAGTATAGCTTTGCCATAAATATGGTGGCAATCGCTGACGCAAAACCAAGAACTATGGGCTTAAAAGAAATAATTTCTTATTATGTTGCTTATCAAAAAGAAGTTGTGTTGCGTCGAACAAAATTTGAGCTTCAAGCGGCAAAAGATAGATTGCACATCTTAGAGGGGCTTTTGATTGCCATTCAAAACATCGATGCGGTCATAAAGATAATCAAAACTTCCAGCTCTCCTGTTGAAGCAAAAATGCGCCTAAAAGAAAAGTTTGGTTTGTCTGAAGTTCAAGCTCAAGCCATACTAGATATGAGGCTAGCAAGGCTCACAAACCTAGAAGTTGGCAAAATTGAGTTCGAAATTGCCGAACTTCGCAAAAAAGTGGCATATTTAACAAGCGTTGTAAATTCAAATGCAATGCAGTTAGACATCGTTAAAAAAGAACTTCTCGAAATAAAAAAGAAGTATGCAACACCAAGAAGGTCTTCAATCATAGGCCTAGACCAGTGTTTAGAGCCAGAAGTGGTTGATGTTGATGAGCCAAAAGAAGTTTATGTTTGTGTGAACGCAAATGGCGAACTTAAATCAATCGAAAAATCAGTTTATGATGGCACAAACAAAATTTTTAAAGATGGAACAAAAACAAGACAAGTTCATCCAATTGTTCTCGAAACTTCAACAAATCAAACAATTTTGGCGTTCACAAACAAAGGCTATTGTGCAAGATGCAGAGTTAAAGATATACCAATTGTGAAATATAAAGACAAAGGCATAAACCCTCGAGAAATGTTTGCCGATTTTGGCTTGGATGAAAAAATTATAGCCTTAACTTATTGCAATTTTGATAAGCAAGAAATTTTGTTCTTCACGCAGTCTGGGTTTGTTAAAAAATCAGCATACAAAGATTATGAAGTGCAAAAGGCTTATTTCCAAGCTGTTAAAATCAAAGATGATGACCAAGTTGTGTCTGTTTGCTTTGACGAGCCAAACACTGATATGATTTTTGCCACCAAACAAGGGCAAGTTTTGTATGCCAAAAAAGATGATGTGCCAATTCAAGGCAGAATAAGTGGCGGGGTTAGGGGCATAAACCTTAACGCTAAGGACCAAGTTGTTTATGCTGAAGTTTGCAATGATGATGGCGAGCTTGTTGTTGTAACCAAAAACGGTATGGCAAAAAGAGTGCTTATTTCTCAAATAGACAAACTTCCTCGTTACCGAAAAGGTGTTCGCTTAATCCTTTTGGGTGCGGGCGATGAAGTTATGTTTGTTGAGCGTTGCACACTTCCAATAGAGGTTGTTTTTGATTTTGATGTAACCTATATGAAAAACAGTGAAGACATCCCAATTGAGCCTCGAACAACAAAGGGCAAAAAGCTTAAGGGAGAAAAACTGAAAGGCGTTTATCTTGCAAAATAGAGCATTTTGGCTCTATTTTTTTGTTTTTATGTCTTTGCAAGGGGCTTTAGCCCCGTGGCAATCTCAACTTATTGATTGGCGCTTTAAAAAGGAATAAGAGATTCTCACGCAAAACAAGTTTTGCTCAGAATGACAGTTTTATATGTCATTGCGAGGAGGTATCGCCTCCGTGGCAATCTCATTTGCGTGGCAATCTCTTTTTGGCTTAGTTTTTGCATAAAAGGCCTCCAAAATGTCCAAAATATTGACAAAATCCGCAAAAAGTGGTATAATAAAGTTGACAGAAAGGTGGGGCAATGATAAAATAAAAACAAGTATAAATAAAAAAAGTGAGGTTAAATAAATGGCAGGAAATGAAGAGAAAAAAATAAAAGAATTTGAAATTACAAGATATGAAAACAATCAAAAGATAATTTTTAAAGATATGCGAATATACAATGCATATTTATTAATAAATGATTGGGATAAATTTGTAAAAATTTTTGGTGAGGGCAAAACATCTGAAAATGGTATAGTTTATGACTTTGGGCCAATTCCATCTAATAAAAAAGAAAGGAAAGAATGGGAGAAAAACTATAATGCAACTATGAAAAAATATAAAGATGAATTTGTTAAGCCAGCAACAGCTATTTTAAAGAAAGAACGAAGATTTAATTTTGGAATGGGGGCAATGTCTGCTTTGGGTATTGCAGGAATTGTTGCAGGCTCAATTCTCACAGGTGGTGCTTTAACAATTCCTTTACTTGCTGTTGGTGCTGGTTTAACAGCTGGTGGAGCCACAGGTTTAGGCCTAAACTGGAAAGCAATTTTAGGAAGAGATCCAGAAGTTAGAAGAGCAAGAGATATCAGATATTTTACAAATAAAGAAAAAGAAGAAAGAAGATGTATAGAAAAAATTAATAAACGTTTGGCAGAGAAGGGATGGACATTGGGTTCGAAAGAGTGTGAAAACGATAACCAAATTCAAACACAACTGGAAAAATTGGGAAAAATACAATCGAAAGAATTAGAACATATCGAAAAAGTTACAGGAAAGCTTAAAAAAGAATACGAGCGACAACAGGGGCATGCTGGTGACATAACAAGAAATGGCGTGAGGGGGAAACTTGATAAAGTTCGCCAAGCTTTTGCTAGATTTGCTGATAACTGGTTGGAGAATGATAAATGGATTAATGCGGGTCAGGCTAGAATTGATGCTGCTAGGGAAAATATTGCCGTTCTACAAGGTGATTATGAGCAAATTTTAAGGCGTAGAGAAAGTCTAGGGCTTGAGGAAGATGTAGATGACAAAATAAAAAAATATAAGGAAGCTAATGAATCATTTGATGCAGATAAACAAGAAACAGAGATGAAAGCTTTTAATGAAGAGCAAGAACAACAAAAAGCAGTAGAAAAGGCAAAACAAGAACAAGCGGAAATCAAAAAGCTTGCAAAAGCTAAGGAAAATTTTGAAATGTTCTCAGACATCTACTCTGTTGACATCGATATCGATATCAATAAAGTTAACAATTATGAAGGATTGATAAGGAAAATACCTAAAGAATATCGAAACGCTTTTAAGGACTTTAATGAAACGGCAGGAAAATTAAATAAGAATGAACTAGAAAAATTTAAAGAGAGTGAGAAATTAAGAAAAAGATCTTCTGATATAAAAGCTGAACTAGATGGTGCCACTGACGAAGCTGAAAAGAACAAAATATATGAAAGGGAATATCGTAATCTTCTTGGAAAGTATTATATAAAAAATAATAACATAAAGAATGAGACAGAATTAGAAAATCACAAGGCTGCGTTTGATAAACTATGTAAAGAACATAAAACAGAAGCTAAAAAAATTGTGAACGCAGCTATTAAGCATGGTTTAAATGGTGATGAGAAAAAAATGATGGACGCTGTTAGAGATAATGTATCTCTAGCTTTTGGTGGTAAATAATTCGTCATCCAACAAAAAAGGAACATCGTTCCTTTTTTGTTTTAGAAAAAATTCATTTAAATATTTTTAAAAAAACATATGAGATTGCCATACAAGGATAAACCTTGCTTGCAAACACAAAAAAGCGTGTTATTTTGCTTAAAACAAAAGTTATTTTTAAAAAAGCTAAAAAATGTTTAGATTATTTCTAAAATTTTTTATTTTTTTGCTTGAAATAAAAGTGATTTATGATATAATAAATAATATGAGAAAGGAACCAGCGCATTATAACAGAAAAAAAGGGAAAGTGCCCGAGCGAATAGAAACAAACATAAAAACTGGCTTAACTGCTGGTGATGTTTTAGAACGCAGACAAATGGGATATGACAACCCCGAAAGCAATAAAAAAAGCACCAGTGTTTGGGGAATTATTTTTTCCGAGCTTTTCACTTATTTTAATATGATTTTCTTTGTTATTGCAATCATTATGATTTCAATTGGGGCATACACTCAACTAACATTTATGGTGGTTGTTTTGGCAAACCTTTTGATTGGAATAATTCAAAGGTTAAAGTCCAAAAAAGTGGTTGACAAACTCTCGCTTGTGGCGGCATCAAAAACAATGGTTATAAGGGACGGAAAACAGCAAGAAATTTACACAACAGACATTGTTTTGGATGATATAGTAATATTAAAAAACGGGCAACAAATTGCTTGTGACGGAATTGTTAAAAAAGGCGAGTTAAGGGTGAATGAGTCGCTGTTAACTGGCGAAAGCGTTCCTGTTGTTAAAAAGGTGGGCGACACAGTTTTGTCTGGCTCATTTGTTGTGAATGGTGAAGCCTTTGTTAGGGCAGACAAAGTTGGGCAAGACACATTTGTGTTAAAGCTCACAAGCCAAGCAAAGAAATATAAAAAGCCAAATTCAATTATTTTAAACACGCTAAACTCAATCATAAAAGTTATTGGAATCATAATAATTCCTATTGCCTTTTTGCTGTTTTCACGAACATATGGAGGTCCTGCATCGCTTTATCAAACGCTAACAAAAACAGCAGGGGCAATTTTGGGAATGATTCCGTCTGGGCTGTTTTTGCTGACATCAACGGCGCTGGTTGTTAGCGTTATAAGGCTTGCCAAACAAAAAATATTGGTTCAAGAGTTATATTGCATTGAAATGCTTGCGCGTGTTAATATGGTTTGTATGGACAAAACGGGAACCATAACAGACGGCAGTATGAAGCTAAAAGATTTGGTTATATTAAGAGATAGAATTTCAAAAAAAGACTTAGAGAGCATCATAAAAAGTATGCTTTATCACCTAGACGGTGACAATGACACTTCTCTTGCCTTAAAGAAATTTTTTCCACCAGAAGAAGTTTATAAGCAAAAATCACACTTTAATTTTTCAAGTGAAACAAAATTTTCTTGTGTTAACCTAGAAAAAATCGGGGCTTGTTTTATGGGGGCTCCAGAAATGCTTTTAGACAAGCAAAAAGACATTGAAGTTTTAAAAGAAGTTCAAAAATATGCCTCATTTGGTTATCGCGTTATGGTTGTTTGCAACAGAAAGATTGATTATAACGGCAAGGGCAAAGCAGAAAATGTCACCCCTTATGGGTTAATACTTTTGGAAGACAATGTTAGAGAAGATGCCATTCAAACCATAAAATTCTTTAACGAAAACAGTGTTGGCGTTAAAGTTATTTCAGGAGATAACCCCATAACTGTTGCCGAAGTTGCCAGCCGTGCAGGAATCCCGGGGGCAGATAAGTATATAAGTTTAGAGGGGCTAACAGACGAAGAAGTTGTTAAGGTTGCCAGTGAATACACAATTTTTGGAAGAGTTGTGCCACATCAAAAAAAGCTTTTAATTCAGGCATTAAAACTTGGTGGCGACACTGTTGCAATGATTGGTGATGGAGTTAATGACATCTTGGCATTAAAAGAAGCTGATTGTTCAATTGCAATTGGTGGTGGAGCAGATGCAGCTAGGCGTGTTTCACAAATTGTTTTAACAGACAGCAATTTTTGCTCAATGCAAAATGTTGTTGCAGAGGGCAGAAGGGTTACAAACAACATAAGAGTTTCGGCACCGCTATTTTTAACAAAAACAATGTTTTCAGTTGTGTTTTCAATCTTTTGCATATTGTTTGCGTTTGTTTATCCGTTCAGTCCGGTTCAACTGATTTTAATGGAATATTTTGCCATAGGTTTATCAAGTTTTGCCTTAGCGCTTCAGCCAAACAAAGATTTAATCAAAAAAGGCTTTTTGCGTAATATTTTGCTAAAATCGTTTATAGGTGCGTTTGTTGACCTTAGCATTGCAATCTTTTTATACACAACAAGGGCATTAACGCACTTAAGCTTGGTGGAAGTTCAATCAATTATGATTGTGTGCATAACAGTTAACTCGCTTATTGTTATTGCTCGTGTGTCTTGGCCATTTAATTTGTATAGAGCAACGTTATTGACAATTGTAACTATGCTGGTTGTTTCAGGTATGCTGTTCTTATCAAACATCTATGGCTTAGCAGTTTTGGAAGGAACGCCATTTTATAACTTACTTCAAATTGACCAGTTGTCTTCTAGGGGTTATGCTTATATGTATGGCTGTTTGGGAGCTATTCCAATTTTGCTTTTGGTGGCCTTGGGCTTGGAGCAACTTATAAATCACATCATAAACAAGAGGCGAAGAAAAATCGCTTTAAGAGATTATTTGCAATAAAAAATTTAAAATTTTACTTTATATTTTTTAAATCTTATTTATTATTTTAAAACAAACATAAAAAGAACACTATTTTTTAGTGTTCTTTTACTTTGTAAGTTTTAAACTAATTTAGCTGTGGTAGGAGATTTTTTATATTTTAGGCAAAAAGTTTTCAAAAATAATATTGTCTGCATATTTAACAACTTGCAAATATTCTTCTTGTGACCTAACAGTCCAAGCTAGGATTGGCAAGTTTTTATATTTTTTAACAAATCTGTTTGGCAAGTTGTTGTGATGATAACCAATAAAGTCTGGTTTAATTTTTTTGTTTAACACCATTCTTTTTAAAAGAGCTCTAACAATAGGTGATTTAACATAGGCTTTTCCCTCATCATCATTGCTATAAAAACTAGAAAAAATTCCTCTAACAAATTCAGGTTTATTGTTTTTAAACCACAACACAACATATGGGTTAGAAGATGCCACTGCAAATTCGCCTTTATAGCCCTCAAGTTCTTCACACAATTTTTTTTCTAACTTTCCAACATTTTTAACGCTTAAATCTTTTATATCAATTAAAATTGGAACTTTGCCGTCAATAAATTTTAAAGCTTCTTTAAAAGTTGGAATGCCAAATTTGCTTTTTCTAATTTTTAATGGCTTTATTTCTTCGTAGGTCATTTTTGATAAATAAGCATCTTTTCCTGTGGCTTCTGAAATTGCTGAATCATGAAAAACAACAAGAGTGCCATCAAAAAGCATTTGAACATCAAATTCAATAGCATAATTATGTTTTATAGCTTCACCAAAAGCCCCCAAAGTGTTTTCAGGGAACTCACTGTTATGCAGTCCTTTATGTGCGATAAATTGATTAACCAAAAAGCTGTCTTTTATATTATCTCTTAAATTCATATTAACCTCAAATTTTATATACATAACTATATCATTAAATTTTTAAAAAAACTACTAATTTTTTCATATTTTTTCAACAATAACAAATTTTCTTGCAAGTTTTTCATATTTCTGTTATACTAAAAGCATATTTTAGGGGGAATTATGGCACAAAGACAACAATTTATAAGAAACTTTTGCATCGTTGCACACATAGACCACGGAAAGAGCACATTAGCTGATAGATTGATAGAAAAAACTGGAACGTTAGCCAAAAGAGATATGAGCGAACAACTTTTGGATAGTATGGATTTAGAAAAAGAGAGGGGCATAACAATAAAACTTGCTCCAACAAGAATGAAATACACAAAAGATGGACAAGAATATATTTTAAATTTGATAGACACCCCAGGGCATGTGGATTTTACGTATGAAGTTAGCCGTTCACTCGCAGCTTGCGAAGGGGCAATTTTAATTGTTGACGCAGGGCAAGGGGTGGAAGCGCAAACACTTGCAAACGCTTATTTAGCTCTTGACAACAATCTTGAAATTTTGCCTGTCATAAACAAAATAGATTTGCCAAGCGCTGATGTTTTGAAGGCAAAACAAGAAATAGAAGATGTTATTGGAATTCCAGCAATGCACGCTCCAGCAATTTCAGCAAAAGAAGGAATAAATATTGATAAGGTTTTGGATGGCATAATTGACGAATTTCCAAGTCCAAAAGGAGATGAAAATGCTCCATTAAAATGTTTGATTTTTGACAGTTATTATGACAACTTCAAAGGTGCTGTTTGTATGATAAGAGTGTTTGACGGAAGTGTTAAGGCTGGAGATAAAATAAGATTTATGCACACTCAAAAAGATTTTGAAGTAACCGAAGTTGGTTATTTTACGCCAAACACGCAAAAAGCCGATGTTTTGCTTGCGGGAGAAGTGGGCTATCTTTGTGCCAGCATAAAAAAGGTGGCAGACACTCAAGTTGGTGACACCATAACAAGCGCCACTAATCCAACAAAAAAGGCCTTGGCGGGATATAAAAAAGTTCAACCAGTTGTTTTTAGTGGAATTTTCCCTGCAGACGGAAGCAAGTTTAACGAACTTAAAGATGCCTTAGAAAAGTTAAAGCTAAATGATAGTTCACTAGATTACACATCAGAAAACTCAACAGCGTTAGGTTTTGGATTTAGATGCGGATTTTTAGGGCTTCTTCACATGGAAGTTATTCAAGAAAGGCTAGAGAGAGAATATGGATTAGACATCATAACAACAGCCCCTGGGGTTAATTATCATGTTTATAAAACTGATGGAACAATGCTTGATATTTCAAACCCAAGCAATTTGCCCGACCCAAGCAATATTTCAAAGATTGAAGAGCCTTATGTTTTAATGCATATTTTCACACCACCAGAATATATGGGTTCAGTTATGGAGCTTTGCCAACTTAGGCGCGGAGAAAGCGTTGATGTTCAGTATATTGATGACAAGCGAGTAAAACTTGTTTATAACATTCCACTAAACGAAATAATTTATGACTTTTTTGACAACTTAAAATCACGCACAAAAGGATATGCCAGCCTTGATTATGAAATAAGCGATTATAGGCCAAGTGACCTCGTAAAGCTAGACATTTTGCTTAAAGGCGAAGTTTGCGATGCCTTAAGCTTAATTGTTTTTAAAGGTCGCGCCCAAGAAAGGGGAAGGCAGATTGCAGAAAAACTTAAAGAAGCAATTCCAAGGCAACAATTTGAAGTTCCAATTCAGGCAGCAATTGGTGGAAAGGTTATAGCAAGAGAAACTGTAAAAGCTGTTCGAAAAGATGTTTTGGCAAAATGTTATGGTGGAGATATCACCAGAAAGCGTAAACTTTTAGAAAAGCAAAAAGAGGGTAAAAAGCGTATGAGAACATTAGGCTCAGTTGAAGTCCCTTCTGAAGCATTTATAAATATTTTAAAAATAGATAATTAAAGGCTTTATATGAAAAAAAATATTTCACTTTATATCCACATTCCTTTTTGCAAAAGCAAGTGTCTATACTGCGGTTTTTGCTCTTTTTGCGATAAAGGGGAGTATGTTTTAAAATATATACAAAAAGTTAAACAAGAATTAGCTTTATATGAAAAAATTTTAAAAGATAGAACAATTCAAACCATATATATTGGGGGCGGAACACCCTCAATTGTTGATGCTTTTCTTATTAAAGATATGCTAAGTTTTATCTATGATAATTTTAATGTGGAAAAAAACGCTGAAATTAGCATTGAAGCCAACCCCGACAGCATAACTCAAGAAAAGGCAATTATGTGGAAAGAATCAAAAATAAATAGGGTTAGCGTGGGGCTTCAAAGCAATAAAAATGAAACATTAAAATTTTTGAAAAGGCCTCACACATTTGATGATTATTTAAAAGCAATAAAAAGTTTAAAACAAGCTGGGTTTAAAAACATCAACACAGACATTTTGTTAGGGCTTTTAAATCAAACGGAAGATGACATAAAAAGTTTAATAAAAATTTTAGCAGAGCTAAATTTAACTCATATATCAGCTTATGGACTTATGGTTGAAGAGGGAACAGCTCTTTTTGATTTTGTGAAATCAAAAAAGATAATTTTGCCTAGTGAAGAGATTTCTGTAAATTTATATAACACAGCCAGCAAAGAATTAAAAAAATATGGCTATAATAGGTATGAAATAAGCAATTTTTCAAAGCCTAATTTTGAATGCAAACATAACCTAAATTATTGGCAAAGAGGAGAGTTTTTGGGGGTGGGGTTATCTTCTTATTCTTTTCTTTTGGGTGAGCATTTTGAAAACACACACAATTTTTTTGAATATTTAAATAGTGGATTTAAAAGACTAAACATCGAAAAAGAAACCCCAAAAACAGCGATGGAAGAGGTTATTATGCTTTCATTAAGGCTTGAAAGTGGGCTGGATATAATCGCTTTTAACAAAATGTTTAATGTTAACTTCTTAGAAAAATTTGACACACAAATAAAAAAATTATTATCAAACAATTTAATAGAAATTAAAGATAATCACCTAAAAATTGTTGATTTTGAAGTTTCAAATATGATTATTTCTGAGTTTTTTTAGTGGAGTTATAAATTGTATGAAGAAAATAAAATAGAGATTGCCACGCTTCGCTCGCAATGGCAGGTGGTGATGTGTCATTCTGAGCGTAGTGCCAGAGGCACGAAGTGTGAGAATCTCTTGTTCGCAATGCCTTGAGGCGAAAGCCGAAAGCTTGGCGCAGTGTCAAGCAGTTGAGATTGCCACGCAAGGTGAAACCTTGCTCGCAATGACAGGAATAAAAGCGCCAAACATAAGAAGTATCATTCTGGGGCAGTGTCAGCTGACGTGAGAATTTCATATTGCTTTTGTTAAAAGTGTAACATTGCCAGATTGGCGCTTTAAAAAGCAGTTCAAAGCAGGCAGCGCAGCACCAAACTTTCGGCTATCGCCTCAAGGCATTCTTAAGAAGGCAAGAATTACTGGCGCTAGAATCTCAAAAAAACTTTTATCTAAAAATTTATAGAGCAAAAACAAAAAGCATACAAATTGTATGCTTTTTAATTATTTATCTTTTTTGTTAACTTTTTTAACTTTAACTTCATTGCCTTTTAGGTCATTTTTGTGCATTGCCTTGCTTTCTTTTTCAATCTTTTCTTTTTCTTCTTCCAAAATTGTTATATCAGCTTTAATTCCAGCAATGTTCTTTTCAAGTTTCTCAATTCTAGCTTCATATTCAGTATATTTTTTGTCTGGACTTTCTAGTTTCACGCTCTTATCTTGTTCAGCAATTTCTTTTGCTGTTTCATAAGCTTCTTTTTGCTTTGCGTGTTCTTCTTTTTCTTCTTTTAGATATTGCTCAGATTGGGCAAGCTCTTCTTTCAAAAGTTTTAATTTATGATTTACGGCAGTTTTATAGTTTTTCTGGTCTAAGTCCTTAAGGAGTGATGCACCACGGTCATAATTATTTTTAACAGTAACTTTAACAGGTCTGTTGTCTAAATATTTTTTAATTAAGAATCCAATAAGTGCTGCAACAATTCCAAGCGCAATCAAAATTGTTGGGATTGCAAGCCATGCCATACTTTCTCTATAAGTGTTTTGAGTGCTTTGAGTTGTTTCTTCTTCATCTTTTGCGTTAACAACGCTCAAAACGTGTCCAGCCATTGAAGCAGTTTCGTTATCTAAATTTAAAGCAATGTTAAAGTTGTCTTCTGTCATTTTTATAATGTTTAAGTCATTAAATAGGGCATAACCACTTGTCAAACCGTTTTCACTTCCAAGACCCAACAAAACTTGCAAAGTTATAGAATCACTTGTGTTTATATAGAACACAAATTCTTCCCAATTATCAGTGTTTCCAAATTCTCCATTTGTGTTGATTCCAACAAAAGATTTGTCAACACCATTCAAAATAACGCTAGCTCCATATGGCACAACTTGCCCGTCAACTGTTTGTTTGTTGCTTTCTTGCTCACTTAATCCAATGGTTTTAACTTTTATGCTAAATTTATAATATGAATTTGAGTCTAAACTAAAGCTTAAAAGGTTTGAAAAAGCGTAGTAATTGTCTGTTGCTGAATAAATATACAAACAACTTTCATCTTCTAAAACAACTTGTCCATCTAAAACGTTTGCAATGTTGTTTTGGTTTAAAACACCAGCACTAACATTTAAGTCGGTTAAATTTTGTGTTTCACCAAGTTCGTCAGTTGATGTTCCCTTAACTTGTCCTGTCCAATAGAGTGGGTCATTTAAGCCTTTTACGTTGGCGTTTTGAGAATATTCATCAAAGCTTTCAGTTAAAATAACAGAACTTGCGTTGTCAACAGCCTTACTTAAGTTTAAAACCTTAACATAATCAGTTTCTTCTATTTGTGTAATATCACTAGAAGTTGATTCCCATTTAACGTTATCAAAATATGCGTGTCCTTGAGCTGGAGCTAGCTCACTTCCCAAAGATAGTGTTAAGCTTAATGTTTGAGATGCTCCATAGTTTTTGAAGTAAACAGTATAGTATTTCCAGCTATTGTTTGTGTTAATATTTGTGAGTTCAAATATTGTAACGCCACTTGCATTTGTTAAAGTAACATTAGCGCCACCAGTTGAATTTTTGATTGAAGTGAAAACATTAAAAGTTAAACAATATGTCTGGTTTGCGCTGGCTGAAATTGATGCAGAACTTTTTGTGCTTTGGTTTGACTTATTAAGGTTATACATCATCAAAACATTGTTTGAAATGTCATCATTAAAAACTTCGTCATTATAAAATTTTGATTCAGGTTTAACTGTTGGATTTCCAAAGTTTGATTTGCTAGAGTTAAACAAGCTTTGTTTTAAGTTCACAACACCGCTTAAGTTGTTTGAATTTGAGTCCTCTCTTGTCCAGCTGTCTGCGTCATAAGGGTAGTTTGAACCAGAAACTTCATTAAAATATCCATTAGAAATAGTTAAACTTGAGCTTGGTGTTGGTGTTAATTTCACGCTTTTATAACTAATTCCACAGCTTTCACCATTTTTTGCATCAGCAGATGAAATTTCTTGAGATGTTACGTCATCAATATATAAGTAATTATCATTTGAACTGTTATCTGAAGAGTAGCCAATTTTAAGAGTTACATCACAGTCACTCAAGCTGTTTCCAGTAACAAAAAACACATATTCATTCCAATCATTTGTTGTTGCATTTTTTGTTGAAGAAACGCTTGAAATGCTTCCAGAAATTGTTTGGTCATTGATTTTATCCACGCTTGTTATTGAAGCATCAACAGAGCTTAGGTTTGTTTTAAGCCAAAAGCTTATTCTATAAACTTTGTTTTGTTCAATTGTTATAGGGCTTGATTCAATATAACCAGAGTTTATTATTTTTATGATGTTATAGTCGCTTGAACGCAAATTTGTGTCTTGAGTGGTTGATTTAGAAACATAGCCAGTGTTTGTAACAGTCCAGTCATCTAAACCATTTTCAAAAGAACCGTTTTCAATAAATCCATTTCCAGAAGTTATATTGTTAAATTGTTCATTTGTGATTTGCTTTTTATCATAAAGAGTAGGTGATTTAGCGCTTTCTGTGGCAAATTCATCTTTAGAATATTTTATAACACTTGCACTGTCAAAGAACACACATCCGTTTGTTTTTTGGGCAGAGCTTCCACTTTGCCAGCTTGGGTTTCCTAAATATAAGTTTAATGTGATTTTTGCTTTTTCAGTTTGTTTTGTTGCAACAAATATTGTGGCTGTTGCCCAAGCTTTGTTGCTGTCCATACTTTTAATCAATGTGTTTGTTGTTTTTTCTATGTTTTCACTTTCAATTCCAAAAGAAGCAAAACCAGAAACAACAAAATATTTAACAGAAACAGCATAATAACTGTTTGCATCAAGTTCTATTGAAGAGCTTTTATAACCATAAACTGTGTCTGTTTTTGAGTTTATCATCAAAACATTGTTTCCAGAATTTGTGTTTAAAGTTCCTGTTGGATAACTATTCTCGTCCAAAAATGTGGTGTTGTCATCATTATACTTTTTGCAATCAGTTTCAAATGTGTCTTTATCTTTTATGGTGATAACTCCACAACGCATATTTTCTTTGTTAAATGTTCCAATGCTTGTCCAACTTGTTGGGCTTGAAAGAGAACTTGTTCCAGTTGTTGATGTTGAACCACTTGATGTTGATGAAAACTCTGGATTTGTAACAGATATTGATGTTGTTAGTGCATCAACTGTGAGTGGGTCACCTTTATATTTTAACTGTTCAAAAAATATTGCGTTTTGCGTTAAGAAAAACGAAAGTATAATAAAAACACTCACAATAAATTTTGATAAAAAACTTTTAAACTTTGTCATACTATTCACCTTTTAAAAAATATATCAATTATTATAATATAAAACCCCCACAAAAGCAAGGAAATTATGCGTATTTTTTCTAATTTTGGCAAATACTTTTTATATGGACAATAAGCTTTTGAAGATTTTGGGGCTTTTTGGAGCGGGAATTCTGATTGGCTCTGTTAATGGATTTTTTGGGGGCGGTGGAGGAATGATTTGCGTTCCACTCTTATTAACTTTGGGTTTAAGTTCAAAAAAGGCACACGCAACAGCAATTTTAACAATGCTTCCCATAAGTATTGCCAGCAGTGTTGTTTATTATTCATATGGCGCAGTTGATTGGTCAATTTTTTTGTTTTTGTGTATAGGCTCTGTTTTGGGTGGAATTATTGGGGCTTTTGTTTTAAAAAAATTATCAAATGAAGCACTTTCTTTTATATTTTCAATTCTTATGATAGGGGTTGGAATTAGAATGTGCTTTTAGGAGGTTTTATGTGGATTTTTTATGTTTTGGCAGGGGTATTAAGTGGTATTATTGGTGGAATGGGTATGGGTGGAGGAACACTTCTTATTCCAATACTCACCATATTTTTTGCGTTAGACCAGCACTTATCGCAAGCATTAAATTTGCTTGTGTTTATTCCAACAGGCATTATTTCTGTTATAATTCACGCAAAAAACAAAATGCTAGATTTTAAAAGCTTTTTCTATATAATTATTCCAGCAATAGTTAGTTCAATTTTGCTGTCTATGATATCTAACGGCGTAAGAAGTGAAACTTTAAAAATAATTTTTGGAATATTTTTGGCTGTTTTGGGAGTGATTTTGTTTATTATTTCAATCATAAATCACTATAAAAACAAAAAACTTACAAAAAAATTGGGTGTTTAATTTTTGGACAAGCAAATTTGATAATTGCTTATCATACTATAATTATTATTGGAGGAGCCAATGATAATTGAAAGTTTTATAACCTTTATGAACAAAATAATGCTATTTTCTTCTTATGTTGACAATGTTTCACATTTTCCAAAACCGCTTTCTCAAGAAGAAGAAAAACAGCAGATACAAAAATACCGAAATGGTGATGAAGAGGCAAAAAAAATTTTGATTAGCCATAATTTGAGGCTGGTTGCTCACATTGTTAAAAAATATAGCAACAGCACAAAAGATGCTGATGATTTAATTTCTGTTGGTGCAATAGGGCTAATTAAGGCAATAAATTCTTATTCTCCCGACAAAAACACTCAGCTTTCAACTTATGCCGCAAGGTGCATTGAAAACGAAATTTTAATGCTTTTTAGGATGCAAAAAAAGCATCAAGGAACAGTGTCACTAGAAGAAAGCTTGGGCGTTGACAGTGACAACAGTGAAGTTGTGTTAAGTGATGTTTTGAGTGATGTTGAGCCTGATATGGTTGAACAAGTTGAACAAAACATCTTAACAGAAAAGCTTTTAAGCATCATAAAAAACTCACTTTCCAGCAGGGAATATAAAATTTTGGTTATGCGCTATGGAATTGGCGGAACGGTTGCCTACACGCAAAGGGAAGTTGCCAAAAAATTGGGAATATCAAGGTCTTATATTTCAAGATTAGAGAAAAAAGCGCTAGAAATAATAAAACAAAAAGTCACAGAGCAAAAACTTTTTAATGATTGAAAAAAATTTTTTACGCCAAAAAGCCTTATTTTTAGGGCTTTTTTGCGTCTTTAACCTTTTTTATAACACAAAATTTTAAAAATGGGTATTGCAAAATCAAAAGTTGTGTGTTATAATATGGTCAGTAGCTAGTTAGACGGTCAAATTGCGAGCGCAATTAGGAAAGTCCGAGCACAGCAGGGCAGAGTGCGAGATAACGTCTCGTGGAGGCGACTCCAAGGATAGTGCAACAGAAATAGACCACCACTAGTTAAAGCTGTATTGTGTTTTTAGATTTGGAAAATATCCAACATCTTACCTCCTATTTTTTCGCAATACATGCGCAGTGGAAAGGGTGGAAAGGTGGTGTAAGAGACCACCGGTGCGTTAGAGATAGCGCATGCTCTGTAAACCCCACTTTGTGCAAGATAAGGGAGAATAAAAAGGTTTGCCCGACCTTCTTCCGTCATACATCGCTGGAACATATTGGCAACAATATGTCTAGATAGATGACCGTCCATGACAGAACTCGGCTTACAGACTAGTCTACTTAGAAGTTAAGATTTCCCGCTTAACTTCTATTTTTTTTATTTAAAATTTTCTTATATTCACCAAATTTTGAAGTGGAGTGAGATAGATAAAGCTAATTTACTTAATAAAAACATATTATAATAAGTGACTATAATTTTATGTCTTTAAGAATAAATTTTGTAAATTCATTTTTAAAAATTTGCTTTTACGCATAGTTTAGGAGCAATTTTTTTATAATACGCCTCACAAGCCCCCAGATTTTTAAAAAACAAAAAAGTAGGGTAATTTTTAGATATCCCCACTTTAAAAGGTATTATTCTTCGCAAAATATAATTTTTTAATTTATTATAAAAACTCTTTGCTTATTATGATTGAATGTTTTCTTTCGTTTCTGAAGCTATTTGTTGATTTTTAATAGTTTTATCTCCCAAATTGTTTTCATTAACCAATTCTTTATCTTCTTTTTTTAACTGAGTTCTTGCGATATTAAACCCAATAGCCAAAAAGATAACAAAATAGAAGAATGGATAAATAACAAAAGCTCCCACAAGGGTTGTTATCAAAAATGAAGCGGAGGCAAAAAACCAAGGATATATTGTTGATTTAATTTTTGAGTTTTTCATTTGATAAACAAGGATTAAAATAATCGTAGCCATAAAAACAATTGCAAAAACAAGGCCAAAATCAACCCAGAACCCCACAAACAAATTGTGTGGGCCAAGTTTGTGAAGTGTTCCACCGCCAAGGCCAAACAAAATTGTGCTTAGATTTCCACAAACAGCATAAAGTGAATTCATCAAAAGCTCTTGTCTGTTCCAGCCGTCAGCCCCGGGAACATAATCTATTCCAAAAATGTTTAATATATGAGTGTTAAAAATGCCGTCAAAAGCAGCAACAGCTTCAATAAAATAATTATACTCACAAGTTCTAACGCACTTGATGTTTGGATTTAGCTCAACAACAAAAGAGGCTAGTGCAAAACTTAAAATTAAAATTAAAAACTGCCAATTAAACTTTTTGTTTTTAACAGAAAGAAATATAAGTTCAAAAACAAAAACCGCAAAAACAGAAGTTATACCAGCAAAAGAACCATTTAAAAACATAAACAAAAACATTAAAATCAAATAAGATATATAAATTCCTATTTTAAGTTTGTTTTTTTCGTGTAATAAAATATTAGATATAGCCACAATTGCCATAGAAATAATTGTTGAAGAATAGTTTTGTTGATAAAAAAACAATGAGTGTTGCCAACCATAATGAAATCCAGGCATAAACAAACTTAATGGGTCAATAATACCTAAAAGGCAAGAAAATGCAAGTGAAAAGAATAATATTTCAACAAAAAGTTTTAACTGGTTTTTCTTTAGGTTTATGAGGCACACAAAAACCATAACATACCACAAAAATTCCAAGTTGTTTATGCTTAAAACGCCATTAAAAATGGGTGTGATAAAAACAAGTCCAATCGCTGAAACACTAAGCCAAAAAATCCATTTTTCAAGTTTTGTTCTTGTCTTTTTTTTGAACATTGTTCTATAGTTTAAAGTGACATAAACAATAAGATAACAAGCATAAAGCATTGACCATTCACTTATAGGAAAAGGGTCTTTTGCTTGAAATATAAGCGCATCTAAAAAAATAAGAAACGGGAAGCACGCCAAAAGAATAGCAAGAAAAAAATTCAATCCACTTAAGATTTTTTCTTTATTTTTAAAAAAATCAACAGTTTTATTTAAAAACGAACTCATCTTATTCATAAATTTCTCCAAAGTTAGTATAAAAATTGTAACATAAAAAAATACTTTTTCAAAACAAAAACAGTTAATATTCACAAAATTAAAAAAAGTTATTGCAAAAAAGGCTTATTATTTGTTATAATTTAAAAGAGGAAAATATTATGGAAGATTTATTCAGCGCTCAAGCAGACAAAAATGCACCTCTATCTGAGAGAATGAGGGCAAACACATTGGAAGAATTTGTTGGACAAAAACATATTGTTTATGAAAATAGTTTGTTATTTCGTGCAATAAAAACAAATATGCTTGGAAGTTGCATATTTTATGGTCCGCCAGGCTCAGGAAAAACAACTCTTGCAAACATCATAAGCAAAACAACAAACAGCCCTTATGTTAAGCTTAACGCAGTTTCAAGTGGAGTTCAAGACGCCAAAAAAGTTATTGAAGAAGCCAGAAACAACTATAGGCTTTATGGCAAAAAAACATATTTGCTTTTGGATGAGTGCCATAGGTGGAACAAAGCTCAAAGTGACAGCGTTTTGGGAGCTATTGAAGAAGGGTGCATAATTTTTATAGGTTCAACAACAGAAAACCCATATTATAGTATGACGCGCGCAATTGTATCTCGTTGCCGAATTTTTGAGTTTAAACCACTTTCGGTTAGTGATATTAAAAATTCGTTAAAAAATGCCATAACAAACAAAGAAAAGGGTTACGGGAGCTTAAACATAGAAATCACAGAAGATGCGTTATCTCATTATGCTCAATTTAGTGGTGGAGATTTAAGGATGGCTTATAACGCTTTAGAGCTTGCTGTTAAAACAACTCCGTTAAACAAAGAGGGCAAAATTGTTATAGACAAAACTGTTGCTGAACAATCCATTCAAAAAAAGGCGTTAAGCCTTGATGAAGATTTATATTATCATCTTTTAAGTGCGTTTTGCAAAAGCCTAAGGGGCAGTGATTCAACAGCGGCATTATATTATGCAAATAGGCTTATAGAAGCTGGGATTGAACCACAAGTTTTGGCAAGAAGAACAATAGCCCACGCTTCAGAAGATGTGGGAATTTCTGCTCCTCAAGCTCTTTTGCAAGCTTGTGCAGCTTTATATGCCTTAGACAACTTGGGAATGCCAGAAGGAAATTTGGCTCTCACTCAAGCGATTATTTATGTTTGTGAATCTCCGAAAGACAACAGAGTGGTTAAAGCAATGAATATGGCACAAGACGATGCAAAAAATCATCCAGATGACAATGTTCCAGATTATCTTAAAAATCACACTGAGGCAAGCAAAAAATATAAATATCCACACGATTATGGTGGCTATGTTAAACAGCAATATCTTCCAAACAGTTTGAAAGACAGGAAATATTTTGTGAGAAAAGATAACAAAAAAGATTAAAAACAACCAAAAATTAAATTATTTTAATTGACTTTTAAAAACATTTTTTGATAACATAACAAAAGCACAAAAGGAGAAGAAAAATGATAAAATTAGAAAAAATTCCAGAGCTTAAAGGAACAAAAACAGAAGAGAACTTAAAAAACGCTTTTGCTGGAGAATGTATGGCAAGAACAAAATATGATTTTTTTGCAAGCATTGCCAAAAAAGAGGGATATGAACAAATAAGCCGTATTTTTAGTGAAACTGCATTAAATGAAAAAGAGCACGCAAAAATTTGGTTTAAACTTTTTAACGGAATGGCAGACACAAAAACAAACTTAAAATGGGCAGCAGAAGGCGAAAATTATGAGTGGACAACAATGTATGAGTCTTTTGCAAAAACTGCCGAAGAAGAAGGCTTTAAAGAAATTGCAGTATTATTTAGAAGTGTTGCAAAAATAGAAAATGAACACGAAAAAAGATTTAATGATTTGCTTTCAAACATAGAAAATAATGAAGTTTTTGTAAAGACCAGTGAAAACGAGTGGATATGCCTAAATTGTGGATTTAAAATTGTGTCAAAAACAGCACCAAAAATTTGTCCAGTTTGCCAGCATCCACAAAGTTATTTTGCTTTAAGCAAAAAAGATTATTAAAAACAAAAATGCTTTAAATTTTAAGGCATTTTTTTGTTATATAAAATGCTCTACATATCGCAAAAATTTTGTGAGTAATATTTTTTTGTTTGCATAAACTACTTTCAAGGAGTTTTTATGTGGGAATTTTGCGTTAAAGCTGGTTTAGAAAACAAAGATATAATAGTATTTTTACACAACACCCTAAAAGGCGAAATGTTAAGCGTGGGAGGGGTATGCGTTTTGGTGGAGAGAGCTGGGCAAACAAATTTGGCTCTTGCGTGCAATAAAACTGAATATAAAAAAATTGAAAATGTTGTTAAAAAAGCGCTTTGTGATGCGATATGCGAAAAAATGAAATATAAGTTTTTAAAAAACAACATAAACATTTTAATAGATAATGAAGAGCTGTTTTTGGCCTTTATAAAAGTTTATACATATTTTGATATAGAACTTGAAAAGCAGTTAACAATAAGGCTTTTTGATTTGTCTAAAAATATGGTTTTAGAAAGTTTTTTAAACTTTAAATTGCCTTTTTTAAAGGCAAAATGGAAAGAAATGTGCAACATAACCAATATGAATTCTGGAGTTTTTTTAAGAAGTGGCACTTTTTTGGAGCTATTAAAGTTTTTGATAGCAAATTTGGAGTGTAAAACTCAAAATTTAATTATAGATTTTTCAGAAGGTTGCAAGATTTTTGAACAGAAAAAACAAGGCAAAAACATCATAAAATCTTTAAATAGTGATGATGTTGTTGAAATTTTAACAAGCATTATAGAATTGTCACCACAAAAAATAAAGATAATAACAAAAGAAAAAAGTTCAGAAATAGTTTGCCTTATTTGTGATTTGTTTTTAGATAGGGTGGAAATAATAAAATAATTTTCAAAAAACACTTGCGTTTTTTATTATATTATGATATTATATAGGCATAACAAAAAAGAAGAAGGCTCACTTCTCACCATTCAGGATTCCTAGATTGGTTAAAAATTTGAATTTATAGATAACATATTATCTATTTTTTGAAGTGAGTAAAGTTTTACTCACTTCTTTTTTGTTAAAATAATTTTGGGAGGAATAACATTATCAAAGAATTATTGATTAACGAACAAATAACAGCAAGAGAAGTTCGATTGCTTGGAACAGAAAATGAACAATTAGGAATTTGTTCACTTAGTGAAGCAAAAAACAAAGCTAGTGAAATGGGACTGGATTTGGTTAACATTTCACCAAACGCAAACCCACCAGTTTGCAAAATTATGAATTATGGAAAGTATAAATTCGAAGCACAGAAAAAAGAAAAAGAAGCCAAGAAAAAGCAGAAAGCAATTGACACCAAATGTATGGAACTTAGCATGAGAATAGAAGAGCATGATATGCTTTTTAAAGCAAAACAAGTTAAAAAGTTTTTGCAATCTGGAGCAAAAGTAAAAGTTATCATAAAAGGTGTTCGTGGAAGGCTTGCTGGTTTTGCTCATCAAGGAATAGAGAATATGAACAGATTTTTTGAAATGGTGCAAGAAGAAGCTGTTATGGATCAAAAGCCAACATTAGCTGGAACAATTATCACAATGATGCTTGATCCCAAAAATGCAAAATAAATTAAAGGAGAAATGATTATGCCAAAAATGAAATCAAACAGTGCAGCAAAAAAGCGTTTTAGAGTTAACAAAAACGGCGTTGTTAAAAGAGGCTGCCAATACGCAGGTCACAAAATGACAAACAAAACAAGCAAAAGAAAAATGCGTTTAAGACAAGGAGAAACAGTTTCAAAAGCTGACGCTCCAAAGATAAAAGAAGCTTTGCAAGGAGGTAGCAGATAATGAGGATAAAGAACGGAACACACGCAATTAAAAAGAGAAATGCAATACTTAAAAAAGCCAAAGGATATTTTGGAGCAAAAAGTAAGCAATTTAAGATAGCAAAACAACAAGTTATGAAGTCAGGCAATTATGCTTATGTTGGCAGAAAACTTGAAAAGAGAAATATGAGAAGATTGTGGATTGCTCGTATTAACGCTGCTTGCCGTCTTAACGACATAAATTATAGCAACTTTATGCATGGTTTAAAGGTTTTAAACATAAACTTAAACAGAAAAGCATTGGCTGATATTGCAGTTAATGATGAAAAGGCTTTTGCTGAACTTGTTCAAAAAGTTAAAAGTAACAAATAATTATGAAAGAAATAATAAGCAAAGATAACAAACTCATAAAAGAGTGGGCAAAACTAAAGCAAAAAAAGTTTGTTGACAAAACAGACTGTGTTTTGCTTGAGGGAATAACTTTAATAAATGAAGCTGAACAAAGAAATGTTAAATTTGAAGCTGTTTGCACAAATTTTCAAACAGATGAAGATTTTGGTTGCCCAACTTATTTTTTAAAAGAAAACGCCTTTAAGGTTTTAAGTGGAACAGAAAATTCACAAGGGATTATTGCTGTTGCAAAGATGCCAAAAAACAAATTTTCTTTGCCAAAAGGGAATTTTTTGGTGCTTGACCAAATTAAGGACCCAGGTAATTTGGGAACAATAATAAGAACCGCTGTGGCTTGTGGATTTTGTGAAATTTATTGCTTAAATTGTGTGTCTTTTAGGAATGAAAAAGTTATTCGTTCAACAATGGGAACAATTTTTGATTGTAAAATTATGGATATAACACTAGATGAGTTTAACAGTCTTTCAAAATATTTATTATACTCAGCAGAAATGAGTGGGAAAAGTGTTTTTGAAATAAAAAGCACTCCAAAACAGTTTGGAATTGTTGTTGGAAATGAAGCTCACGGGATTTCTGAAGAAGTTAAAAAAACAAAGTTGGAGGCGGTGAGTCTTCCAATGAAAAACAAGGTGGAGTCGCTAAATGCTGGAGTTGCTTGTGGCATTTTGATGTATATTCTGCTATCCAAACAAAAACAATAAAAGGGGAAATTTTATGTCAGGTCATAGTAAGTGGGCAACAATCAAAAGAGATAAAGCCAAAACTGATGCTGCCCGTGGAAATGTGTTTACAAAAATCGGTCGTGAAATTGCAATTGCAGTTAAAAATGGAGGCCCAGACCCAGCAAACAACCCTCGTCTTGCAACTGTTGTTGCAAAAGCTAGAGCAAACAATATGCCAAACGATAACATTCAAAGGTCAATCAAAAAAGCTTCAGGAGAGCTTGGGCAAGTGAATTATGAAGAACTTGTTTATGAAGGATATGGCCCAGGTGGTTCTGCTGTTATGTGTGATATAGTAACAGACAACAAAAACAGAACTTCATCTGATATTCGCCATATTTTAGACAAAGCAGGTGGCTCACTTGCTGGTCCGGGTTCAGTTTCATATTTGTTTACAAGAAAAGCAGTTGTTGTGATTGAAGCTCAAAAAGATATGTCTGAAGATGACATAACAATGCTTGCCTTAGAGGCTGATGCCGATGATGTTTCAAATGATGGCGAAGGAATTTTCACAGTTTATGGGCAAGTTCCAAAGCTTCAACAAATAAAACAAACACTAGAAAAGTCTAATCTAAAGATTTTGAGTGCGGAGATTGAGCAAGTGCCAAACGACACAATAACTTTAGACGATTCAAAATATGAATCATTTGAAAAAATGCTTGACAAGCTTGAAGAAAATGATGATGTTCAAAATGTTTATCACAATGTTGAATTAAAATAAAAAAATAGTCTAATTTTTTAGACTATTTTTTTATTTGCTATAAAACTTTGTTAAACTTGAACGCATAATATTTCATCTGTTGTAACATCAAAAATTTTTGCCATTTTTATAACAGATAAAACATCTGGGAGTGCTTTGTCTAACTCCCATAAAGAAACTGTATCTTGACTTAACCCAAGTTTTTCAGCAAGTTGTGTTTGGCTTAATTTTTGCTCTTTTCTCAACATTCTTAAATTTTGTCCAATTGTCATATTCTTATTATACGAAATTCTTTCGTTTTTTACTTGACATACGAAAAATTCTCGTATATAATAATTTTATATAAAAGGAGCAAAAATTATGTTAAAAATCTTAACAAAAAACTTAATAGCAATTACATCTATTATGTTTTTATTTGTGTTATGTTTTTCAGCTTGTGGTGATAATGTTGATAAATATTATAAAGGAGAGGATTACTTAAGTTTGAATGGTTATCAAAAACTTGTAACGATTACTGAACGTGAAGGTGAAAATACAGCGGGAATAAGTCAGTTAGTTTTAGAAAAAGGTGATGTAAACGAAAAAGCAAAAGTAGCAATTGGAACTATTGCGATGCAGAAATTATATAACGATAACATTACTATTTCATATAATTCAATAACTAATACATCTATAATTCAAACAAGTTTAACAATAAAAGAAGACAATTCTTTATCAGTTACATATTATAGAACGGAAGGTGTAGAAACCATTGTCTTAGGGACTGCAGAAATTTTAAATGCAAGTGAATTTAATGGTCAATCTAATTTAGAATTTTCAGTTTATGAATATTATATGGATTATCAAGACGAAGCTAATGAACAAGGAACCATTGAACTTCATGAGATACTCAAAGCAATGAAATCAAAATTATTAAAATACAATTTTAATTTGGCAGATATTGGTTTTAGTAATTATAATTAAAAATAAGTTATTTTAGTTTATATTTTTAAAATTAAAAAGAACACTATTTGATTTATAGTGTTCTTTTTGTGTTAATTAACTAGTTTTAAAAGATGATTTTTATTTGCTATGAAAAGTTATTCCAACAAATTTTGGGCCAACAATGCTTAATATGTTTAGTGACGATGGGGTTATTTTAACTTCATTTTCACTAACATATTGCAAAAATTTATTCTTTAAATCAAGTGCTTCAAGTTCTGCATTTGCAAAAACAATGCTAAAAGTGAAGTCTGCAACATTTTCGCCATTGCCTTGAACAATAGAAAAAAGCTTGTTAACGCCAGACTTAAAGCCTCTTGCTTTGTCTAAAAGTTTGAAATTTCCTTCTCTGTCAATGCTGATTATGGGTTTAACGCCCAAAAGCCCGCCAGTTAAATCGCTTCCGCTTTGTTTTAAAATTGGGTTAGAAAACAAAAAGTTAACATCGTCAACAACAAAAGCGGTAACAAATTGGCCAGATAGGGTGGTTGCAAATTTAACTGCTTTTTCTAAATCTTTTTCTTTGTTAAAAAGCGTTTGAGTTAAAACTGCAATGTTGCTTGTTCCACAACTAACTGTTTTTGTGTTCACAAGTTTTGCTTTTCTTCCGGGAAAATCCTGTTCAAGTTTTGTAAAAGCTGCCAAAAGGTCAGCACCACCATCACTAAAAAGCCTTAAAGAAATAGCAAAAAAAACAACATCTTCACCTTGTTTTAAATATTCAGCAAAAAATTCATACCACTCTTGCTCTGTTATGTGAACAATAGAGTATTTGTTGTTTTTTAAATCGTTAAGCTCTTTTTGCGTTGGGGGCTTGTTCCAACCTTTAAAATCAATAATATTTTTGCCAATTTTTAATTTGCTTGGAGCCAAAATCAAATTATTTTTCTCTAACTCAGCTCCAAACATATCAGCAAATGCATCAACAAAAAATTTAGCCATTTTTCACCTCAAAACTAGAATAACAATAAAAAATTATAAAGTCAACTAATTAGCTTATGTTTTAAATTAAATTTTTATTTATAAAACAAATTATAAACTTTTAAATTTTTTTTAACCTTTTTTATATATTCATTTGTCTCTTTATAAGGGGTGGTTTTAAGATTTATGCCATCAGTGCTAAAATCTTTGTTGTTAAGCCAAATTTTAACTTTGTTTGGGCCAGCATTGTATGAAGCTATAACACATTCAAAGCTAGAAAATTGTGTTTTTAAATAAGCCAAATATTTGCATCCAACTTTTATATTTGTGTTAACATCCTTTAAATTAACATCACCTTCAATCCATTTTGCTGTTTGTGGCATTATTTGCATAAGCCCAACAGCGCCAACGGGCGATATTGCTTCTTTTTTATAACCACTTTCAACATTTATAACGCTTGCAACAAGGGCGGGTGAGATATCATATTCTTTGGCATACTTTTTTATAATAGAAACATATTTTTGTGGGTATAAATCAAAAAATATAAAAACTGACAAAAAAATTATAAAAAATATTAGCACAAAAAAATAAGATATAATAAAAAACTTTTTGTTCATAAAATTATTATACGCTAAAATATTCTTTATTATTAAATATAAAAAAATTTAAAAAAATTGTTGACAAAAGCATAAAATTTTATTATAATAATGTCAAGTAATTTTACTTGTCGAGGTTGTTATGAATTTAAAAGAAACTTTGTATGTATCAAGACTTTTTGATATTTATAAAAATCTTTTAACAAAAAAGCAATGGCAAATTGTTAAAAGTTATATTGATTATAATGGCTCCATAAGTGAAATTGCTGAACAGTTTAACATAACCCGTCAGGCAGTTTTTGATCTTTTAAAGCGAACAATAAAAAAACTTGAAGAATATGAAAAAAAGTTGCAAATATCTAAAAAACTAGACAAAGTGTATAGCAAAATAAACAAAATATGTTTAGATAGTGGTTTGACAAAACAAAAGCAAGATATTATAATAAGAACAATAAAAAGTGTGGAGGAATAAATATGGCACTATTTAGTGGTTTGTCAGAAAGACTTAATCATATTTTTTCAAAAATGACAAAAAGAGGTCGCTTAACAGAACTTGAAATCAAAGAAGCGATGAGGGAAATTAGAGTTGCACTTTTGGAAGCTGATGTAAACTTTTTGGTTGCAAAAGATTTCATAAAAGAGGTTTCTGAAAAAGCTGTTGGTGAAGAAATTATAAAAAGCGTAACACCAGGTCAGCAGGTTGTTAAAATTGTTAATGATGAACTCATAAAACTTATGGGAAGCACGCAGTCAAAGCTGGATTTATCAGGAACTCCACCAATTTCAATTATGATGTGTGGACTTCAAGGGGCAGGAAAAACAACAATGTGTGCAAAACTTGGGGCACACCTAAAAAGCCAAGGAAAAAGAGTTTTGCTTGTTGCTTGTGACATCTATAGACCAGCAGCAATAAATCAGCTTAAAGTTGTTGGAAAACAGGCAGGGGTTGAGGTGTTTGAAAAAGGAACTCAAAACCCAGTTAAAACAGCAAAACAAGCATTAGATTATGCAAAGAAAAATGACTTTAATGTTGTTGTAATCGACACCGCTGGAAGGCTTCACATCAATGAAGAATTAATGAAAGAGCTTGAAGAAATCAAAAAAGAAATCAAGCCGTCAGAAATTTTGCTTACAATAGATGCAATGACTGGTCAAGATAGCGTAACGGTAGCCAAAGAATTTAATGAAAGACTAGACATATCTGGTGTTATTGTAACAAAACTTGATGGAGACACAAGAGGCGGTGTTGCATTATCTGTTAAGGCAGTGACAGGAAAACCTATAAAATTCTGTGGAACTGGTGAAAAAATTGGCGATATCGAGCCATTTTATCCCGACCGTATGGCTTCAAGAATTTTGGGTATGGGCGATGTTTTAACTTTGGTTGAAAAAGCAAAGCAAGCAGTGGATGAAAAAGAAATGGCAAAAATGGAAAAGGCTTTGCGAGAAAATTCATTTACGCTTGAAGATTATCTTGCTCAATTTGACAATCTTAACAAAATGGGAGACATAAACGAGCTTATTGGAATGATTCCGGGGGCGAGAAAAAAATTGGGCAACTTTACGGTTGACCCAAAAGAGCTTGCAAAAAGCAAAGCAATAATTCAGTCTATGACTCCAAAAGAGCGAAGAAATCCCGACCTCATAAAAGCAGGTCAAAAAAAGAGGATTGCTCAAGGGAGCGGAACAAGCATTCAGCAAGTTAACACGCTTTTAAAGCAGTTTTATCAATCAAAAGAAATGATGAAACAGTTTAAAGGAAAGAAAAAGGGTAAATTACCATTATTTTAATGTAATTTAATATAAAAAATAAATTTTAAGGAGAAAACAAAAATGGCAGTAAAAATAAGATTAACAAGAATGGGAGATAAAAAAAGTCCTTTCTATCGTGTTGTTGTTGCAGATTCAAGATGTGCAAGAAATGGAAAGTATATTGAGAATTTGGGAACATACAACCCAATGGTTTCAAAAGACCAAACAAAATTAAACAAAGAAAGAATTGATTATTGGCTTAAAACAGGAGCAGAACCAACAGAAACAGCAAAAGAACTTTTGGTTAAAGAGGGATTAATGGAAAAGAAAGCATATCGTGCTCCAAAGCCAAAGCAAATGCCACCTCAAAAGAAAGAAGCTCCACAAGAGGAAGCTAAAGAAGAAAACGCTGAACAAGCAGAGTAACAAAACTTTTAAAAAAGGAGAGGTGTATGGAAAAAGTTGTGGAATATATTGTCCGTGCTTTGGTTGAAAATAAAGATGCTGTTAGCGTTAAAACCACCACAGAAAATGATTCAGTTGTTATAACTGTTTCTGTTTCAAAAGAAGAACTTGGGCGTGTTGTTGGTCGTGGCGGAAAAAATGCACAAGCAATTCGAACAATCATACATTCTCTTGCGGGCAAAGAAGGATTTTCAGATAAAAAGTATATAATAAAATTTGAAGGTTAAAAGAGATGTATTTTTTACATCTTTTTTATCTTTTTTGTGAGGTAAAAATGATTATAGCAAAAATATTAAAGCCACAAGGCATCAAAGGAGAGGTTAAAGCAGAACTTTATATTGAGGATTTAAAAAATTTTAAAAACATAAAGTCTGTTCATATTGAAGGAGTTCAATTCACAATAAAAAATTATTCTTTTAGAGATGGTTTTTTATATCTTGAGTTTAATGAAATAACCAGCCGAAATGATGCTGAAAACTTAAGAGATAAAAAAATTTCAGTAGAAAAAGATGAGCTTTTGCCTCTAAGTGAAGGCAAATATTATGTGGATGATTTAATTGGCTGCAAAATAATTGATGAAGATAAAAATGAAATAGGCAAAATAAAAGATGTTAACAACTATGGTGCAACTGATATTTTAACCATAAGAGATGGCTCAGAAGAAATTTTATGCCCATTTTTGGGTGATGTTTTTGTGTCTGTTAATATCAAAGAAAAAACTATTGTTGTGAGCAGAAAAAGATTTTTGGAGGTAACTCAAAGTGAAGATTGATGTTCTAACTTTGTTTCCAGATTCTTTTAAGCCAATGACAGAAAGCATTGTTGGCAGAGCAACAAAAAAAAATATTCTTGACCTAAAAATCACAAACATAAGAGATTTTTCAAAAGATAAACACCATAAGTGTGATGACACACCGTATGGAGGGGGAGAGGGTATGGTTTTAACCCCCCAACCGCTTTTTGATAGCATAAAAAGTGTGAAAAAAAACAACTCTTATATCATCTATCTAAGCCCAAAGGGCAGAATGCTCACGCAAAAAGTTGTGGAAGAGCTTTCAAAGAAAAACCATTTGGTTTTGATTTGTGGGCATTATGAAGGCATAGACCAAAGAGTTATTGATGAGTTTGTTGATGATGAAATAAGCATCGGTGATTATGTGTTAACTGGTGGAGAGCTTCCGGCAATGGTTTTGATAGACAGCGTTTCAAGACTTTTGGATGGAGTTTTGGGTAATAGCAATTCATACAAAAACGAAAGTTTTTCTAATGATGTGCTTGAATGCCCTTATTACACAAAGCCAAGCGAATATGAAGGCTTAAAAGTTCCTGAAGTTCTTTTAAATGGAAATCATAAAGAAATTGAACTTTGGAAGCAAAAAGAGGCAATAAAACTCACAAAACAAAGAAGACCAGAACTAATAACAAACAAGATTATATACAAAGAACTTGATAAAACATATTCACAAGAAATTGCCAAACTAACAAATGAAACAATTATGGAATGTGAAAAAAGTTTTTATGAAAATGATAAAGCACTCAAACACTTTGTGAAAGGTGATAACACAAAATTTGTTGAAAATAGTTTTGATAAAGCAAAGTTCTTTGGGGCTATATTTAATGATAAACTTGTTGGATTTATTAGAATAAGTTTAGAAAAACAAAGGATACAAGCTTTTTTTGTGGATGTTTGTTTTCAAGGTTTTAAAATTGGAACAAAGCTTTTTGAAATGGCTAAAGAATGTTTTCAAAAACATAATATAAATGAGATAGAAGCTAAATCATCATTATTTGCTATAAAAATCTATGAAAAATTAGGTTTTAAAGTGGTTGGTGAGATTGAAGAAACAGATTTTGGAATGAAATATCAAACAATGAAATATGAAATAAAATAAAAGGAGAAAAAACAATGCTAATACAATGGTTTCCGGGGCATATGACAAAGGCAATTCGAAATATGCAAGAAGACATAAAAGTTGTTGATTTGGTTATATATGTTTTAGATGCAAGAGCGCCTTATTCTTGTGTTAATCCAGAGTTTGCAAAACTGATAGGAAATAAGCCAATTATTTATGTTTTAAACAAAAGCGATTTGGCAGACCAAAACCAGAACAAAATTTGGCAACAATATTTCACAACAAAAAACAGCTCTTGCGTTATGTTAAATTCAACTCAAACAAATTCTTCAAAACTGTTGATTTCAAAAATAGAAGCAATGCTGAAAGCCAAAAAAGAAAAATATGACAAAAAAGGCGTTGTTATGATAAACAGGGCAATGGTTTTGGGCGTTCCAAACAGCGGAAAAAGCACATTAATCAACAATTTTTGTGGAAAATATAAAGCCATAACTGGCGATAAACCAGGGGTCACAAAAGGAAAGCAATGGGTTCGAATTGGTGGTGTTTTTGAACTTTTAGATACCCCGGGAACCTTGTGGCCATCTTTTGAAAATCAAGAAATTGCCAAAAATTTAGCATATATTGGAAGCATAAAAGAAGAGGTTTTAAATATTTCTGATTTATCGCTTGATTTTATAGAAAAATTAAGAAATTTATATCCAAATTTGCTTGCTAAAAGATATAACATAACTTTGGATGGCGAACCAGTTGAGATTTTGCAAAAGATATGTGAAAGCCGAAAGTTTTTGCTTCGTGGAGGTGATGTTGACTGGGATAGAGGCAGTCACACACTTTTTGATGATTTCAGAAAAGGTAGAATGGGGCAAATAACGTTAGACAGATTAAGTGATTATAAAATTAAGGATTAAATTATGTTTGATTATGAAAATAAATATAAAAATTTAGGCTATAATTTTATTGCAGGAATGGATGAGGCGGGCAGAGGCCCTCTTGCTGGCCCAGTTGCTTGCGCTGCTGTTATTATGCCATTAGATGATATAATAGAAGGCGTTAATGACAGCAAGAAGTTAACAGAGAAAAAAAGAGAAGGGCTTTTTGATAAAATCATAGAAAAAGCAATAGCTTTTAAGGTGGTTTTTGTTGATGAAAAAACTATTGATGAAATAAACATCTTAGAGGCAACCAAAAAGGGTATGGAAGAGTGCATAAAAGGGCTTTTTGTTAAGCCAGACTTTGTTTTGGTTGATGCGGTTCGCGGGCTTAAAATTGATGTTCCAAATTTGCCAATAATTCATGGCGATGCGCTATCATATAACATTGCTTGCGCCTCAATTTTGGCAAAAGTTTCAAGAGATAGGTTAATGGTGGAGCTAGACAAAGACTATCCAGAATATAACTTTAAAAAACATAAGGGCTATGGAACAAAAGAACACATAGAAAATTTGAAAAAGTTTGGGAAATGCCCAATTCATAGAAACACTTTTATAAAACATTTTGTGGAGATAAAATGAACACCAAACAAATTGGAGATTTTGGAGAAAAACAAGCCACCAAATATTTAAAGAAAAATGGTTATAAAATTATAGAAAAAAACTATAAAAACAAAATAGGCGAAATAGACATAATAGCCCAAGAAAAGAAAACAAAAACACTATGTTTTGTTGAGGTTAAAGCAAAATCTAGTGATTTTTTTGGGCTTCCTAGAGAAATGGTTGATGACAGAAAGATTTTTAAAATTGAACAAGTTGCAACAGCCTATTTAATGGAAAAGCACATTTTGGATGTGGATTTTAGATTTGATGTGATAGAAATTTTGGGTGGCAATTTAACACACATAAAAAGAGCTTGGTAAATTTTTAAAAATATTCATAAAAAACCCTTGCGTTACTTAAAAAATTATGTTATAATCTTGCTATGACTCGGGTGGTCCTCTGTTATTGCAAGCATAATACTTTGAAATATAAAGTTAAAGGTTTGGCAATCTCATTCAATCATTTTTGAATGTGCAAGGAAAAGCAAAAAAATAATTTTCACATCAACAAGAACACTTGGACAAAAATCTTTATGGAGGTATATAGTCAAATGAACATGATTTCAACATTAGAGAAAGAAGGCTTAAAAGAGCAAAGTGCTGACTTCAACATCGGTGACACAGTTAAAGTGTTTGTTAAAGTTGTTGAAGGTGACAAAGAGCGTTTGCAGGCTTATGAAGGCGTTGTTATCGCAAGAAAGAATGGAAGCATCAGAGAAACTTTCACTGTTAGAAGAATCAGTTTTGGTGTTGGTGTTGAAAGAACATTTCCAGTTCACTCACCAAGAATTGATCATGTGGAAGTTGTTAGAAAAGGTAAAGTTCGCCGTGCAAAGCTTTATTATTTAAGAGAACTTTCAGGAAAGAAAGCTAAGATTAAAAAAGCAATATAGCCTTAAAACATATAAAAGACCAATTATGGTCTTTTTTTGTTTTATATGACATAAAAATTTTTGCTTTTGTCTAAGATTGGAAGCCAAAAACCAATGTTTTTGTCTAAGTTGGAAGCCAAAAACCAATGTTTTTGTCTAAGATTGGAAGCCAAAAACCAATGTTTTTGTCTAAGATTGTCGAAACGGAAAAAGTTATAAAAATTTATTTAACAAACAAAAAAATTTATATTATATTTAGTTTATATCAAAAATAGGAGAGCTAAAAAATGGAACTAAAAGAATATGCAAAAAGAGCGAAAGAAAGATTAACAAATGGATATTGGGATAAAGTTAGAGAAGAAAAAATTGAATATCTTGAAAAATATTATCACAAAGGTGACAACATAAATCAGTTTAATTATATGTTTCAAAAGAAGATTGAAGATGAGGTGTATAGTGAGCAAAAAAGCAAGAATGAAGATAAGCTCTACAAAAAAGTTGTAAAGCTTTTGTCTGAAAATGAGTTTGTGTTAAATCCAATTATGCAGTTAATTGACCACGATGAATATGACAAACTTTCAGATGAAGCAAAGAAAAATTATATTTATGCTTTAACAGATAGATATAACGAACTTAAAGAAAAATATGAAAAAGAACAAAAAACAAAAGAAATGTTTAATTAAATAAAACCAATAACAGTTGCCAAAATTCACTTTTTTTGATAAAATAAAACATAACTTAGTGAGGTGTTTGAAAGTGAATTTTATTGATGACTTAAACGAAGAACAAAAAAAGCCCGTTCAAGACACTGAAGGGGCTTTATTGGTAACAGCTGGTGCGGGGAGTGGAAAAACAAGGCTTCTTACATATAGAATAGCATATCTTGTTCAAGAAAAACAAGTTTCACCTCACAACATTTTGGCAATAACATTCACAAACAAAGCGGCAAATGAAATGAAAGAACGAGTTGAAAAAATGCTTGGTGATTCTGACTATATGTGGATTTCAACCTTTCATTCACTATGCGTTAAGATTTTAAGAAGAGATATAGATAAGCTTGGCTACACCAAGTCTTTTAGCATTTATGCTGATGAAGAGAAAAACAAGATTTTAAAAGATATATTTAAAGAGCTAGATGTTGATGAAGAGGTTGACAAGAAGAAGATTAAATCACGCATAGCAAGGGCAAAAAACAACAACTTAAGCCCAGAAGAGTATGAGTCTGAAGTTTTGGGCGACCTTTTAGAAGATAAAATAAATTTAGCTTATGAAATGTATGAAGAAAAGTTAAAAAAGTCTAATGCGTTAGATTTTGATGATTTGCTCATAAAAGCTTTTTTGCTTTTAAAAAGCTATCCAGAAGTTTTAGAATATTATCAAAATATATTTAAATATATTCACATTGATGAATTTCAAGACACAAACAAAGTTCAATATGAAATTGTTAAAATGCTTGCGGGGAAATATAAAAACATTTTGGTTGTTGGTGATGAAGATCAATGCATATATGGCTGGCGAGGAGCAAACATAGATAACATTAGAGATTTTCAACAAGATTTTAAGCCAGTTAAGATTTATAAACTAGAGCAAAATTATCGCTCCACAAAAAATATAATAAACACAGCAAACAATGTTATTAAAAACAACTTGTCAAGGATTGATAAAAAGTTGTGGACGCAAAATGAAACTGGAGAAGAAATTTCTTATCAAAGTTTTGGAACCGACAAAGAAGAGGCAAATTTTGTTGTTAAAACAATTTCAAAGCTTATAAGAGAAGATGGCTATTCAAAAGGTGACATCGCAATTTTGATGAGGCTTAATGCACTATCTCGAGATTTTGAAGATGGTTTAACAAATGCTGGAATATCTTATAAGGTTTTGGGTGGATTTAAGTTTTATGAGCGAAGCGAAATAAAAAACATTGTGGCTTATTTAAGAATAATTATGAACCCATATGATGAAGAAAGCCTTTTAAGAATCATAAATTTCCCAAAACGAAACATTGGTGATATGGCAATAAAAAAATTAAGAGAAGTTGCCCCCAACTCCAATCTTTTGGATGTTATTTTAAACATAACAGATTATCCACTAACAGCCGGAACTATAAACAAATTTTTGCCGTTTAAAGCGTTATATGAAAGATTAAAAGAAAAATCAGATATGAAAGTTTTTGATTTTGTTAAATATTTGATTGAAGAAACAAACATAAAATCAGCTTACAATCAGTTTGATGAACAAGATTATGACAAACTGTTAAACATCGACCAGTTTGTGGATGCGGTTAAAGAATATCAAAAGCTAAATGAAAATGCCAACCTTGATGAATATTTGCAGTCTGTTATGCTTTTAACTGACTTAGATAGCATAAACTTAGATGATAATTCTGTTTTGGTTAGCACCATTCACGCGGTTAAAGGCCTAGAGTTTAAAATAGTTTTTATTATTGGGCTTGAAGAGGGAATTTTTCCAATAATTAGGATGGGAAAAGAATCAAACACAGAAGAAGAGCGAAGACTTATGTATGTGGGAGTGACAAGAGCAAAAGAAAAACTTTTTTTGAGTAGTGTTAAGTTTAGAAACATTTGGAACAGAACACAATATCAAAAGCCAAGCAGGTTTTTAGAAGAAGCTCAATTTGAGGGCGAAAAGCAGGCTAAAACTGAAGAAACAAAAGCATATTCGGGCAATTTTAACAAATATTTTGAAAAAATGCAAAAAGATGCAATAAAAACACAAAAAACTGATTATTCACAATACACAAAAGGGACAAAAGTTTTTCATTCAACTTTTGGTGTTGGAGAAATAACTGATGACAGTATGCTAAAAGTTAATCATTGTGTGGTTGTAACTTTTAACATTTTGGGTGCAAAAACTTTGTCACTTGAATATTCACCATTAAAAATTATGAAAAAGTAGGTAAAATAAGTGGAAGATATTAAAAAAGAAATGCAAGAAATTGTTAACAAACTAAACAAGTATAGTTATCACTATCATGTTTTAGACAGTCCAATAGTGTCTGATGCTGATTATGACAAACTTTATTATCATCTTGTTGATCTTGAAAACAAAACAGGAATAATTTTGCCTGATTCTCCAACTCAAAGAGTGGGCGATATGGTTTTGAGTGGCTTTAAAAAAGTGAAGCATATTTCGCCATTATATAGCCTAGACAAAGCGCAAAGTTTTTCTGAACTTGACGAGTGGGCAAGAAAGATAAAAAAAGAATACCCAAAAACAATTTTCACTGTTGAATATAAGTTTGATGGGCTTCAGATGGCTTTAACTTATGAAAACGGGGTGTTAAAGCAAGCGTTAACACGAGGCAATGGCATAATTGGTGAAGATATAACTGCCCAAGCAAAAACCATTCGAAGTGTTCCGCTTTCAATTCCTTTTAAAGACAAAATTGTTGTAAACGGTGAAGGAATTATGCTTTTAAGCGAGTTAGAAAAATATAACCAAAAAACAGATGAGCCTCTAAAAAACGCAAGAAATGCCGTTGCTGGGAGCATTAGAAACCTAGACCCAAAAGTCACTGCCAGTCGAAAGCTTGATTTTTTTGCATATGGAGTTCCTTATATCGAAAACAAAAAGTTTGATTCACAGCAAGAGTTATATAGCTTTTTAAAAGAAAACAAGTTTTTGACCAATGATTTTTTTGTGGTGACAAGCTCATTAGAAAAAATTCATTCAGTTATAAGTGAGATAGACAAAACCAGAGAAAAGCTTGATATTTTGATTGATGGAATGGTTATAAAGGTTAATGAAATGAAAACCAGAGAAGAATTGGGCTACACAATAAGGTTCCCAAAATGGGCTTTAGCATATAAATTTGCTCCCCTTGAAGTTACCAGCACCATTCGTGAAATTATTTGGCAAGTTGGAAGAACAGGAAAGATAACCCCACTTGCGGTAATTGACCCAGTGGAGCTTGCTGGAGCCACAATAAGGCGTGCAACACTAAACAATTATGATGACATTTTACGCAAAAAAGTGGGCTTAAACGCTTTGGTTTTTGTTCGAAGGTCAAATGAAGTCATACCAGAAATTTTGGGGTTAGCTCAAAAAACAGATGATTTTAAGGAGATTGAAAAGCCAACAGTTTGCCCAGAGTGCGGAACAAAACTAGAGCAAAGAGGAGTTCACATTTTTTGCCCAAATTATGAAAATTGTTCAGGTCAGCTAAAAGAAAGGCTTGTTCATTATTGTTCAAGAAACGCTATGAACATTGATGGCATAAGAGATAAAACTGTTGATTTGTTTTATAACGAGCTAAAAATTAGAACGGTTGCAGATTTATATAATTTAACGCAAAATGACCTTTTAAAATTAGAAAATTTTAAAGATAAAAAAACAAACAACTTAATTTCAGCAATAGAAAAGAGCAAATCTCCTCAATTTTCAAACTTTATTTTCTCTTTGGGAATAGCAAATGTTGGCATAAAAACAGCCAGAGATTTAGCAAAAAATTATGTCACTTTTGAAGACCTTCAAAACGCAAAAACAGAAGATTTAAGCCAAATAAGAGATATTGGTGAAGTGGTGGCAAACAGCATTGTTGATTATTTTAAAAATCCATACAATCAAGAAATTTTGAAAAAACTTTTTGATGCAGGAATAAAAATTGTTTATGCCGATAGGCAAAAACAGCAAAATGGAGTTTTTAAAGACAAAACCTTTGTGTTAACAGGAACGCTTTCAACGCTATCTAGAGATGATGCAACAAAGCTTATCGAAGATAATGGCGGAAAGGTAAGCTCCAGCGTTTCAAAAAACACAGATTATGTTTTGCTTGGCTCTGAGCCAGGCAGCAAATATGACAAAGCTTTAAATTTGGGTATAAAAATTATTGAAGAAGATGAGTTTTTATCACTATTAAATGTTTGACACAATTTTGTTCTTGTGTTAGACTTAAATATATAAAAAGGGGGCAAATATGCCAAAAATAAGTATAGATGAGGTAAAAAAACTAGCAAAACTTTCAAGGCTAGAATTTTCTCAAGAAGAGTTGCAAAAATTTACTTCAGATTTTGAAGGTATTTTAAATTATGTTGATTTAATCAACAAAGTTAACACTCAAAATGTTGACTTAAAAGAAAAGGCTATTGATGCTGAAGAAGATTTAAGAGCTGACATAATCACAAAAAGTTTAAGTCAGGATGAAATTATTGCAAACGCTCCTTTAAGTGAAGATGGAGCTTTTGTTGTTCCAACAACAGTTGAGGAGGGTGGACAATAATGGATTATTTAAACAAAAGTTTGTTTGAGATAAAAGAGTTATTAGAAAGTGGAAAGATTTCTAGTGTGGAATTAACAAAAATGTGTTTAGAGCAAATAAAACACACACAAAACATAAATGCTTTGATTTCTGTTTGCGAAGATTTTGCACTTAAAACAGCCAAAAGGGTGGATGAAGACCGAAAAAACGGCAAAAAATTGGGAGCACTGGCTGGAATTCCTATTGTTATAAAAGATAACATAAACTTAAAAGGCACAAAAACAACTTGCGCAAGCAAATTCTTAGAAAATTTTGTGTCACCCTACACAGCAACTTGTGCTCAAAAACTAATTGATGCTGACGCTGTTATCATCGGAAAAGCAAATATGGACGAGTTTGCAATGGGCAGTTCAAATGAAAATTCCGCTTTTGGTGCGGCTCTTAATCCAAAAAACACGATGTGCGTTCCAGGAGGTTCTAGTGGTGGTTCAGCAGCATCAGTTTCAGCATATCAATGTTTTGGAGCTTTAGGAACAGACACAGGTGGTTCTATTCGTGAGCCAGCATCTTTTTGTGGAGTTGTTGGGCTTAAGCCAACTTATGGCAGAGTGTCTAGATATGGAGTTGTTGCTTTTGCAAGCTCATTAGATCAGGTTGGAACATTAACTCGTTCAGTTAAAGACAGTGCAATAATGCTTGAAGTTATTTCTGGGCAAGACAAAAATGATATGACAAGTTCGGCAGAAAAAGTTCCAAACTTTTCTAACATAAAAAGTGACATCAAGGGCTTAAAAATTGGAATAGCAAAAGAATTTTTTAACGAAAATTTGAATGAAGAAGTTAAAAAAAGTTTGGATGATGCGATTTCATTTTACAAAAAAAATGGGGCAGAGCTTGTTGACATAAGCCTTCCAAGCTTAGACAAAGCACTAGCTGTTTATTACATAATTTCGTCAGCTGAAGCAGCCAGCAATTTGGCAAGATTTGATGGAGTTAGATATGGCGTTAGAGCACAAAAATTTAGTGATATAAATGATTTGTATTTCAAATCTAGGTCACAAGGTTTTGGGGGCGAGGTTAAAAGAAGAATAATGTTAGGGAACTATGTTTTGTCTAGCGGATATTTTGATGCATTTTATAGGAAGGCAAAAAAAGCGCAAAAAGTTCTTAAACAAGAGTTTTCTGCTGCTTTTTCAAAGTGTGATGTGATTATTTCTCCAACAACAGCAAATGTTGCATTTAAAATTGGAGAAAAAAGCAGTGACCCACTTTCAATGTATTTAACAGATATCTTCACCGTTCCAATAAACATAGTTGGCGTTCCAGCGATGTCTATTCCTTGTGGAAAAAACAAAGATGGCCTTCCAATAGGAATGCAACTTATTGCAAAACAGTGGAATGAAGAAATGCTTTTTAGGTTTGGAGAAATCTTTGAAAAAAATCACAAGGAGGCAAAAAATGTATAAAGTTGTTATTGGATTAGAAGTTCATAGTGAACTAAAAACTGAAACAAAGTGCTTTTGTTCTTGTGAAAACAAGTTTGGAGGAGAGCCAAACACAAGATGTTGCCCTGTTTGCACGGCAATGCCGGGGGCGCTTCCTGTTTTAAACAAAAAAGCAGTTGAATACGCCATAAAAGCTGGGCTTTCTGTGGGATGCAGAATAAATGAATATTCAGTTTTTGAAAGAAAAAATTATTTCTATCCAGATTTGGCAAAAGCATATCAAATATCACAATTAGAATATCCTTTGTGTGTTGGTGGGCATGTTGACATTGAAGTTGACGGAAAAAAGAAAACAATAAGGTTAGACAGAATTCATCTTGAAGAAGATGCAGGAAAACTTATTCATTCACCAAATGGAACAATGGTAGATTATAACCGTGCTGGAGTTCCTTTGATTGAAATTGTTTCAATGCCCGACATTGAAAGTGCCGAAGAAGCGGTTTTATACCTACAAAAACTTCGTGCAACACTACTATATTTGGGAGTGTCTGATTGCAAAATGCAAGAAGGAAGCCTAAGATGTGATGTTAACTTATCTCTTCACAAAGAGGGAGAGCCTTTTGGAACCAGAACTGAAATGAAAAACCTAAACTCTTTTAGGGCGGTTTATAGGGCAATAAAATATGAGGCAAAAAGGCAAGAAGAAGAACTTGAGGCTGGCAGAGAGATTGTTCAAGAAACAAGAAGATGGGATGACAATGCTGGAAAAAGTTATTCAATGCGATCAAAAGAAGATGCTCAGGATTATAGATATTTTCCAGACCCTGATATTGTTCCAATAATTGTAAGAAAGGATTATATTGAAAAAATCCAAAAAGATTTACCAAAACTTGCTTATCAAAGAGCAGAAGAATATGTTAAAAACCTGGGGTTAACAGAGCAAGATGCACTTCTTTTAACAAATGAAAAATATGTTTCAGATTATTTTGACCAAGTTATAAAAGAATTTAATGAGCCAAAATTTGTTTGCAACTGGATTTTGGGAGAGGTGTTTAAAAAATTAAACACACTAGACAATGAGGAGATAGAAATACTTATATCTCCAAAAAATATGGCAAAACTTTTAAAGCTTTATCACGCACAAACAATAGGTCAAAATGTTGCCAGAAAGCTTTTGGATGAGCTTTGGGGAACAGATGATGACCCAGAAATTATTGTAAAAGAAAAGGGCTTAGCTCAAAACAACGACGCAAAGGGCTTAGAAGAAATAATTAAAAATATTATGCAAAATAATCAAAAAGCAGTTGAAGAGCTAAAAAATGGAAATCAAAAAACTATGGCATTTTTTGTTGGGCAAGCAATGAAGGCAACAAGCGGAAAGGCAAATCCAAAGCTTGTTAATGAAATTGTTCAAAAACTCATAAAATAAGGGAGAAATATATATGGAAAAAGAATATGTTATGATGGAACCACCAATTGATGATTTGGTAAAAAAATGTAATGGTAGTAAATATTTGTTAACCTGTTTGGTTTCAAAAAGAGCAAAAGAACTTGCTAATGCTTATTTTGCGGGTGAACCACAAGAAAAAGACCCAAAAGTTATTGCTATTGCAGCACAAGAAATAATGGATGGGAAAATAATACCAGGAAGTTATTAGTTTTTTATGTTTGCAGAAGTTATTGTTGATATCAAAAACTCAGAAGTTGACAAGGTTTTTGATTATTTAGTGCCACAAACAGCAGTTGTGGGGCAAAGGGTTTTAGTCCCTTTTGGACCAAGAAAGATTGAAGGCTATATTGTAAAGCTAAAAGAAAAAAGTGATGTTGCTGTGGATAAAATAAAAAGCATTATTTCACTTTTAGATGATGAGCCTTTAATTTTGCCAGAAATGCTTTTGTTAAGTGATTTTATGATAAAAAAAAATCACTTAAAAAGGGTGGACACTTTAAGGCTGTTTTTGCCTAGCGGAATAAGGCAAGAAAAAATAAAGCCACTGTTAAAAGAATATGTTTTTGTTAAAGATTTTAACAAAGATGAAGTTTTAACAAAAATTCGAAAAAATTCTTTTAATCAATTAAAACTTTTAGAGTTTGTTGAGCCTCAAAAAGAATATGAAAAAAGTGAACTAAACAAAATGTTTGGGGCTTCTGCAGTTGAAAAATTTGTTCAAATGGGCATTTTTTTAAAAGATGTTGAACGAAAGCTTAGAACGCCGGATGTTAAACAAAAAGATGACAAAGTTGTTGTTTTAAATGAAGCTCAAAAACAAATTTTAGAGAAGATAAAAGAGCCTAAAGTGCATTTAATTTTTGGAGTTACAGGAAGTGGAAAAACAGAAATTTATATGCACAGCATAAAAAGGTGCCTAAATGAAGGAAAAACAGCCATAATGCTTGTTCCTGAAATTGGATTAACCCCACAAGTTTCAGCTCTTTTTAAGGCAAGATTTGGGGGTATTGTTGCAATTCTTCACAGTGGGCTTAGCATGGGCGAGCGATATGATGAGTGGCAACGAATAAGAAGTGGTGATGCCAAAATTGTGGTTGGAGCAAGGTCAGCAATTTTTGCTCCTCTAAAAAACATTGGCATAATTATCATAGATGAAGAACACGATGGCTCCTACAAAAGTGACAGCAATCCAAGATTTTACACTCATGACATTGCTGAATTTAGAGCAAAATATAACAATTGCCCACTTGTTTTGGGGAGTGCAACTCCAAGCATAGACTCTTATTATAAAGCAAAAACGGGGGAGTATGAGCTTCACGAACTTTTGGTGAGAGCAAATCAAAAAGAAATGCCAAAAGTTCAAATAGTTGATATGAAACAAGAGCTTTTGGCAGGAAACAGCAGTATGTTTTCACGACAATTGCAAAGTGATTTGGCTCAATGTATAAACAGCAAAAATCAGTCTATGCTTTTTTGCAACAGAAGGGGATTTGCTAGTTATATGGTGTGTAAGCAGTGTGGCTGGACGGCAAAATGTGAAGATTGTGATGCCACACTTGTTTATCACAAAGAAGACAATTTGTTAAAGTGTCACTTTTGCAACAGAAGATACAAAGCCATAACAAACTGCCCAAATTGTGGCTCAAATTACATAAAAATGGGAACAATAGGAACGCAAAAAGTGGCTGAAGAGCTTAAAAAGATGTTTCCTAATGTAAAAGTTTTGCGAATGGATTTTGACACCACATCAAAAAAATCAGCCCACGCTGAAATTTTGGAAGAATTTTCAAAAACAAAGCCGTGCATTTTGGTTGGGACTCAAATGATAGCAAAGGGGCACGACTTTCCAAATGTCACTTTGGTGGGAATAATAGAAGCAGATATGAGTATGCACTATTCAGATTTCAGAAGTTCAGAACGAACTTTTCAGCTTTTAACGCAAGTTGCAGGAAGGGCAGGCAGAGCAGACAAAACAGGAAAAATTGTTTTGCAAACATATATGCCACATAATTATGTTTATCGCTATATGGCAAACTATGATTATAAATCGTTTTTTGAAAAAGAAATAAATGTTCGAGAGGTTTCAAAATTCCCTCCCTTTGCCTATATTGTTAGGGTTTTAATAAGTGGTGAAAATTTGGCAAACGTTCAGCTTGTTACTGCAAATATTCACACTGATTTAAAAAATATTTATGAAAAAAATCAAGAAATTCTGTTTTGCCAAGCAATGAAATCGCCGGTAAGCAAAATTCAAAACAAACACAGATATCAAATTATTTTAAGATTGTCTCAAAAAGGTTTTACAAATTTGATTGATTTGGTATATAATAGTTGTGAAGTTAACTCAAAGCAAGGCGTTAGTGTGTTTGTTGAAATAAATCCAAACAATATGAGTTAAAATTGTATTAAAAATAGGGGTAAATATGAAAAAAATTCAAATTGCGCCAAGCACTGATCCATGTCCAATAAAAGATTTAACAAAGTATGTAAAAGAAGTTGAGGGGTGCGGAGCTGATTTAATACATTGTGACATAATGGACGGAAAGTTTGTTCCCAAAAGAACTTTTGACTATATGGTTTTGGCATTTTTAAGGAAGGTTACAAAGCTAAAGCTTGATGTTCATATGATGGTTTCTGAGCCTTTAAAAGTTGCCAAAGATTTTGCAAAATATGGCGCAGATATGATAACCATACACTATGAAGCTTTTCACGACAAAATCCAGCTTGTTGGGGCCATTCAGTCCATAAAAAGATTGGGTGTGAAAGTTGGGGTTGCCATAAAGCCAACAACTCCAGTAAAATGCCTAGACAACATTTTGAAGTTTGTTGATTTGGTTTTGGTTATGAGCGTTGAACCAGGCAAAAGCGGGCAAGAATTTATAAAAGATAGTTTGGTTAAGATTGCTTATCTAAGCAAGAAACGAACAGAAGAAAATTTGGATTTCTTAATTGAAGTTGATGGAGGCATAAACACCATAAATGCCTCAATAATTGCCGTTAGTGGGGCAGATATATTGGTTTCAGGAAGCGTTATATATAATTCTCCAGACAAGAAAAAAACAATTGATGAAATGCATGGCAAATATTTGGTGTAACAAAATAAAAAAAATTTTCATAAACTACCAAAATGGAGTTTGGAGGAAGTGATGTATATTTTATGTTTTAAATCACCAAAATGGCTTAAAGGGATTTTTAAATTGTTGTTTTCAAAAAAAATAATAAAGTAAAAAAGAACGAACATAAAAATTCGTTCTTTTTTAAAACCCAAAAAAACAAGAATTATTGTTCTTCTTGTTTCATTTTCTTTAAGCAGTGTGTGCAAACCTTAACTTTAACTGTTGCACCATTTTCATTTTCAACATGAACAGTTTGCAAGTTTGGGTGTCTTGGAGTGTTTGTTCTACGCAATACCCACTTACTTTGTCTTTTAACTTGGTTTCCAGCCATTTTTGTCTTGCCACATACTTCGCATTGTTTGCTCATTTTGTGCACCCTCCTGTGTATTTAACGATGAATTATAAATGCATTGTATCATAAAAATAAAAATAATGCAAGGTATTTTTGAATATTTTATTAAAATCACTTGATAAATTTTAAAATATTTAGTAAAATGTTATCGATATGCTAGTGGTAGTGTATTAAATTTTAAAAATTAAAAGGGAAATAAATGTCTGTTATAACTTCCAATTATTATGGAAAAATCATAATATCAGATGAGGCAATTGCGTCAGTTGCAGCGTCAGCGGCTTTAGACTGCATTGGTGTTGTTGACCTTGTAAGCAAAAAAATATCGGACAACTTTGCCGATTTATTTAAAAAGCAACAACTTGGAAGAGGTGTTAAAGTTAACACCAGCGGAAATAGAATATTTATTGACCTTTATGTTATTTTAAAATATGGGATATCAATTAGTGCGGTGGCAGAGTCTTTAAAGAAAACTGTTAAATACAAGGTTGAAGAATTCTCTGGCATGATAGTTGATGTTGTTAATGTTAATGTTGTAGGGGTAAGGGTTTAGCCCTTTTCCTGATTTTATTATGAAAATTAGTAGGTGTTAAATATATGCAAAAAAGTTTAAATGGTGCTATGCTTCGAAAAATGGTTATGGGAGCATATAACAATTTAGAAATAAACAGAAAATATATAGATTCAATAAATGTTTATCCAGTTCCGGATGGAGACACTGGGAGCAATATGTTCTTAACCTTTAAGTCTTCAGCAAATGAGGTTAACAATTGTCAATCAAACAATCTTGACGCTTTGTGTGAGGCTTTTAGTAAGGGCGCTTTAAGAGGGGCAAGAGGAAACTCTGGGGTTATTCTTTCTCAAATCATAAGAGGGCTTTCAAGTGAAATTATGCTTCACAAAGAAATAACAACCAAAACTTTTGCAAAGGCAATGCAAGGCGGGGCAACAATGGCTTATAAGGCTGTTGCAACTCCAAGAGAAGGAACAATTTTAACAGTTATAAGAGTTATGGCAGAATCAGCTGAATCAATAGCAAAAAAATGCACTGATTTTGATGAGTTCTTTAAACAAGTTCTAGAGTGTGGAGAAGAAATATTATCTCAAACTCCAGAGATGAACACAGTGTTAAAGTCGGCAGGCGTTGTTGATTCTGGTGGAAGAGGGGTTTTAACCGTTTTTTATGGTTTTTATAAAGGTCTTAATGACGATTTTGAATATGAAATAGTTGAAGATGCTCCAAAAAAGATAGAAGAAACTCAAACAGCTCACGTTAACTATGAAAATTTGGCAGACATTCAGTTTGCTTATTGCACACAATTTATGGTTGTTCACATAAACAAGAAAACAACAGAATCAGACATCGACCGTTTTAGAGAAAAGCTTATGGCTTTGGGCGATTCTGTTATTTGTGTTGGTGATTTGTCTCTCATAAAAGTTCATGTTCACACAAATGAACCAAACAAAGCTTTGGGATACGCTTTAGAAATGGGTGAGATAACTGAAATCACAATTGAAAATATGCTTGAAGAGAATAGGGCACTAAAACAAAAACAAGCTCAGCAAGAGCAATCAAAAAAAGCTTTTGGAATGGTTTCTGTTGCTGCTGGAGATGGAATAGCTGCTGTGTTTAAAGATTTGGGTGTTGACTATGTTATTGAGGGCGGTCAAACAATGAACCCAAGTGCAAATGACATTGCCTTAGCTGTGGACAAAGTTCCTAGTGACCATGTTTTTGTTTTTCCTAACAACAAAAACATAATTCTTGCAGCTGAACAAGCAAGAAATTTAACAAAGAAGTTTATTCACGTTGTTCCAACACTTTCAATTCCTGAAGGAGTTTCTGCTATGCTTGCTTTTAATATTGATGGAACACTTGATGAAAATTTAGAGGCAATGAATGCAGCAAGAGCCAATGTTGTTAGCGGGAGCGTCACGCACGCAGTTAGAGAAACTCACGTTGATGGATTTGACCTTAAAAACGGAGATATTATTGGGCTTTCTGGTGGAAAAATTGTTGCAATAGATAGGCTTGTTGGTGAGGCAACAACAAAACTTATTGCAAAAATGGTTGATGAAAGCAAGGTCAACATAACATTATTTTATGGACAAGATGTTCAACAAGAAGACGCTGAACAGCTTCAAAAAGATTTAGCTGAAAAGTTTCCTCAATGTGAGGTCACAGTTTTGGAGGGCGGACAACCAGTTTATTATTACATAATTTCTGTTGAATAGAAAAGAGCCTTGAATAGGCTCTTTTTTGGTGTTTTTAAACTAAATCTCATTTAGAACAACTTTCGGTTTGTTTTGATTTTGTGCGGCTTTCAGTTGAGCCACATCTTGAACCTTTTTTTGTTCCCTTTTTAACATTTTTTGAATCACAAGATTTTGTCATATTTTCACCCACCTTTTTAGTAAGCTTTTTGCTTACAATTTTAGTATGTGCTATAACTTTTATTATTAATTATGAAAAAATAGGAAACGAGCATAATTTAAAAACAATGAATATAAGAAATTAAAGAAAATTTTAAAATTTTTATTGAAAATTCATTTTTGTTGTGTTATAATAAGGTCAGTATCAAAAAGGAGAGGAAAAATGGATAATCAAAGAAGAGAAGTTATAGATAAAATTATATTGGCATCAAAGGTTGCTGAAGAAATAAACAACAGAATTGGTGAAGCTGGCAACAAGCAAAAAGAAAGCTCAGGTTATGTGAAAACTTGGTATGAAGCTTCAACTGGATGTCGTCCTGTTGTAGATATTCCAACATATCAAGAGTTAGCAGGAATTCACACATGGAACAGTGGGGAAGCTGTGGCACCAAAAGATTTGTCTCCAAGAGCAAAACAAATGGGCGAAGAAAGAGCTAAAAGGTTTAATTTTTAAAGATAAAAAAGTATGTGGTTCCACATACTTTTTTTAATTTAACAACATAAAAAAAGTTCAGAACAAATTATGCACGCATTTAAGGCACACATTTCTGAATTTTTTTATTTTTTACTCAAAACTTTAAAAAATTATTTAACCTTAAAATATAGATAATTTACCCAATTATATAAAAACATCTACATATAAAAATAGTGCTAAAGAAGATGGTAAAGAAAAAAGTTCACACAAGTGGGTAAAAGAATGGCATTACTTTGAAAACAATGTAGAAATAAATAAAAAGAATTATAACATTTTTATTGACGTAAAAGACACTGGGAGAAACCAGTTTGTATATTTTGTAAGATTTCACAAGGAATAAAAAACCAACAGCAAGCATTAAGCTCAAAACGCATCAAGGCGTGTCCTCTGTTGGTTTCTAATAATATTATACTCAATTTTCACAAAAAAGTCAACTGTTTTATGAAAAATTGTTTAATTTAATATATACTACTCCTTTTGTTGCTCGAGTTCTTTATTCTTTTTTATAAACACCATTTTCTCTAACAAAAAATCCATTATCCACCAAATCACGCCTAATTGTGCAGAAGTCAGTGCAGATTTGTTTAAGAATTTTTGTTACTTCAAACTCAGAATATTCTTTTTCATCTTCAAAAAAGGTTGCAATTTTTTCAAGTATAACCAATTTTTTATTTTGTTTTGCTGGCATTTGGTCAAGTTTATTATCTTTAAAAAATGTTTTTAAAATTTGGTCTTTTTCTTCTTGTGAAATATCAATTTGTGGTTTGCTCATTTAATTCCCCCTAAAAATAATTGTAGGCGTTTAAAAACAAAAAGTCAAACAGTTTTATAAATTTATTTAAAAAATAGGGTATAGCATAAAAAATAAAAAACTCCATAAGGAGTTTTTGTTTGGAGCGAAAGACGGGACTCGGACCCGCGACCCTCACCTTGGCAAGGTGATGCTCTACCAACTGAGCCACTTTCGCATATATAATAACATATGTTATTATAAAAATGGTGGGAGTTATAGGACTCGAACCTATGACCCTCTGCTTGTAAGGCAGATGCTCTAGCCAACTGAGCTAAACTCCCACACTTGTTCAATCGAACATACTCATTGTAACAGAATATAAAACAAAAATCAAGCGTTTTTAATAAGTTTTTTAAAAATTTTTCAAAAAAATATTCAAAATTTGCTTGCAAAACATATAATACTATGATAAACTATCATATGTAATCAAAAGATAAAGGTTACAGATAATAAAAATAATTATGGCGCCATAGCCAAGTGGTAAGGCCAAGGTCTGCAAAACCTTTATTCACCAGTTCAAATCTGGTTGGCGCCTCCATATGCCGAGGTGGCGAAATTGGTAGACGCAAGGGACTTAAAATCCCTCGGGAGCAATCCCGTACCGGTTCGAGTCCGGTCCCCGGCACCAACTAAAAGAAATCAGAGCTATAACGCTTTGATTTTTTTTAAAAAGAAATAATAAGTGGGACTCGAACGGGCGGAAACAAAAAATGCGATTGAATAAAGAGCATTTTTCCGCCCCGTCCTGAAAGCGAAGTGAGCAGGCAAAATGAATAAGGGAGAAAAGATAGAACGCAAAAATAAAATAACCCTTAAAAAGAGTAGCGGTGGGAGTCCGGTCCCCGGCACCAAAAAGTGAAGCAACAAGTTTGTGCTTCATTTTTTGTTATAAGAAAACCACCAGATAGTCTGGTGGTTCAATTTAGGTTTACCGATGAGCAAATTATCTCCTTTGTGCTATAATTAAGAATGTAGTCTAACACATAATAAAAATAACACAAAGGAGATAAAAAATGAAACAGATAAACCTAAGTAATAGTTTAGCACATACTTTCAAAAATTGCAAGTATCATATAATGTTTACATCAAAAGATAGAAGAACAGGAAGTTTTAAAAAACTTAAAACACAAAAGTATTTTACGCATAGTTTAGGAGCGCAAAATTTATAAACTTAAAAACAACCTTTGTTAAAACAATAAAAACAAGTAAGCAGTTGACTTTTTTATGAAAATTGAGCATAATAACTATAAATTTGAGATAAGCAGGCTCATTATGAGTCATAAACACCTTCTCAAATTTTTTTATTTTAATTTTATAAATAAAGAATAATAATTAGAAAATTTGTTTTACTTTTTTTGTTTTGTGTGTTATCATTAAGTTAGGAGATGAAAAAGTGATAATATTAGGTATAGACCCAGGTTATGGCTTGGTTGGATTTGGGGTTATTGAAAAAAATGGTGGAAACATAAATGTTTTGGATTTTGGATGTATTTCAACCAGCAAAGATGACAAACTTTCAAGAAGATTAGAAATTATATCAGATTGTATGCATCAGCTTTTAGACAAATGGAAGCCAGATGAAATGGCAATAGAAAAATTGTTTTTTAACAAAAATGTAACCACAGGAATCCCTGTGGCTCAAGCAAGGGGAGTTATCTTGTTATCAGCTCAAGAAAGAAATATTCCAATTTATCAATACACGCCTCAAAACATAAAAATGGCATTAACTGGAATGGGGAAAGCTGACAAAAAGCAAATGCAATTTATGGTTAAAACTGTTTTAGGACTTCGAGAAGTTCCAAAGCCAGATGATGCAGCAGATGCTTTGGCTGTTGCAATTTGCCATAGTCAAACAAATTTAAATATGGTTGGAAACATTTAAAAGGAATTAATTATGTTTGGATTTATAAAAGGAATAATTGCCTACAAAAATAATAATATTGTTGTGTTAGATAATAATGGTGTTGGATATGAAATGATTGTGTCTGATATTTGTTTTATGAAATTGGGGGAAATTGGAGAAGAGGCAAAACTTTGGACGCATCTTCATGTTAGAGAGGATGAAATAACCATAATAGGTTTTTATGACCTTCAAGAGCGAGAGGTGTTTAGAAAACTTATTTTGGTTAATGGTGTTGGGCCAAGAATGGCGTTAACAATTTTGGGTGGAATTTCAGCTCATGATTTAACAGTTGCAATAGCAACGCAAAACGCAAGCGCACTAAAAGGTATTAAAGGCGTTGGAAGCAAAATAAGAGAGCGCATTTTGCTAGAGCTTAAAGAAAAGATGCAAACAATGGACACTTTAGAAATTTCAATGCGTGGTTATGTTGATAACAAACTTTATGACAATGCAGTTTCAATTTTAATGGATTGGGGAGTGCAAAAATTTCAAGCAGAAGAAATTATACGAGCTAATTTAACGCCAGAAGATGATTTAGAAAGTTTGCTTGCAAAAGCATTTAAGGATATGGGGAGATAAGAGTTATGGAGGGAGAAAATTTTATTTCTAGTTCAAAACAAAAAGCCGATGAACTTATTGAAGTTAGCCTAAGACCAAACACTTTGGATGAGTATATAGGGCAGAATAAAATAAAAGAAAGCATAAAAATTTATATAGAAGCAGCAAAAAACAGAGATGATGCTCTAGACCATGTTTTGCTTTTTGGGCCTCCGGGGCTTGGAAAAACAACACTTGCTCACATAGTTGCAAATGAACTTGGCTCACAAATAAGAATAACAAGTGGTCCAGCAATTTCTCACGCAGCTGACCTTGCTGCAATTTTAACAAATTTAGGCAAAAATGATGTATTATTTATTGATGAAATTCATAGGTTAAACAGGTCTGTTGAAGAGGTTTTATATCCAGCAATGGAAGATTTTGCCCTAGATTTTGTGGTTGGAAAAGGCCCTTCAGCAAAAAGCGTTAGAATAAAGCTTCAGCCATTCACATTAATTGGAGCAACAACAAGGGCAGGTATGCTCACGGGGCCTCTTCGTGATAGGTTTGGGGTTTTGGGTAGGCTTGAAATGTATGATGAAAAAGACCTTTCAACAATTTTAAAGCGTTCAGCCAAAATACTTGGAATAGAGATAGAAGAAGATGCAACCTTAGAAATTGCCAGAAGGTCACGAGGAACGCCAAGAATAGCTAATAGGCTTTTAAAAAGAGTTCGAGATTATGCCCAAGTTAAAGGAGAAGGGATTATCACTCTTGAGATGGCACAAAAAGCTCTAAAAATGATGGAGATAGATAGCATTGGCCTTGATAGCGTTGACCACAGACTTTTAAATGCAATAATAGACAAATTTGGTGGTGGCCCAGTTGGGCTAGACACTCTTTCAGCATCAACTGGAGAAGAGGCAACAACAATAGAGGATGTTTATGAGCCATATTTAATGCAACTAGGGTTTATTGCCAGAACAAATCGTGGGCGAATTGCTCTTCCAAGAGCTTATGAACACTTAGGCAAAAAATTGGATGAAAAAAAGGCTAGTGAATTAGAAAAATTAAAAAAAGTTCAAGATAATTGACAAAATAAAACAAAATAATTTTATTTGTTGTTTAAAAACGCTTGCTAAAAAAACAAAATTTTTATATAATGAAAATATATTTATTTTTTAGGAGATTGTTATGATTTATTCATTATTAGCTGTTGGAACATTTTTTTCACAATATTGGCCAGTTTTGGCTTTGCTTGTTGCTTTAATCGCTCTTTATATTGTTTCTATTTTTCGTCGCAAAAAAGATAGCGAGCAAGCACAAAAAATGATTGATGAGTTAAAACCTGGAACAAAAGTTAAAACATACACAGGGTTTTATGGAACTATTGATTCAATTAGAGAAACAACTGACGGAAAGGTTGTTATGTTAAGAATTGGTGAAGAGGGCGGAAAACAAGCTTTTGTTGAAATTGATGCAAATGCAATTTATGGAATAGATTCAAAAACAGATGTTGTTTATGACGCTCAAGGCAACATTATTGTTAAAGAAGATGATTCATCAAAAACAAACAACAAAAACAAAGAAGAAGAACAAGAACCAGAAAAAGCTCAAGAGCAACAAAAAGAAAAAGATGAAAGGGTAAAAAAGCCTAGAAAGAGCAAGAATGAAACAAAAGACGCAAAAGACTTTTCAGCAAGCGATATTCAGCCAATAAAAGAAGAAAAAAAGAAAACAAGAAAAACAAAAAAAGAAGAAAAATAAGCCGAATTTAGGCTTATTTTTTTCTTAATCCTATTGTTATAATTCCTGAAATTAGCCCCAAAACACTGCCAAAAGCAATATCATTTAAAACATTTATGCCCACAGAAAAATGACCATCTAAAACAGAAAATATCAAAAATGACAAAATTGAATAAATAAGCCCCACAAAAATTCCCACAAGCCAGCCATGGCTGTTTATTTTTTTGCTAGCAACAAAACAGGCAAAAAAGATGCTTAAAACTTTTATTATTTGATTTACGGGTGAAATGGCGTTTTCAGAAATTGAGGTGAATTTTATAACAAAAGCAAACAAAAGTATGCACACCAAAGAAAAGGCTACTCCCCAAAAAGAGCCTTTGATGATGTTTAAAACAATAGAATTATTTTTATTTTTAGATAATGTTGTGGATTCCATACTATTCTCCTTGTTTTTTAAATATATGCAAAACAAAATTAAAAATATGCTGTTTTTAAAAATAAAAGTTGGCAATAATTATGTAAAAAGTTGATTTTTACGCAAAAAATAATTGACTAAACCCCATATTTAGGGTATAATGATAAACATATAAAGAGGAGCTTTCTATGAATAAGCCAACAGCAATAAAAAGATTTATTATTTTGATAGTGTTTATGGTTATAGGTTTTTTGCTTACTTTTTGTTCATTTGAAATACCTTTCACCAACTACACATACAACGGATTTGCAAACTCAATAAAACTCGGCCTTGACATCAAGGGTGGTGTTTTGCTTATTGGAGATGCCAGCCCATCAGAAGATAGAGATAGCACAAACTTTGAGCAAGACTTAAAGGCAACACAAGAAAGGCTTTCAAGTGTTTTGGCAAGTGAAGGTTACACAGAAGCGGTGGTAACAATTCAGCAGGGCAATAGAATTCGTGTTGAAGTTCCTGATGTTAATGACCCAGAAGCAGTTTTAAACTTGATTGGAACGCCTCAAAAAATTGAGTTTAGGCTAGATAAAGATGGCGAGGCGGTTATCACAGGAAAGCACATAAAAAGTGTTGGAGCAAGTTATCAGCCATCAAGCTCAAGCGGTTCAGAATATGAATGGGGAGTAACGGTTAATTTCACCGCAGAAGGTGAAAGCTTGTTCTATCAACTTACAAGTGATGCGTTAAACACCAGCGAGAAAAAGATTTATATTTTTGCAAATGGTGAAGAAATTTCAGAGCCAACAGTAAGCACTGCCATTCGTGGTTCAACTTTTATTTCAGGAAGTTATGACCAAAAGGGAGCGGAGGATTTTGCTCTTCAAATTATGAGTGGAACATTCTCTGTTGACCTAAACTGGGGTGAAACTTCTGTTATTAGTGCAACGCTGGGTGTTAATGCTTTAAAATATGGCTTAATTGCAGGTATTGTTGGGCTTGTTTTAATATTTGCCTTTATGTGTTGGAGATACAGAATGATGGGCTTGTTGTCTTCTTTTGCGCTATGTTTTTATATAATTATTGTAATGTTCTTATTGCAAGCAATCCCATATGTTCAATTAACACTAGAGGGAATTGCCGGAATAATCTTGTCTATTGGTATGGCAATAGATGCAAACATTATTATCTTTGAGCGTATAAAAGAAGAGTATAAACAAGGCAAGAGATTAAACTTAGCAATAAACACAGGGTTTAAAAAAGGTATGCCAGCAATTATCGACTCAAACATAACAACTTTTATTGCTTGTGTTATTTTGATGATTTTTGGAACAAGCTCAATTCAAGGTTTTGCCATAACACTGTTTATTGGTGTTGCTGTTTCAATGTTCACATCTTTGGTTATAACAAGAGGGCTACTCAATATGTATTATCCGCTAAACAGCACAAAGCCAAGATATTATGCTCTTAAAAGGGAGGTGAATGCCTGATGGAACAAAAAAAGCTAAAAGCCTCAAAGTTAACTGAATATTTTAAAAGTGAAAAATTTAAGCCAAGCGAGTGGAGCAAATATTTTTGGATTTTAAGTGGAACAATATTTTTGGTTGGTTTAATTATTTTATGCACAATTGGATTTAGATTAGGGCTTGATTTCACTGGTGGAAACATTATGAGAGTTCAAGTTGGGGAAGAAATCAACACCGAGGCTGTAAAAAATAATGTTGAAAACACCATAAAAGGAACAGTTTCAGATAATGGAGCAAAAGTTTCTAGGTATCAAATTATTGAAGAGAATGGAACATATTATGTTGAATTTCAATATCAAAACATAAATGATGATATGACTGAAGTTAACACAAACATTCAAAATGAACTTACAACAAAACTAAATGATGTTTTAACAGAAACTTACACAGTTTCAGCTTCAGAAACAAAAAGTGCCAGTGCAAGTGGTGACCTTTTGTTTAGAGCATTTATAGCACTAGCAATAGCAGTTGTGGCAATCCTTGTTTATGTTGCAATAAGGTTTGAACTTTTAAGTGGACTTGCTGCCGTTATCACGCTTTTTCATGATGTTTTGTTAATGTGCGCTTTGGTTCTTATATTTAGAATTGAAGTTAACAGTGCGTTTATTGCGGCGGTTATAACAATTTTGGGATATTCTGTTAACAACACAATAGTTGTTTTTGATAGAGTTCGTGAAAACAGAAAGAAAGAAAGTTTAATGAAAATGAGCAATATGGACATCGCAAACTTGTCTATAAAACAAACATTAACAAGAACATTAAACACATCAATAACAACGCTTTTGGCAGTTGTAATGCTGGCAATAATTGGGGTTTCTGCAATAAGGCAATTTATAGTTCCTATTATATTTGGTTTGATTGTTGGAACTTATGCAGCAATATTCATTTCTGCACCTCTTTGGGCAAAAATTATAACTGGTTCAAAATTTGATAAACGAAAAATTCAAAAAACAGAGAAAATAGATAAAAAAGAAACATTAGAGGATGGGGAAAAGGTTGTTGAAACAACTGCTGAACCTATTTAAAAGTTAAGCCCTTAAAAATTTTTGGGGGCTTACTTTTTATAAAAGGAATATATATGGAATATAGGAAGATAACAAAAAACAATATACAAACAGATAGAATAAAAAAAATATCAAAAGATTTTTCTATAAGTGAAAAAGTTGCAGAAGTTTTGCTTGCAAGAGGATTTGAAAGCGATGAAGCTATTTCTAAATTTTTGTCACCATCACTAGATGACCTTCACAACCCAATGCTTTTGGATGATATGAAAGAGGCTGTTGACAAAATAAAAAAAGCAATTAGTGAAAAAAAGCGCATTTTAATTTTTGGCGACTATGATGTTGATGGAATAAGCGCCAGCTATATTTTGCTAGATTATTTTGAAAGTTTGGGAGCAATTGTTGATGCCTTTTTGCCAAATAGATATATTGATGGATATGGGCTAACAATAGAGGCTTTAGACAAAGAAATTGCAAGGTTTAGCCCAGACTTAATTATAACAGTTGATTGTGGCATAACAGGTTATAAAGAGGTTGAATACATAAAATCTTTTGGCATTGATGTTATTATAACTGACCACCACAATTGCCCTGAAATTTTGCCAGATTGTTTGGTTATAGATGCAAAAAAGCCGAACCAAAAATATCCTTTTAATGAAATATGTGGAACAGGTGTTGCTTTTAAAATTGTTGAGGCAATGTCTGACCGAAAAACAGCCTTAAAATATTTGCCCATAACAGCACTGGCAACAGTTGCAGATATTGTTCCTTTGGTGGATGAAAACAGGGCAATAGTTAAATTTGGTTTAAGTGAGCCACTTTCAAGTTTTCCGCTGGGGATTGCAATGCTTGCAAAAGAGCTTAAGATTAGTGGCAGTTTAACCAGCCAAGATGTTGGGTTTAAGCTTGCTCCAAAAATAAATGCTGCCGGAAGAATGGGCAATGCTAAACACAGCTTGGATTTATATAGAGAAACTGACAAAACAAAAATAACTCAAATGATTGCAAAACTTTTGGTTTATAACACAGATAGGCAAGAGCTTTGCAACATTGTTTATCGTGATTGCGTTGAAGAGCTAAAAAAAGTTGACCTTTCACAAAAAAAGACAATTGTTTTGTATAATCAAAATTGGAATATAGGCATTTTAGGAATAGTTGCAGCAAGAATTTCTGAAGAATATAACAGGCCAACATTTTTGTTAGGAAAAGAAGGGGAGCTTTATAAAGGTTCTTGCCGTAGTATTGAAGGAATGGATATTCATTCTATTTTAACAAAGTTAAACAACACCTTAGAAAGCTTTGGCGGACACACAATGGCAGCTGGGATTAGTGTTAGAGAAGATAAATTAAATGAATTTTCTAAAAATTTAGAAAGCATTGTAAATTCTGAATATGATGATTTGTTTTTTAAACCATATTATGAGTATGATTTAGAAATTGAGTTAGCAAGCATAAATCCCAATTTAATTGCTGATTTTTCTAAATTAGAGCCTTTTGGTTGCGGGAATCCAATGCCAATTTTTAAAATAATTTTTGATAAATGTGTTTGTGTTCCAATGAAAAACAGCCCACAACATTTAACTGTTCAGGTTCCACCTTTAACCCTTTTATGTTTTAATAAACCAGAGTTTTTTAATATGATTTGCCAAAGTTCTAAAAAAGAATGTTTGGTTGAACTTCAAATTGAAAATTATAAAGGTAGCAAAAATTGTAAGGGAATTATAAAATATATTCAGCTTTGTGAATGTCCAAACATCAGTGCAGAGCGAATTGGTGGGGAATATATCAAACAATTAGCTCTTTCATCTTATTGCCAAAAACCAATTTTTAAAACATATAATAAAAACAATTTGGATGAGCTTCTATCAGAAAAAAAATCAATTTATGGAACGCTAATTGTTGCAAACACTCTTCAAAGTTATAAAGAATTTTTAGAAAAAAGCTCAAATATAAACAATATTTTATGTTTTGAATATCTAAATTTAACAAACAAAAGTGGTTTTAACACACTATGTTTATGCCCAAGCAGTTTAAATGATTTCACAAATTTTAACAGAATAATACTTCTTGACAGTGTTTTGGATGATGCTTATATAACATCATTAAATTCAAACACAAAAGCTGATATTTATTTGCCACAAAATGCACCATTTTTGTATTCACCATTCAAAATGATTGATTTGTCAAGAAAAATATTTGGAAAATATTTTAATTTAATAAAAGAGGCAAGCAATCAAAAAATTATTGGCTTTGATGACTTTAATTTGTTTAACAAGCTTAAAAAAATTGATAAAACAATAAATTATGTTCAATTTATTTCGTGTTTGTTTACTTTTTCTCAAATTGGCATAATAAAAATTCAAGATAAAATTGGTGAATTTGGAGTTTTTGTTAACAACGGAAACAAAAGCAGTTTGGAAAAATCATTTTTCTATAATAAGCTTTGCTTAGTTTTAAAATCATACTAAAAGGAGGGAAAGATATGAGGTTTAATTTGCCAAAGGCAAAAGAAACACCAAAAAATTATAAAATAATTCCATGGTCTGAAGAGTTTAGATGCGAATTTCCTGTTGAAAAAGTTAAAAAACTTTTAAAAGATGAAAAAATTCCTTTAGATAGGTTAATCAATAAATTAAATTTTGATTATAATATGGACAGAGATAAGTGTATTTTAATTAAAAGTGCACTAGAAAATGAACCTGTTTTGGTGAATAATGACCAAGAAGTTAATTTAACAATTAACATTCCTTTTTGTGTTTGGCGATGTTTTAATTGCACCAATGTTATGTATGACAAAACAAAAAATCAAGATATTTATCCTTATTTTTTTGATGCGCTTTTAAAAGAGTTAGAAAGCACAAAAAAGCTTATAAATGACAAGTTTTTTATGGTTAAAAACATTGCATTCACGGGCAATATTATGGCTTTGGAAGAAGATAAAATTGAAAAGATTTTTAATGCTTTAAATTACACTTTTTGCAATATTAGCATTGAAGTAGGGGCGCCAGAATTTGTTAGTGAAGAAAAACTTAAAATTTTGAAAAAATATAATGTTTCAAGAATAATTATAAATGCCTTAACTTTTAACACACAAACTTTAAGAAAACTTTGCCGAAGGTTTGAATTTAAAGATTTATATGAAGCCTATAAACTTATTGTTGGCTATGGATTTGAAACAAGTTTTGAACTTGTTGTGGGCTTAATTGACGAAAATCAATTAAAATTAGAAAGAAATTTAGAGCTTGCGTGTGAACTTGGGGCATCCAACATTGATTTATATTCTTCACATTGCCGTTATATTGATGAGCCAAACAAGAGTTCAAAAAACATTATAGAACAAAGAAAATTATTAGATTTTGCGAATAATTATATGTTAAAAAAGGGATATGTTCCATATTTTATATATTGTTCTGAAATTGATGGGGGATGCTTTGAAAATGTTGGGTGGGCAATAAATAATATGGCAAACAAGTTTTACATCGAAAAAACGCAAAAAAACACAATTTTAATTGGTTGTGGAACAAATGCTCTAAACATAAAGCTCAAAACAAACACAGAGTCTGAGCAGTTTAAAAATCCATATAACATCTCACAATATGTTTTTGGTATTGATGAAATAATTCAAAAAAAGAGAGATTTTTTTAATTAAACTCTTTACAAAACTTAAATAATATGTTACACTTTCATAGTGCCTTATTCATAGATTTTGGATTGCTCCAACCTTTTCTCTGAATAATGGTGAATTTGTTTAAAAAGGAGTTAAAACATGGAAAACAAACAAGATGTTATTTCAAAGTTTCAAAGAAAAGAGGGCGACACTGGTTCACCAGAAGTTCAAATTGCTTTGCTTACAAACAGAATTAGACATTTAACAGAACACTTAAAAGTTCACAAAAAAGATAACCACACTCGTCGCGGACTTTTGAAACTTGTTGGAAAAAGAAAAGGTCTTTTAAGATACTTAGAGAAAACAGATCTTGAAAAATTCCGTTCATTAAAACAAGAATTAGGAATAAGATAACAACAAAAAGAGGATTTAATCCTCTTTTTTATTTTTAAAAATTAAGTTTATTATATGTTATCATATAAAAATCTTATAAGTCATATTATATTTTATATGAAAAACAAAAAATCCAAAATTTTAATCACGCTTTTCACAAATGTTATAATACTTTCAATGTTGGCATTTTTGGGTGTTGTTGCCTTTGCTGACAAAACAAAAAGTGTTTTTAATGTGGAAAACAAAAATGTATATTATCACGGCAACACAAACAGCAATAATGTTTCACTTATGATAAATGTTTATTGGGGTAGTGAATATATTGAAGATATGTTAAAAACTTTAGATGAACACAGCATAAAAGCCACCTTTTTTGTTGGAGGGTTGTGGGTTAGCAAAGAGCCAGAACTTTTGTTAAAAATTTTTGAATCTGGCCATGAAATTGCAAATCACGGGTTTTATCACAAATCACAAGATAAATTAAGCTATGAGCAAAATAAGAATGAAATATTAAACAATCATAAACTGGTTAAAAGCTATTTAAACATTGATATGAATTTGTTTGCCCCACCATCTGGGGCGTATGGAAATCAAACCATAAAAGCGGCAAATGATTTAAACTATAAAGTGATTATGTGGACAAAAGACACAATAGATTGGAGAGATAAAGACAAAAATTTAATCATAAAGCGGGCAAGCACAAAAAATAAGAGTGGGGATTTAATTCTTATGCATCCAACAAAACAAACCTCAGAAGCCCTTTCAACAATAATCGATAATATATTAAGCCAAAATCTAAAAATAGTTACAGTTTCTCAAAATATTTGTGATTATATTGTTTGATTTTTTTATTATATATTGTTATAATATATAATAAATGAGGTGAAAAATGCAAAAAATTAAAACATATCCTTGTGGAGTTAGGCTTTGTTGTGACTATTTAAGTGACAGAAAAGTTGCTAATATTTCATTTTTTGTGGCTTCTGGTTCAGGTTTTGATTTACCCAATAAAGAGGGAATTGCGCACTTTTATGAACATATGTTTTTTAAAAGCACAAAAAACAGAACTGCCAAACAAATTTTAGAAGAAATGGACAGCTTGGGTGGGTTAAACAATGCCTACACCTCTCAAGATAGAACCTGCTATTATGGCAAAGTGACAATTGAAAATGCTGAAAAAATGTTTGATATATTAAGCGATTGTTTTTTTAATGGATTGTTTTTAGAAGAAGAACTAAAAACTGAAAAAGGCGTGGTTTGCAGCGAGATAGACAAATATGAAGATGATTTTATGGATTGTTGTGCCAATAATTTAAATAATGAGTTTTTTAAAGGCACAAATTTTGCTCATCCAATTTTGGGGACAAAACAATCGGTTATGTCTATAACAGCAGATGACTTAAGGGAATATCGAGAAAAAAACAACAGCCCAGGGCATTTGATTATATCTGTTTCTGGCGGAGTTGATTTTGAAGAGGCTGACCATTTTGTTACAAAATATATTTTGCCAAATTATAAAACAACAGAAAAACCAGTTGTTTATAAAGACTCGCCTTGCTTCAAACCAAAATTTGAAAAGAATTTGGTTAAACTTAAAAAGGAAACAAATCAAGTATATTTTTTAACGTCAACGCCAACAATTCGTTGTGAGCGTGAAGATTATTTAAAACTATATATTGGCTCAATAATGTTTGGTGGAACAATGAGTTCAAGACTTTTTCAAAGGATGCGGGAAAAAGAGGGGATTGTTTATGTTGTTCAGTCATCAGTTGAAACGCAAGCTTTGTGTGGGAATTTTAGCTGTTATTTAATAACAGAAAAGAGCACAGCAGAAAGAGCAATTCTAGCCTACAAAGATGAGGTTTTAAAAGTTATAAAAGATGGATTTAATGAAAATGAATTTAACAACACCAAACAATTGTTAAGAACAAATTTATTAATTTCAGATGATAACCTTGATTTAAAAGCGAGAAGAAATGCGGGAAATTTGCTAAATGAAGGGGAGGTTTATGACCTTCAAGAAAATCTTGATAAAATTTCTAAAATCTCATTAAAAGATGTTAACGATTGCTTCAAAAAAATGTTACAACAAGAATTTATTGTTTCTATTGTTGAAAAAGATAACAACATTGATTATTTAAAATTGTTAAAATAGGAGAAAATTTTGGCTAAATATTCATCACATAATTTAAACGAAAAAAAGGGAATGACAGCAAGAACAAAATGGGGAATAAGTTTGTTCTCTGTTTCGCTTTTTTTGTTTATTTTTTCAGTATTTAATATCATAGTTCCAATACATAATTTTGTTTTAGGCACATTTGGTTTGTGTGTTTATCCAATACTTTTGTTTTTGATGGTTGTTGGAGTGTTTTTGATGCTTAAAAAAAGGTATTATATTGAAAAATTATATTTTAGTGTTGCAATAGCGCTATTTTTTGTTATTGTTTGTTTTTTCCAACTTGTTTTAACAAACACAAATATGGGTTTTGGCGAATATTTAACAAATTGTTATAATGCAAAAAACACTGTTGGTGGTGTTTTGATGGGAATTATAACTTATATTTTGTTTATGGGGCTTGGAATGGTTGGAACAATTTTAATTCTTGCAATTATGATTGTTTTGGGTGTTGCACTTATTGTTAACCACTTCTTAAAAATAAAAGAATATAGGCAAATCACAAACAGAACTATATCTTTTCCGGTGTTTGATAAAGATGTGAAGAAGGTTGACAAAGTTTTAAAGACAAAAAAAGAAAAAACTCCAATAGACAGCAAACTTCCAGAAAAAGATGAAAAAATAATAACAAACATAACTCTTGATGGTTATCAAGCCCAAAAACAAGAAAAAAGTGATGCAAAAAAAATATTGTTATCAAAAACTTCATATAAAGATGAAGATGATATGGCGGTAAGAATTTTTGGAGAAGATTTTGTTAATTCTATAAAAACAAGTTCTAAAAAAGATGCTGAAGAAAAGAAAGAATATCACATATCTGATTTATATAAAAATCAAAAAGAAGACAACACTTTTAGTTTTAATGATAAAAATGAAAACAAACCAAGCAGATTTATTCACACAGATGAAGAAGAGCTTATTTCAGCAAAACTTGATATAAATCCAGAAAAAGAAGAAGAGTTAAACTTTATTAAAGAAAATTCGTTTGATGACATCTTAGATAAAACTGATGAAGAAGATGATATAAAACAAGAAACAAAATCAAACGATGAAATTATAGAAGAAAGTGATGATGATTTTAACAATCCTTTCACGCTAAAACTAGATGATAATTTGAAACAAAATCAAGAAAACAAAGAAGAAGAAGAAACAAAATCTACAAATTTTGAACAAGATAATTTTGTTGAAGAAAACAATATTGAAGATGATGAAATAGATTTTTCAAAAATTCAAGAAGAAAAAGTTGAACAGCCAAAGAATGATGAAAAGAATTTTGTTCAGGAAAATAGCTTTAATTTTGAAAAAGAAATAGAAGAGAAAACTGTGGCTGAACAGCCAAAGCCAAAGAAAATACACAAACCATATGTTAAACCTCCAATAGAATATTTAACAACAAAATCTTCTGTTCCAGAAAACAATGAGCAAGAATGCCAAGCAAAAGCGCTCATTTTGGAGCAGACACTTGAAAGTTTTAAGATTTCAGCCAAAGTTGTTGGCATAACAAGAGGTCCAGCTGTTACAAGATATGAACTTCAAATGCCAATAGGAATTCCGGTTAAGAGAATAACTCAACATAATGATGACATCACAATGATGATGGAAAGCAGAGCAAGTGTTAGAATTGAAACACCAATTCCAGGAAGAAGCTTGGTTGGTGTTGAAGTTCCAAATGAAAAAATTTCAACGATAGGTTTAAAAGATATTATTGAAAGTCCTGCTTTTTCACAAAGCAAAGGCAAACTAACATTTGCTTTAGGAAAAGATATAACTGGTGATTGCAAAGTGTGTGAACTAGAGGCAATGCCACACCTTCTTGTTGCTGGTTCAACAGGGAGCGGAAAAAGTGTTTGCTTAAATGTTTTGTTAATATCTCTTTTATATAAGTTAGGGCCAGATGAATTAAAACTCCTTTTAATAGACCCAAAGAGAGTGGAATTTGTTTCTTATAACTATTTGCCACATATGCTTGTGCCACGAGCTATAAATGATGCTCAGCAAGCAATAAATGCTCTGGATTGGGCAATAGCAGAGATGATGAGAAGATATCAAGTTTTTAGTGAAAGAAATGTTAGAAACTTTAAAGAATATAACAGTTCAGATGATGTTTTGAGTGGTGAAGAAGAAAAGCTTCCTTATATTGTTATTGTTATAGATGAGCTTGCTGATATTATGATGATGGCTGGTCGTGATTTGGAAGAAAAAATTCAGCGTTTAACACAGCTCGCTCGTGCTGCAGGAATTCATTTAATAATCGCAACCCAAAGACCATCTGTTGATGTTATAACAGGTGTTATTAAGTCTAATATGCCATCAAGAATTGCTTTTGCTGTTACTGATTTTGCATCTTCTAAAACAATACTTGATAAAGGTGGAGCAGATAAGCTTTTGGGTAAGGGTGATATGCTTTATGCACCTCAAAACTTGCCTGAACCCATAAGAATTCAATGCCCTTATGTTGACAGCAAAGAAGTTACAAACATTGTGGAATTTATAAAGGCAAACAACGAAGCTGATTTTGATGACACAATTGCTGCATTTATCTCTAAAAATGATAAGTCTGGGGGCGGGACAGGTGGCTCTGAAGTGGAGTCATCAGGCGAAAGCCAAAACAAATGGGACCCACTTCTTCCACAGGCACTTTTAGACTTTATTCAAACAGGAAGTTGTTCAGCATCTATGATACAAAGAAGGCATAGCATAGGTTTTGTTAGGGCGGGGCGAATTGTCGATCAAATGGAACAAGCTGGATTTATTTCACCGCTTGACCCATCAAAGAGAACAAGAACTGTTTTGATAACACTTGAAAAATACAATGAAATATTTGGAGAAGATGAACAATAAAGGAGAAAAATTATGAATTTACCAAACAAACTATCATTAGCAAGAATTATATTGGTTCCGTTTATGATGTTCTTTTATTTAGCAACTTTTATTGATCCCTGGGGGAAATTTGTTGCTTTTGTTATTTTTGTTGTTGCTGCAATAACAGATTTATTTGACGGAAAAATCGCAAGAAAAACTGGACAAGTTACCGATTTAGGAAAGCTTTTAGATCCAATTGCAGACAAACTTTTATATAGCATTGGTTTTGCTTTGATTGTGGCGTATGGGGTTATTCCTTCACCTTATGGAATAATTGCTTTTGCAATACTTTTGTTTAGAGATTTTATGATTGACGGTATTAGGCAAATTGCCGGCAGCAAAGGGGTTGTAATCCCTGCGGCAAAATCTGGGAAGTTAAAAGCTCTTCTTCACGACATACACATTCCTATGTTTATTGTTCTTGCTGGAACAAAACAATTTTCAGGAGAATTTTGGAATTTATTTAATGAGATTTTATTAATTTTGTCTCTCATTGTTTTGGCATTAGCCACAATTGTTACAATTTATTCTGCTTTTGATTATTTTAAAAAAAGCAAAAACTTAATTTTTTCTGATTCTGAAAACAAAGAAAAACAAAATAAAGAAGAAAAGAACATAAAAGATGAAAACTAATTTAATTGCGTTAAAAACACAAGAAACAGAAATCGATTTTAATTTAAAAATTGAACGATTTTTAACTCATAAGTTTGCAGAAAATGGAGTTGAAATAACTCAAACAACAACACTTAAAAATTTTGAAGAATTAAATGAAAATATAGCTCATTTATTAACAAATTGCAGTGTTGTTTGTTTTGATTTAAATTTATCTAACGCAAACATGCTTTTAAACAAAATTGATGAATTTTATTTTGTGGAAAGTCAAAATTTTGAGTATGGAAAATATTGGATAAACGAAAAAGATAACAAATATTGTTTTTTGTTTGATTTGAGCAGTTTATCATTTTTAGAAAATTTTGATGATAAAATTTTATACAAAACTTTTGTCAAAAACAAAAACTTAACATTTATAAAAACTTGTGGCCTAGATGAAAGTGAAGTTCAAAAAGCAATGAGGGCTATAAATCGGCCTTTGGGGGTTGATTTTATTGTTGTGTCTGAATTTTTGGATTGTGAAATAGTGATACTTGCTGACAGTTTAGATAAAGAATTTAATTCTTATATACAAAAAATTTATGAAATTTTAGATAAATATATTTATAGTGACACAAAACAAACCTTGGTTGAAAAATTGAGTGAAATAACAACAATTCGAAATGTTAAATTAAGTTTTTGTGATTTTTTAACAGATGGTGTTTTTGAACAGTTCTTAAAAGAAAGTATGGCTGATTACAGTCAAAAAGTTCTAAGCTTTTATAATGTTTCTAAGAAAGAAGATATAAATAAATTTTTAAATTTAAATTCTGATTGTTTAAAACTTGGCAACAATACTGATGAATTTATTTATGAAACTGCGGTTGCAATGCTAAAAAACAACAATAGCGATGTTTGTGTTGTTATAGCTGGAGATATAAACAAAGCGTGCATTGCAATAGGAGATAATGAGGCAATACATCTTTATAAATATTCATTTAATCATTCAAAGAATTTTGTTGATAATGTGCTTTTTAAAACAACAATTTTTAAATTATTAAAAAAATTAAAGAAAAACACTGGACTTTTTTGATATAGTATGCTAAAATTAGAACAAATGAACATAAAGAGAGGTTTTTATTATGAATGATCAAGACAGAGCAAAAGTATTGGAACAAACAATAGCACAAATAGAAAAACAATTTGGAAAAGGTTCAATAATGAGACTTGGTGACACAGTTCAAGAAAATATAGATGTTTTTTCAACAGGCTGTTTAACTTTGGATTTGGCATTAGGCATTGGCGGAGTGCCACGAGGAAGAATTGTGGAAATTTATGGTCCAGAAAGTTCAGGAAAAACAACAGTGGCTCTTCACATTTGTGCTGAAGCTCAAAAAAGGGGTTGTGTTGCAGCTTTTATTGATGCAGAACACGCATTAGACCCAGTTTACGCTCAAAAGCTGGGAGTTAACATAAATGATTTATTTATTTCTCAACCAGACAATGGTGAGCAAGCTTTGGATATTGTTGAAAGTTTGGTTAGAAGTGGTGGTGTTGATTTGGTTATTGTTGACTCAGTTGCGGCATTAACTCCAAAGGCTGAAATTGACGGAGAAATGGGCGATTCTCACGTTGGTTTACTTGCAAGACTTATGAGTCAAGCAATGAGAAAATTAACGGCAATAATCAACAAATCTCACACTTGTGTTGTTTTTATAAATCAACTTAGAGAAAAGGTTGGTGTTATGTTTGGAAACCCTGAAACAACAACAGGAGGAAAGGCCTTAAAATTTTATTCTAGCATTAGGCTTGATGTAAGAAAAAGTGACACCATAAAAGAGGGAACCGAAGCAATAGGGAGCAGAACAAAAGTTAAGGTTGTTAAAAACAAACTTGCACCACCATTTAAAACTGCTGAGTTTGATATAATTTATGGCAAAGGGATTTCAAAAGAAGGCTGTTTGATTGATTTGGCAACAGAATATGATATTATTCAAAAAAGTGGTGCGTGGTTTGCTTATAATGGAGAAAAGATTGGTCAAGGAAAAGAAAATGCAAAACAATACTTGGTTGAGCATCCAGAATTATGCGAAGAATTAGACGCAAAAATTAGAGAATTATCTAAAAACAAACCAGTTATATAAAAAATAAATGCTTAGCAAAAATAAAGCTTACGGCATTTATTTTTTGTTTTCACTTGACTTATAAAAAAAATTAAATTAAAATTAAGTTGTATAAAATAAATTAAACTTTACATTTTATATAATAATAAAAAGGGGAAATAGATAATGAACTGTATCAATGCTTATATGCTTGGTAGTGTTGGGACAGTCACTTTTGTTTTATCTATTGCAGCAGCGTTAATTGTGGGCATTGTTATCGCTTTTTTTGCTGTTAAATTTTTTAAAGGTAAAAATTTTGAAAAATCCAAACAAAATGCTAAATCTATTTTAGATAACGCAGAATTAGAAGCAAAAAATATAATAAAAGAAGCAAAATTAACAGCTCAAGAAAAAGCTTTAAACATTAAAACAGAAGTTGAAAACGAACTAAACACTAGAAGAGTTGAATTAGAAAAATTAAATGACAGATATCTTCAAAGAGAAGAGTTTATAAACAACAAAGAACAAACTATTGATAAAAAAGCAGAAAATTTAGAAAAACAATTTGAAGAGTTAAAAAACAAAGAAAAGGCTTTGGATGAAAAAGTTTTAGAGTTAGAAAACGTGAAAGGTTCAATCATAAAAGAATTAGAAAAAGTTTCAGGGCTCAGCAAAGAAGAGGCTAAACAAGAATTAAAGAAAAAATTGGAGGATGACGCTAGAAACGAAGCTTTCATAACTCTTAAAAATATTGAACAAGAAACAAAAGAAAATGCTGAGAAAAAGGCAAATGAAATTGTGTCACTGGCTATTCAAAAATATGCTGCAGACATCACAAGTGAGAGCACGGCAACCACAGTTTTGCTTCCAAATGACGAAATGAAAGGAAGACTTATAGGAAGGGAAGGAAGAAACATAAAGGCCATAGAACAAGCAACAGGAATAGATTTAATTATTGATGACACACCAGAAGCAATAGTTTTATCTGGTTTTGACCCAGTTAGAAGAGAAATTGCCAAAATTTCAATTCAAAAACTTATGCAAGATGGCAGAATTCACCCAGGAAGAATTGAAGAAACAGTTGCAAAAGTTACAAGAGATATAGAGCAAGAAATGAAGGAGGTTGGAGAGCAAGCGGTGTTAGAAGCTGGGGTTCACAATCTTCATCCAGAACTTATAAAACTTTTGGGAAGAATGAAATATAGAACAAGTTATGGGCAAAATATGTTAAAACATAGCTTAGAAGTATCTTTTATGGCAAGAATGATGGCTGAAGAATTGGGAGTTGATGCTGAAATTGCAAAACGAGGCGGACTTTTGCATGATATTGGAAAATCAATTGACCACGAGGTTGAAGGAACACATGTTTCAATTGGTGTGGAACTAGCTAAAAAATATAAAGAAAATGAAAAAGTTATAAATTGTATTGAGGCTCATCACGGAGATGTTGAATTTTCTTGCATAGAAGCAGTGCTTGTTCAAGCTGCTGATGTGATTTCATCAAGCAGAATTGGAGCAAGAAGAGAAACATTAGAAAGCTATATAAAGCGTGTTAAAAAGCTTGAAGAAATTTCAAATTCGTTTGATGGTGTTGAAAAAGCTTATGCAATTCAAGCAGGTCGTGAAATTAGAATTATGGTTAAGCCAGAAGAAATTGATGACGCAAAAGCAGCATTTTTAGCAAAAGATATAGCAAAGAAGATTGAAGAAGAAATGGAGTATCCAGGACAAATAAAAGTTCATGTTATAAGAGAAATAAGAAATGTTGAATATGCCAAATAAAATAAAAAATGTATCAATTTGTGATACATTTTTTATATTTAAATTTAGTCTAAAATTTCACTCAAGTGATGAGCACAGTTTGGTATAAGCTTGTTAACAGATTTTATGAATTCATGTCTATCTTCAATTAGAAAAATATCATCAAAAATTTTTGATTCTGTTAAATTTAAAATAATCTTTGCTTTTTCAGCACCTTTTTGTTCTTGTGAGCCCTTAGCAAGTTCATCTGTCCATATAATAATAAAAACATATTTTAAATTCACAAAAGGAACATTCTTTTTAAGCCACTCAAGTTTTTGTTCGTATTGATTTTGATAATTACAACTACTCAAAATACCAATGGTAACATTTTTTTGATTTGAAAATTCTTTTACAATTTTTATAATACTTTTTATCGGTCTTTTGTTTGCATAAAGGTTTTGTTCATTATTTCTTGCTTTTACATCTTCATTAGGAATATGCTCAGCTAGCACACCATCCATATCAAATAGAAAAAGTTGTTTTCTGTTTTTATTAAAAAAATTTGGAAACATTTTTAACTCCTTTTTAATTAAAGTTTTATTAAGTATAATAATGGAATAAACTTTTTTGTTTTTTATATTAAATTTAAAATATATAAATAAAAATTTATTTTATCATATAATTTTTAATATTTTATTCTCCAACAACAATTTTTTCATCATCATAAACAAAGCCATCATTTCTTAAGGCATCTTCAATGTTTTCTTCATTTGGATTTTGAGGAGAAGCACTCACTTCATCTTGGATTTTATCTAATTTAGAATTTAATGATAATTCTTTTGTTTTTAAAACACTCAAAACAATAAATTGAGCAAAAACAATAACAATTAAAAATAGGGCAATACAAATTATTAAAATAAATCTTTGTTTTGATAGATTTTTATACATATTTTTTATTCCCCTTTATTTTGATTTTCGAATTTTTCAACTTCTCCTCGAGCTAGGCTGTCGCAAATATTGTTATATTTGTTGTCTGCGTGTCCTTTAACTTTAAACCAAGTTATTTTATGTTTTTTTGTTAAGTCATAAAGTTTTTTCCATAAGTCAACATTTTTAACTTCTTTTTTGTTTGCTGTTTTCCAATCTTTTAAAATCCAATCTTCAATCCAATTTTCTAAAAAAGCATTCACAACATAGGCGGAGTCACTATAAAGTGAAACATTACATTTTTCTTTTAGTTCTTCCAAAGCTTTAATAACAGCCAAAAGTTCCATTCGGTTGTTTGTTGTGTTGTCTTCAAAACCGCTTAATCTTTTTTCAATTCCTTTATAAATCAAAACAACTCCCCAACCCCCAGGGCCAGGGTTATAACTGCATGCGCCGTCTGTGTAAATTTCAACATTTTTCATACAATAACTCCATAAGTTTATTTATATTATAATAATTTTAAAAATTTTTTGCAACAACTTTTGTTATTCTATTGACTATTTTCTTAAATTTTTATATAATAAAAAAATATAGGGGAGTGGCTTAATGGTAGAGTAGTGGTCTCCAAAACCATTGGTCAGAGTTCGATTCTCTGCTCCCCTGCCAGAGTAAATGCCCATAAATAAAGGGTTTTCGGGGTTTTTGAAAAATTTTCAAAAACTCCGTTTTTTATTATTTTGACTCAAAAAATGGTGTCAAAAGTGGTGTCAAAAGCGGTGGTGTCAAAAGTGGTGTCAAAAAAATTAACAAATGGTTAAATTAAAAAAGAATATTATTTCAAAAAAATAATATTCTTTTTCATAAACTTTTAAAGCTATAAAATTTATTTTATTTCTCTTATTTTAAATATTAAATAAGCCAAAGTTATTATTAAAGCCATAGAAATAAGAGTTGCACCCAAGCTATAATAAAAACCAACATCATGGAACACATTTGATGAGAACATTGCTGTTAAGAAGTTTGTGTTGCTATTTCCAATAAATGAACCACCAAAGAACTTAAACAAATCTAGATTGCTTAGTGGTAAAAATCCATACCATAAAGAATTGGCGAAAATTATGCCCAAAATAGTTATTAAAAAGTATAAGATGATAGAAATACTAACAGCACCAACATTGTTCCTAAAAATGGCAGAAATCGCCAAAGAAATGGCTATAAACATTGTTGTTTTAATTAGAATGCTTAAAATATCAATTAAAAGCAACAAAACAGGTGAGATAACAAAAGCTCCAGTTCCATTAAAAACAGCCAAAACAGGGGTGAAATTAACGCCATATAAAGCCCAACCTATTATAAATAAAATTAAAGCTGAAAAGATTACAAAGATTGAGGCAAATATCAAAGTTGCAAGAAGTTTGCTGGTTAACACCTTACTTCTTGAATAAGGCCTTATCATCAAAAGTTTCAACGTGCCTTGAGAGTGTTCTCCAGCAACCATTCCAGCAGCCAAAACAACACTAAAGATAATAATTATAATGCTTGTGATTTGAAGTCCAAAGTGAACCAAATCAAATGCGTTAACATCTTGATTTGAAGCTTGTGAGGTGTTAAACACATTTGCATAATCTGAACTTACAGAATTGTGGTTTATTAAATATTCTTGTTTTGAAAGTGTTTCTTTAATGTTATAAACATTTAACATAGAGTTGTCACTTAAATCAGATGGGTTTGTGCTATATCCATATAAATTGCTAATTTCTTTATCTGACAAATTTAAAATAGGTTCATATAAAGAAATGTTGTTAACATAGCTATTTATATTGTTTGCCACAAGATAATACCTAACGCAAAGCTCTTGCATTTTGTCGAAATCTTGTCCTGAACCATTATTTTTTAAATCAACAATTTCATCATTTAATCCTGTTAAATAGCTTTCAGCTTTTGTGATGTTTGCTGAAATTTTGTTAACGCTTTTTTCTGAAAATGTTTTAAGTTTTATGTTGTCTGAAAAGCTTTGAAGATTTTGAATTATATTCAAACTTTTTAAAAACTCTCTAATTTTGTTGTGCGTTTGGTGACTTGATAAATTTTTGAAATTTGTTCTTGAATTTAAAATAATTTCTTTTTCAACTTGTTCAAAAATATTCAATAAATTATTATAATTTTTGGCTGGTATTAAAATTTTGTGATTTTTAACCAAATCTGAAACAAAAGTGTTTAATGCAGTTAAGTTGTTGTCTTTATAATTATCAGGGATAGAGTAAGATATACCGCTGTTTTCAATTTCTCCAACCAAATTTATAAGGGCTTTTATTTCAGAATCAGAAGCTTGGTCATTTACAACATTTTTGCTCCAATTTTGTTCGTTTAAATATTGATTATAAGCGGTTAAAGTGCTAGTTGGCTCAGGACTTGTTTGTTGATGATAACCAATTAAATAATTAAAATATTCAGTTATTGTTTTTGAGCCTGGCTCAATTTGCCCATTATAGCTTTGAGCTAGTGCAAAATTTTCTTTAGCGATATTAACTTCTTCATCAGCCTTAGTTTTGCCATAAGAATTTGAGCTGTCATTAAAAGTGCTGTATAGTGCTGAAACGGTTTCACAGTTTTCATAAGCACTAAAATATCTGTCATTATTTGTTCTCTCTTGTGGGTTGAATTGAAAATAAGAAAATATTATACTAACGATAACAAGTCCTGTTATTATGTATAATATTGGACGCATCAATATTTTGTTTAATTCACCTTTTAACAATCTAAAAAAATTCATAAAATTACTTCCTATTATTTTTTAAAATATTTAAGTATAATTCTTCCAGAGATTTTGATTCAACTCTTGCACCAAACACTGCAATATTTTTTTGTTGCAAAACTTTAACTATCTTTTTATATAAATTTTGGTCAAAAGGAATAATCACGCAGTTGCCCGCAATTTCTGGTGATAGGTTAAATTCTTCATGAATAATCTTACAAGCATAATTAGGATAGTTAACGCTTATTGATAATTGTTTGCTTGAAGCTGTTGAAGGATTGTTTTTAGATTTTAGTTCTAATATTCTTCCGTTATCAATAATAGCATATGAGTCACACAACAGTTCCATTTCAGTTAAAATATGACTGCTAACCATAATTGCAATATTTTCTTTTGCAGCCAAAATTTTTAAAGTTTTTCTAAGTTCAATAACACCATTTGCGTCCAATCCGTTTGTTGGTTCATCCAAAACAAGCAATCTAGGCTTATGGAGAAGTGCTTGAGCTAAAGCTATCCTTTGCCTCATACCATAAGAATATGTTTTTAACTTATCGTGAATTCTGTGTGTCATACCAACCATTTCAACAACTTCATCAATCCTTAAATGGTCAACCTTTCCGTGCAGACTTGCAAAATACATCAAATTTTGGTAACCAGTCATATATGGATAAGCTTGACAATTTTCAATCATAGCACCTAAATTTACAACAGCTTTTTGAAAGCTTTTTTGAACTGAATTTCCACAAATAAAAACCTCTCCAGATGATGGGGAAGTCATGCCACAAATTATTCTTATCATTGTTGTTTTCCCTGCGCCATTAGGGCCTAAAAATCCAAAGATTTCTCCAGCATAAATATCAAAATTTATATTGTTTAGAACAGTTCTTTTTTTATAAACTTTTGTTATACTTTTAACTTCTAAAACTTTGTTAGAAGCAGAAGCAGTTTCTGAACTCATAATTTCTCCTATTTCTTAATATAAATGTATTATATAATATTTTTTCGATAAAGTAAATCGTTTGACAAAAATCTATAAATATTATAAGATAAAGACAGGAGATTTAAAAACTATAGGTTTTTTTATAGAATATGAAAAAAAGTTCACAAAACAAATCAGATATAACGTTGTTAATATTGTCAGTTGTTTTTGTTATTTTAAATATGCTGGTTTACACAAAGCTTTCAAATATAACAAAATGGTTAAATATAACACTAATACTATCTAATTTGGTTTTGATTATTGTTATGTTTATTTTGTTTTCTATTGAAAACAGAGAGTGGTTTAGAACTATCTTTATAACACTGGTGATTATAACCATAATAACTTGGATATATCAAATTGTTGTGTTTTTAGGGTATGAACAGATTTTTTCTTCTGTTGAATCAATGCAAAATTTTATAAAAAGCACAGGTGCATGGGGAATTGTTGTGTTTATGTTAATTCAATTTGCTCAAGCAACTTTTATTCCAATTCCAGCTATGATAACAACAATTGCTGGTTCAATGATTTTTGGTCCAACAGTGGCAATGATTTCAAGTTTGGTTGCAATACTTCTTGCCTCAATTGTCTCATTTTTTATAGGGAGGCTTTTAGGTGAAAAAGTTGTGGGGTGGATGATAGGAAAAGAAGCTTGTGAAAAATATTCAAAACTTTTATATGAAAAAGGCAAATATGTATTTTTCTTGATGCAAGTGTTTCCATTCTTTCCTGATGATATATTGTGCTTGGTTGCTGGGATGACAAAAATGAGTTTTAAATTCTTTTTTATAACAATGTTAATAGCAAGACCATTAGCAATAATTCCAACTTGTTATTTAGGGGGCGGGACAATAATTCCTTATTCAGGTTGGGGACTTATTGTTTGGGGAACACTTATTGTTTTGATGATAGCATTGTTTGTTTTAAGTTATAAATATCAAAACAAAATAGAGCAGTTTGTCATCAATTTTTCAAGCAAATTTTCAAAGAAAAAAGAAACAAAAACCATAAATAAGGCAGATGGAATCAGTCAAGATAATTCAAAAAAAGAATTACAGCCAAAACAAGATAACACAAATAGTGAAAATGATGTAAAAAATAGGTGATGTTATGAAAAGTATGATTTTTGAATAAAAGCTTTTTTGTCAGTAATTCTTGCTTCCTCAGAATGACATTCCTTTTTGTTCAGTGCTTTAAAAAGAGATTCAAAGTGAGCAGTGCAACTTTTATCTATTGATTTAAGTCATTGCGAGCAAGGATTTGCCTTGCGTGGCAAACTCACTTGTTTGGTGCTTTTAAAAGAGATTCAAAGCGGGCAATAGAGCGCCAAGCTTTCGGCTTTCGCCTCAAGGCATTGCGAACGAAGTGTGGCAAACTCACTTGTTTGGTGCTTTTAAAAGAAGTTTAAAGAAGACAACAAAACATCAAGCTAGCATTGTTATGTTTTCAACAAAAACACTGTCTGATGTTCTCACATCTTGCCTTGTCATTGCGAAGCCCTTTAGGGCTGTGGCAATCTCAATTGTTTTTTTCATACAATTTATAACACAAAAAAATAAAAGAGCGTAATTTTTTAACGACGCTCTTTTTTTGATTTTTTCGTTTTTTCTATTTGAAAATAGCTAAATGAAGATAAAAACAAATTTACAATCCATCTAAGCAAAATATTTAAAACAATAACACTAGGAACAAACCATCTAATAAAGTATACCATATTTGTTAGTTGATTTAAATTTTCCATTCCAACCAATAAATTTATTGCAACAATAGCCACAAATAATAGCAAAGTTATAAAAAATCTTGCAATAAAACTTTTAAACCAATTATATTTATAACTAATTTTTTTGCTTGGGAATTTGTAGTAAGTTATTATATTTATTAAAGTGATAACAACAGACAAAAACAGAGTGGAACCTAAAATAATATATTTTTCTAAATTCATCCAATTTTTTACATAATAAAATATAAAAACAGTTAATAAAATGGCTAGATTTATAACAAATAAACATATTCCGCTAACTAAGTTTATTTTGTTTATATAAAGATAAGTTTTCACTTCTTCTTCACGATTTATAGAAACTAATTCTTTCTTTTTCTTCTCAACAGGCGAAGAAACTTCAGCTGAGGGCTCATCTTTTATAACTTTATGTTTTTTGTTATATCTTTCAGAAATCTTTTCAAGCAGTTCAAAACTTGAATCTTGATTTAATGATGAATAGCTATTAATTTTGTTTGATTCAATTTCTTTATTTGATTTTTTGGTGTTCGTGCTATTTCCAAAAAGTTTTTCCAAATCTTCAAGATATGATGAGTCAGGGGATTTTATTGAATTAGAATCTTTTTTTGTTTCACTGCTTGGTTTTGAGCCAAAAGCGGTTAATGGTTCAAAATCATCATCGTCTTCATCAACATTTTTAACAGTGTTTATTGAATTTGTTTTTATAGGGGAGAATGCGTATTCTTGTGATTCATTATTGTTTGATAAATAGGAAATTGATGCATCTTTTGTTTTTATATTATTTTCTAATTCGTTTAAGCCTTGTTCAGTTGCCTTATAATAATGTCTTTTTCCTCCTAAATCACTATCTTTCCAAAAAGATGTAACAAGACCTCTAGCTTCCAATCTTCGGAGAGCTCCATACAAACTAGGTTGCTTTAAAACAATTTCTCCATTTGTTTTATCTTTTATTTCTTCAATTATTTCCAAACCATATTTACTATCATTTTTTATGGTGTTTAAGATAAGTGAATTTAAATCAACTGGCATAAAAACCCCCCATTTTAGATAATTATATTATAAAAACAAAAACAAAGTCAAATAAATTTAAAAAGTAGAGTAGGAGATTTATTTTTTGTAAATAATTAAAAGTATTTTACGCATAGTTTAGGAGCGATTTTTTTAAAAACTTAACAAAATCTCCAACACAAAAAGTAGGTTTCTGTTAAAAACAAACTCAAAAAACAAATAAAGTAGGGTAAAATGTATTAAATTATAATCAAAATTATTTGAAAAATATATAAAAATTTTATATAATTTAAATAAGAGGAATAAAAAATGATTGAAGCAAACGTAATAAGGTCAAAAAGGCGTTCAATAGCAATTCAAATCACATCTGAAGGAGAAATTGTTGTTAGGGCTCCATTAAAATGCTCTGAAAAAATTATAGAAAAAGCAATAAATGAACGCATGGATTGGATTGAAAAATATAAACAAAAAATACTAAAAAACAAAGAGCAAAATAGTGAAATATTATCTTATAATAAAGTTTTGTTTTTAGGAGTTAAACAAAATATAATTTTTCAGGAAAAAGCAAAATTTGAGCACATTGAAAACAATTTTATAATACCAAAAAAATATGAAAATTTAGAACCAAAAATAAAACGACTTATAACAAAATTTATGATAACAAAAGCAGAATCTCTTTTTAAAGATAGGGTGGAACATTTTAGTTATCAAATGAATTTAACTTCAAAATCACTAAAAATTTGTAATAGCAAAAGAATATGGGGGAGTTGCAGTAAAACAGCAGACCTAAAGCTTAATTGGAGACTTGTTATGCTTAGCCCTGAGTTAATAGATTATGTTGTTGTTCACGAATTAAGCCATATCGTTGAATTTAATCACTCTAAAAATTTTTGGAAACTTGTTTCAAGCATCTTAAAAGATTGCAAACAAAGGCGAGCTTTGTTAAAGAAAAATGATTATTTATTAAATTTGTATAGATAAACTCTAAAAAATGAGAAAGAATTTAAGCAAAGCGAGATTTTAAGAAAAGAATGCTTTGAGTTAATATTAAACTTAGCGATAGGCGATTCTATAAAGCACAAAATTTCTCTTCATTAGTTTTTTAAGTTTTGGCTCTCAATTAAGATTAGAGGGGCTTTATAATCTAAAACTTTATTTTAAACAAATAAATAATAAAAGTAATTGACTTTTAATGTAAGCTTTTATATTTATAAATAAACAAGCAGTTTAATAGCCAAAAATAGAGTATCAAACATTGTTCTAGTGAAGCTCAACACATAATAAAACTTTGCTCGTTAGTCTATAAGCAATAAAAAAGAGGATAAATAATGTTTAATTTTTGTAATAAGTTTAAAATTAAAACTTATTTGTTGTTTCAAATCTTAGCTTTTGCTTATTAAACAAAATATAAGCAAAGATATCTTTATATGTTATGTGAACTTTTGAAGGTGTGTTGTTTTTATGTTTAAATTTAAATAAATATCAATAAGAATTTAAAAGGAAAAAAGAAAGATAATTAAGTCACTTTTAAATAGAGCACCTATAATAAAAATAGGGCAAAAGTTTTAAATTTAGATAGAAAAATAATTATAAAAATAAGTAATAAATTTGCTTATTTTTTATTTTTTACAAACTTATTAGAGGTGAAATTAGGGTGTTTGAACAATGTAATTTTAGAGGAAATTATGAGTTATTTATAGAAAATTAGAGTAGAGTGCACAGATTTAATTATGCGTAAAATACAAGTTTTACGCATAGTAAGTGCTATAAACACGCAGAAATAGCCTTTTACTTCAAAAATCACATTTTTTATAAAACTTTTAAAATTTTAAAACTTTATAGCTTTTGTTTATGTTTTGACCATTTAAAACTTTTTTAAATTTATTTTATTAATATAAATCTTTTTTAAATCTTTTAGAATTCCTAAAGTTTATAAATTTTCAAATTTTTTACATCTATAAATTAAATATAAAAACTTTTTACTAAATTTTAAATAGCTTTTGTCAACAATTTTATTTTTTATATTTTATAAAATCTTTTACAAAAATTACTATTTTCATTTAAAAAATAATCCTCTTTTTATAAAAACAACTTTTTCTTTAAAAATACCCTTTTCTAATCTTAATTGAGAGCCAAAACTTAAAATTAAATGAATAGTCCTTCATTGATATTTTGTTAATTTTGGCTTGATTTAAGTTTTTTTAAATAAAAAATTTAAATTATATAATTTCCTGATTTTGGGTTATATTAAAAACTACTTTACAATTAAATTAAATAAAATCTATATCTTAATTGTTTTTAAAATTTTTTAATGTTCATATTATTGTTTTAATAAAATTTTTATCTTATTTTATTATTCTCTTTATAATAATTAATATTATGAACCATATTTGACTCTGTCATTATTTGTTTATGTATTTTGTAATTAAATATAAGCTTTTTATTTTTATAAACTGGAAGCTAATTTCAAGCTTTTTAAAAAAATCGCTCCTAAACTATGCGTAAAACATTAGACAAATATATTTTTTTTTGATATAATACAATTAGAGGTGAAAAAATGTCAGATAAATATTATATAAATCGAAAAGATAAAGCAACTTTAAAACTTAGAGAATTGCAAAAGGACCTACCCTACTTTTGTAGCGAATTTTTTTTAGGAATTGAAAATCAAACAACACCTTTAACTAGAATAAATTATGCCTATGACTTGCGCATATTTTTTGATTTTTTAACAAAAGAAGTTGATAAATTTGCAGGAAAATCCACAAAACAATTTAGCTTAATGGATTTAAATGAAGTGTCAGCCACAGATGTTGAATTGTTTATGAATTATCTTAATATCTACACCTATAAAGGAAAAACATACAGAAACAATGAAGAAGCAAAGGCAAGAAAACTATGCACAATTAGAACTTTTTTTAAATACTTTTTCAAAAAAGAAAAGCTAAATTCAAATATTACTGTCAAAATTGATTTGCCAAAAATTCATCAAAAAAACATAATAAGGTTAGAAAACAATGAAATGCACGATTTGTTAGATCAAGTTGAAACCGGCTATGCCCTAACACCAACAGAACAAGCTTTTCACAGACACACCAATTTAAGAGATTTTGCAATGGTAAGTTTATTTTTAGGAACTGGAATTCGTATTAGCGAGTTAATTGGTCTTGATATTGATGATATCGATTTTAATGTTAATGGTTTTAAGATAACTCGAAAAGGTGGAAATCAAGCAGTTTTATATTTTTCTGATGAAGTGGCAAAAACTTTAAAAGAATATATGGATTTTAGAAAAGAAATAAAAGGCGTTCCAGAAACAGAAAAAGCTTTGTTTTTGTCTTTACAGAAAAAAAGAATTTCTCCTAGAGCTGTGCAAAATTTAGTTAAAAAATATAGCAAAGTGGCAACTCCCCTAAAACATATCACTCCACACAAACTAAGAAGCACTTATGGCACAAATCTTTATAAAGAAACAAATGATATTTATGTTGTTGCAGATGTTTTGGGTCATAAAGACATAAACACCACCAAAAAGCATTATGCTGCTATGAGTGATGACATAAAGCGTATGGCAGCAACAAAAGTTAAACTTAGAAAATAATTTTAAAATTTTTCGAACAAATGTTTGACTTTTGATTTTTAATGTGTTATAATCCTTTGTGAAAGAGGTGTTAAAAATATGAAAAAATCTATGGAAATTAAGTTAAACAATTTGTTTGAGTTTTTGATTGACTATAAAAACAAAAACGGATTCTGCCCTTCTGTTAGAGAAATGTGCGAAGAATTAAAAATCAATTCAACTTCAACAATCACCTATTATTTAAATCATCTTGAAAAACAAGGAAAAATAAGAAGGGGAGCCTCAAAAAATCGAGCTATTGAAATTTTGGATTTAAAAGAAAACAAACAAAATGAAAAACAAAATCAAATGCTTGAAATAATAAGTTCATATAAACCTATTCCAATTTTAGGAAACATTACTGCCGGCTCACCTATTTTGGCTGTTGAAAATTGTGAAGAAGTTTTTTATATGCCAACAGGTCTTTTTAAAGGAGATGACCTTTTTATGTTAACTGTTCAGGGTGAAAGTATGATTGAAGCTGGAATTATGGATGGTGACAAAGTTGTTATAAAAAGGCAAGACACAGCAAACAATGGCGATATTGTTGCTGCCCTAATTGATGATTCAGCAACTATAAAAAGATTTTTTAAAGAAAATGGTCATTTTAGACTTCAACCTGAAAATTCAACAATGGAACCTATGATTTTTGATGAAGTTTCAATTATTGGAAAAGTTGTTGGTTTGATTAGAAATTTATAAAAAAGAAGCAAATTTTTGCTTCTTTTTTATTGTTTTTATTGTAGAGTTTAATTTATCTGAATTTGATTTATAAAACTTCTTTAAATCTTATATTCGCTATAATAATCTATTATCTCTTTTAAAGCCAAATCCCACTCATTATCAACATCAATCCATTTGCCGTTCATATGTTTAAACCAAGTTATTTGCCTTTTGGCATAATTTCGTGTTCCTTGTTTGATTTTTTCGATTGCCTCATCAAGTGAAATTTCATTATTTAAATATTTTAACATTTCTTTATAGCCAATTGCTTGCATACTTTGACTATGTTCATTTAAACCAAGTTCTTTTAGTTTTTTAACTTCATCAACAAGCCCATTTTTTATCATTAAATCAACTCTATCATTTATTCTTTTATATAATTTTTCTCTATCTTGATTTAAAATATATAATTTATAATCATAAACACTACTGTTGTTTTCTTTTTCTTTTTTGAATGAATAAGCATACAAAAGTGATTCCATATAAAGCCCTGTTCCTCCAACAACAACCGGAAGATAGCCTTTTTTTAATATCTCTTCTATACACTTTCTTGCTTCATTAAAAAAATCAAAAGCATTAAAAGTTTGTGTTGGCTTAATTATATCAATTAAATAGTGCTCACACTGCGCTTTTTCTGCATCTGTTGGCTTTGATGTGCCTATGTCAAGGTTTCTATAAACTTGAATAGAATCAGCAGAAATTAAACAAATTTTTAAACTCTTTGAAAGCTCTAAGGCAAATTTGCTTTTTCCAACAGCGGTGCTTCCACCAATAAGCAATAATTTTTGTTTCATCACACAATCCTTTTAAACCATTTGTCTATATCATATTTTTTAATTTCAACAACAAAAGGTCTTCCATGTGGGCATTGAAGCTGTGGTTCGTCTCTTGCAATTTGCTCTAACAAATTTATTATTTCTGATGTCTTTAAATCATCTCCGCCTTTAACTGCGTGTTTGCAAGCTTTTTGAGCAAAATATTCAGCAACCAAATCTTCATTTTTAAGCGATAGAATTGTGTTTATATCTCTTAATATATCATTAAAAAACACTCCAATTTCTAGGTTTGGCAAATTGTATGGAACTCCAGAAACCTTAAAGCTATCACTTCCAAACTCATCAATATCAAAACCGAGCCTTATAAAAGTTTCTAAATTATCAATAATAAACTGATGCTCTAGGTTGTTTGTTTCTAAAATATATGGAAGTAGAAGTGGTTGAATTTTTAATTCTCTATCTTTAACAACTTCCATAAGTTCATCATACAAAACTCTTTCATGCGCTGCGTGTTGGTCTATTAAAAAAACTCTATCTTCTATTTCAATTATTATAAAAGTATTAAATATTTTTCCAACAACTTTCACCGTCATCATATCAAAATTTTTTGATAATCCCTCAAACAATGTTTTTTGCTGAAGTATTGGTTCAGGAACAGACATATCTTTTTGATTATAAACAAGTTTGCTATCAAAATTTTCATTATTTGTGGTTTGTATAACAATTTCACTTAGCTTACTATCTTCACTCGACTGATTTATGAAAGCTTCTTGTGTTGGTTCTTTAAATATTATGTTGTCAGATGTTTTTAAATTGTTGTTAATAACCATATTTGATGAATTATAATCAAACATTATGTTTTCTGCTTGCTCTCTTAAAAGCTGTTCTTGAGCAGCTTCTCTACTATTTCGAAAATCCATCAAAGTGTTGTCAATAATATGATTTATTAAAGCAAAAACTCTTTGAGAATCTAAAAATTTTATGTCAAGCTTGTTTGGATGAACATTAACATCAATGTCTGTGTTTGGCAAATTTATATAAATGACAAAAAACGGATATGCCCTTGTCATCATATAATCCTCATACACTCTCATAACAGCCGTGCTTATAAGCTTGCAACTAACATATCTGCCATTAACTATCACTGTTTGATATGTTGAATTTGGCTTTGAATATGTTGGCTTGCTCACAAACCCAGAGACCTCAATGTCATCATCTTCCACTGAAATTGGAATAACATTTTTTAATATATTTGAACCATACACGCTATATAGAGCATCTTCTTTGCCTTTGCCCGAACTTTGATAAACAACTTTGTCATCAGCTGAATAAGTGAAAGAAATGTTGGGATTTGCTAAGATTAGCCTTGCAACAATTTCGCTTATGGCATTTTCTTCTTGCTTTGGCTTTTTTAAAAATTTACGCCTAACAGGTATGTTATAAAATATGTTTTTAACTCTAACTTCAGTGCCAACTGGTGAGCCTATTTGCTTTACTTCAGAAAAAATTCCACCATCAACCTCTAGGTATGAAGCAATGCTTTCATCTTTTGTTCTTGTTGTTAATGAAACTTGAGCAACTGAACCAATTGAAGCTAACGCCTCACCTCTAAAACCTAGTGTTCCAATGCTTTCTAAATCATCAGCATTTTCTATTTTGCTTGTTGCGTGTGGCATAAAAGCTTTTTTAACTTCACTAGCTTCAATTCCACAACCATCATCGGTCACTTGAATATAAGAAATTCCACCATCGATGATAAAAATATCAATATTTTTTGACCCTGCATCAATGCTGTTTTCAACCAATTCTTTAACAATTGATGCAGGCCTTTCAACAACTTCACCTGCAGCAATCTTATTAAAAACATTTGGCTCTAAAACATTTATTTTTGACATATATTTACTCCTTTATTTTATCTTTTAATTCTGCAAGTTTAGCAATGGCTTCAAGCGGTGTTAAAACATTAATGTCAATGTTTTTTATTATGTTTATTATTTTGCTTCCATTATCTTTTGTTTTTTCTAAAGCCACTTTATTATCATTTGTGTGATATGCTCCATTCAAATCCATTTGCTCGTGTGTGTGTAAAACTTCTTTAGCTCTTTCAACAACTTCAGAGTTTATTCCAGCCAAAGTTGCAACTTCTATTCCAAAACTTCTGTTTGAACTTCCCGGCAAAATGTTGTGTAAAAAAATTATGTTGTTGTCATATTCTTTCACTGCTATATGAAAGTTTTTAGCCCCTTTCAAGCTTCCTTCTAAAGCTGTTATTTCATGATAATGAGTTGCAAACAATGTGCAGGCTTTTATTTTTGATGTTATATATTCTATAACTGACCAAGCTATGCTTAAACCATCATAAGTTGAAGTTCCTCTTCCAATTTCATCTAAGATTAATAAGCTTTTTTCAGTTGCGTTTTGAGTTACTGTGGCAACTTCAATCATTTCAACCATAAAAGTGCTTTGCCCCATCCCCAAATTATCTGCTGCACCAATTCGAGTGAAAATACGGTCACAAATAGCAATTTCAGCCTTGTTTGCTGGAACAAAACATCCCATATGAGCCATTATAGTGATTAGTGCCACTTGCCTCATATACGTGCTTTTTCCTGCCATATTTGGCCCAGTTATTATCATTGTGTGACAATCTTGTGAAAAAACTGTGTCATTTGGAATAAATCTTTGATTTTTGCTTATTTTTTCAACAACTGGATGCCTGCCCCCTATTATGCTTGTATATTTTATTTTATCATTTATTATTGGCTTTACATATCTATTTTGAATTGCAATATTTGCAAACGAAATCAAAACATCCAAAACAGCAACTTGCCTTGCTGTGTTTTGTAAATCCTCAAGATGACTTTTTATTTCATCTTTTATTTGTGTGAATATTTTTTGTTCTAACAAGGTTATGTTTTCTTCAGCATTAACAACAGACTCAGCAAGCGCTGTTAAATCTTTCGAAGTGTATCTTTCACAATTTGCCAGTGTTTGTTTCCTTTCAAACCTAAAAGGAATTTTATCTTTTTGAGAAATTGGAACTTCAAAAAAATAACCCAAAATGTTGTTATATTTTATTTTTAATAACTTAATCCCAGTTTGTTCTTTTTCTTTTGCCTCTAGGTTTGCAATCCACTGCCTTCCATTTTTCATAATCATATATTGCTCATCAAGCTCTTTGTTAAAACCTTCTCTTATAAAGTTTCCATCTTTTGCCGAAACTGGAACTTCATCTTTAAAAGCAGAAATAAGCATATTTGTTAATTTTGAAAAATCAAATATGTTTTCATCGCACCTTTTTAATAAATTACTTTCAAATTTTGAGGTATAATTTTTGATTTGAGGAAGTTTTGAAAGCGATTTTTGAATATCTAAACATCCTCTAGGGCCAATAGAGCCATAAGAGAGCCTACCACACAACCTTTCAACATCAGCAAAAGTTTTTAAAATTTCACATAAATCATCTCTTGCTATGTTGTTTTTTACCAATTCTTCAACAGCATCAAGCCTTTCATTTATGAGTCTCTCATCTCTTAAAGGTTTGTCTAGCCAATTTAAAAGAAGCCTTTTCCCCATTGTTGTTACAGTTTTGTTTAAAACCCAAAAAAGCGAACCTTGTTGTTTTCGCTCAAAAATTGTTTCTTTTAACTCTAAATTTAATTTTGCATTAGCGTCCATATATAAATATGAGTTGTCACGCTGAATATTTAATTTGTTTATGTGGTCTAACTTTCTTTTTTGTGTTTGAGAAATATATTCCAAAAGCCCACCACAAGCACATATTCCCTCTTCTTTTTTGTCACAATCAAGAATAGCCAAACTTCCAATTTTTAATTGATTTAAAAGCGATTGCGTTGCATTTTTAAGCTCATAGCAAAAATCAATGTATTGATAAAATTTTGGAACAGATTTTGTTTTAACACAAGCAAGATTTTCGCTTTCAGAAAAAGCAAGCGATGAACATATTATTTCACTTGGTTTTAAGCTCATTAAAAGGTCATTTAAATGTGACATAGAATTAACCCCATTATAGGTTGCCATATTAAATTCACCTGTTGATAAGTCCAGCCACGACACTCCAATTTTTTGTGTTGATTTCATATAAACAGACACAATAAAGTTGTTGTTTGCTGTTAAAATATCTTCTTCCATAACAGTTCCTGGAGTTATTATTCTAACAACATCTCTTTCAACCATTTTTCCTTTTTGTGGCTCAGATAGTTGCTCACAAATTGCAACTTTATAACCATTTTCTAAAAGTCTAGCTATATAAGTGTCGGCGCTATGAAAAGGAACTCCACACATTGGAGCTCGTTTTTCTAACCCACAATCTCTTCCTGTTAATGTTATTCCTAACAAAGAAGAAACAAGTTTTGCATCTTCAAAAAACATTTCATAAAAATCACCTAGCCTATAAAAGATTATAGCATCTTTGTTTTGTTCTTTTATTTGCAAATAATGTTCCATCATTGGTGAAATTGCCATTACAAAGCCTCCCCATATAAATTTCCACCTGAATAATCAGTTATTTTAACACTATAAAAACTGCCCGAATCCAGCTGTTTATCTTTCTTTATTTTAACAACCTTGCCACACTGGGTTTTTCCTAGATAAAAAGTTTGTTTTTCATCTTCAACAAACACATTTTCTTGAATTGTTCCAATTAAGTTAACAAAATGATTGTTTGTTATTTCTTTTTGTATCTCTAAAAGTTTATGTATTCTTTCTCTTTTAACTTCCAAAGGCAAATGCCCTTCCATTTTTTCTGCAACAGTGCCCTTTCGTTTGCTATACATAAAAATATAAGCATTAGAAAACTTAACTTCTTTTATTAAGTTAACTGTGTCTTGAAAATCTTGTTCTGTTTCACCAACAAAACCAACAATAATATCTGTTGATAAAGATAAATTTGGAATTTTTTCTTTCATTTTTTTAATTATATCAAGATATTTTTCTCTTGTATAATTTCTGTTCATAAGTTTTAAAACATTGTTGCTTCCGCTTTGAACAGGAAGGTGAATTGCTTTGCTTATCTTTTTGTTTCTTGCAATAACATCAATAAGTTCATCCGACAAATCTTTTGGGTGACTGCTCATAAATCTAATTTCAAAATCGCCATCAAAATTTGCAATGTGCTCTAAAAGCTTTGGAAATGTTACTTTGTTATCTTTTAAATCATTCCCATAAGAATTTACATTTTGCCCTAAAAGAGTGATTATCTTATAATGACCAATTTCTATTAAATCTTTAACTTCTTTATAAATTTCTTCTGCTGGTCTGCTTATCTCTCTTCCTCTAACATAAGGCACAATACAATATGTGCAAAAATTATTGCAACCATAAGTAATGTTCACATATGCTGAATATTTATCATCCCTAACAATATTCACGCTTCTTGTGTTGCTTTGATAATTTTTGTCTTCTAATATCTTGTTTTGATATTTTCGTTGTTTTAAAAACAAATCTAAATATTCTCCAAAAAACTCAACATTGTTCGCTCCAAAAACAATGTTGATAAAAGGGAACTTTTTCTTGAGATTGTTTGCAACATTTTTTTGCTGTGTCATACATCCACAAACAGCAACAATTAAATTAGGGTTCTTTTTCTTTATGGGTTTTGCGTTTCCAATATTTCCCACTGCTCTTTGTTCAGCTCCTTCCCTAATGCAACAAGTGTTATAAACCAAAACATCAGCATCTTCTGGTTTTTCACAATGAACATATCCTCTTTCTTCCAAAATTCCTGCCAGTTTTTCTGATTCGTGCACATTCATCTGGCATCCATACGTAAAAATATAATAATTTCCTATTTGCATAAAAACTCCTTTTTTGCATTATACTACAAATTTTTACAAAACTCAACAAAAATTAGAATTAAACCTCAATATTTATTGCATAATATAATTTATAGAGGAAATAAAATGAAAAAAATTTTTAAGATTTTGTTCATATTTTTAGCTATATTTATTCTAAGCTGTGCTAGTTTTGGTGTGTATTCTTATATTTGCATTTCAAAATTAGACAAAAAAATAATTTCAGGTCAAAATCTTTTAGATAATTTTTCTGCAAATTTAACATTTTATGATGATGAAGAAAAGCTTTTAGATAGCACTTTTTCAAGTGGAAAAATTATTGCAAAATTAAATGATTTGCCCAATTATGTTAAATATGCTTTTATTTCTGTTGAGGATAAAAATTTTTATAAACATAATGGTTTAAATTTAAAAAGAATTTTAAAAGCTTTTGTCACAAATATTTTTAGTGGATATGCCAAAGAAGGCGCATCAACAATAAGCCAACAACTTGTTAAAAACATTCATTTATCAAACTCAAAAACGCTGGAAAGAAAAATTCAAGAAGCCTATTTAACCAAAAAGCTTGAAAAACAATACACAAAAGATGAAATTTTAGAAGCTTATTTAAATGTTATTTATTTTGGCAACAACTGCATTGGAATAGAAAACGCTTCAAAAAAATATTTTGATTGTGAAGCAAAAAATTTAACTATTGCACAAAGCGCAACTCTTGCTGGTATTATAAAATCTCCAACTTATTATTCTCCAACAGAAAATCCAGAAAATTGCTTGGAAAGAAGAAATTTGGTTTTGTTAGAGATGAACAAAGATGGATATATAACAGATGAAGATTATAAAAAAGCAAAAAATTCTGATTTAGGCTTAAAACTTCAACAAAACATAATTGATAATAACCCCTATTTTCAAAATTGTTTGATTGAAGCTGAAAATATATTAAATATTTCTGAACAAGACTTAGCCTTATCCGGTTATAAAATATACACCTGGCTCAAGAACTCTGCGCAAAATAATTTAATAAATTCTTGCAAGTCTCAGTTTAATTCGCTAAATAATTTTCAATCTTCAATAATAACCATTTTAGATAACAAAACTTGTGGCGTTGTTGCAATGATTTCACCAAAAAACACAAATATTTTAAGACAACCTGGAAGCTTAATTAAACCGCTTTTATGTTATGCTCCAGCTTTTGAAGAAGGTGTTTTATCTCCTCTAACCCCAATTGATGACAGTGAAATGAACTTTGAAAACTGGACGCCAAAAAATGCCGATGATAATTTTGATGGATATATAAGCGTTAGGCAAGCATTGTATAAATCAAAAAACATTCCTGCAATAAAAGCGCTTAACTATGTTGGAATTGGCAAAGCAAAAAGTTATTTAAACAAAATGAATTTTCCTTTTGACGATTTAGACAATCACCTAGCCTTAAGTTTAGGCTCTATGAAATATGGTGTTTCTCCCATCAAAATGACAGCTTATTACAGCACTTTTGCAAATGGTGGTTTATATGAAAATTGCCATTTCATAAAAAAAATTGTTGATAATTTTGGAAAAACAATTTATGAATGCACCAGCTCAAAGACACAAATTTTTAGTGAAGAAACAACTTATCTTATAAATGATATTTTAAAAGATTGCGCAAAAGTTGGAACTGCCAAAAGATTGAGTGACCTACCTTTTGATGTTTCAGCAAAAACAGGAACTGTTGGGCAAGAAAATGGAAACACTGACGCTTGGTGTTTAAGTTATAATCAAAACAACACAATTTGCGTTTGGGCTGGAAACATAAGCGGAAAAGCAGAAAACAACTTAAAAAGCACGCAAAATGGAGGAACAATTTGCGCTAGCTTAAACAAAATTGCTTGGCAAGTTTTAGATGACAATAATATGAAGTGGTTCATTAAGCCAGATAATGTTATAAAAACTAACATTGATTTAATTGACTATAATGAAAAACACTTGCTAAATTTGGCAACAGAAAACACGCCAAACACTTATATTATTTGTGATTTTTTTAACAAAAAGTTTATGCCAACAAAATTTAGCCAAAATTTTAACGAAATTTCTGCTATAACACTTTCGTTTGATAAAACGGACGAAAAAATTGTTTTTCACTGGAATTTTGAAGATTTTTTAACTTATTTTTTATATGCTGATGAAAAACTTATTTATGAAAATTGTTTGCCAGAAATTAGCATTAATTTGCCAACAAAAACAACCACATACTATGTGGTTGCTAAAAATAAATATACAAACAAAGAAGTTAAAAGCAATCTGCAAACAGTTGTGATTGAAAAAGATAATAATGCTATTTTTTCTAAAATATTGTCAAAATGGTGAAAATATTAGCTATTTAATATAAAAAAATTGAAATTTGTTAAATAATTAATAACTTTACAGCTAAAAACTTATATATTAGTGCTATTTTTTGTTTTTATTTATCACTAACCATATTTTTCTTAAATGCAACAACTGTTAAAATTATACTACCAAGCATAAATATAAAAATTGGTATTAAACCTAAGAAAGCAACATTATTAAAAGAATAAGTGATTCCTATAGCGTTTGTTGAATTTGTAATTATTCTTCCAATATAAACTGATGGATAAAATGGTAAAAATCTACAAAATAATTCAAAAGCTCCCATTGTTTCAATTGGCATCCAACAACCGCCAAGTATTCCAGACAAACTTATAAACACTGAACAAATACCTGGTGCTGATTTATCATTAAATATAGTTCCAAACAATATTCCCAAAAATATATTTGTAATGAGCACGGGTAATTGAGCAATAATTAAAAGTAAAACACTTGAAATTGATATAAAACTAACATTAGATATTAAAGAAATTATAAACCCAGTTATAATACAAACCAATGTTTGTAACAATCCAACAATCAAACCAACAAAAAAATATCCAAGTATAAAATGATAAGATTTCATTGGAGAAGAATACAATCTTTTTAAAAAAAATGTTTGTTTATCTTTTGATACAACAATAGCAAGAGTTAACATAACAAAAGAATATGAAAACACTATTATTCCAGGAAGTAAAGACAATACTTCAAAAGTAGGGGTATTTCCATTTGAAAACTTATTGATTATATAAAATAGCAAAAACATGGCAACTGGAAATCCTAAACAAAAAATATAAATAATAGGGTCTCTTAAAATTTCTTTTAAATTTCTTTTATAAAAATTTATAACTTTATTCACTCTTTGCCTCCACTAACTTTATAAAAGCATCTTCAAAGCTTTTTGCTTTTGTCATTTGCTTTAATTCTTTAATTGTTCCAGTTTTTAACAATTTGCCATTTGACAATATCGCAACCCTATCACACAAATTTTCAATTTCTTCTAAATAATGCGATGTTAAAATTATTGTTATATCTTTTTGTAATTTTTTAATAATATTCCAAAGTTCACGCCTAGCAAAAACATCTAAACCAAGTGTAGGTTCATCTAGGAATAATATTTTTGGTTTTGAAATTAAAGCAATTGCAATAGATAACCTTCTTTTATAACCACCAGATAAAGTTTTTGCTCTTTGATTTACCACTTCATTTAAATTAAAAATATCCACAATTTTATTTACTGTGTTAGCATTATTGTTGTTATAAATATTTGCAAAAAATTCTAAATTTTCTTTTACTGTTAAATTGTTCGCTACTGATGTTTCTTGTGGTGATATGTCTATAATTTCTTTAATTTTATCAATCTCTTTATCTAAATTAAAATTATTTATCATTATAGTTCCACTTGTTTTATATGTTAAACCACAAAGAATTTTAATTAAAGTTGTTTTTCCAGCACCATTTACGCCCAAAAGCCCAAATAATTCACCTTTCTTAATTGTTAGAGAAACATTATCTAATGCTTTTTTAGTTTTATAGTTCTTACAAACATTTTCAATCGTTATAATATTCATATAACAAACCCCCTATTGTTTTAACACTTTATCTGTTAAGCTATCAATAATATCTGCTTTGAGTAGTGCAATACCTTTTTCTTTATCACAAAGAACAATAACAGAATCTCCTGGGTTTATGTCAAACATATTTCTTATCTCTTTAGGTATGACAATTTGTCCTTTTTCTCCAACTTTGCAAATGCCAACATATTTGTTTTTATCAGTTTTATTTTTTTCCATTTAAAACTCCTTTTTGTATAATAAGTTATACAATTCATACTAATTATACATTTGCTTTATAGCTTTGTCAACTGATTAACAAAAAACACCTTATCAATTATGATAAAGTGGTTTTTATTTTTAAAATTATTAAACTAATTTCAAAATTTGTTAAACTAAAAAGTGTATTTTTTTAAACTTTAAAAATTGCTGTGCTATGAATAATTTTCTATATATTTATAACCTCATCACTTTCTAAACAATCTTTAACAAGAGCTTCAATGTCTAGTTTTGCTTCTTCTTCTAAAACTTTTTCAATTTGAGGTCTTGTTACAGGATTTTTAGGTAAAAAAATTGTGCAACAATCTTCATAAGGTTCAATTGATGTTTCATAAGTGTTTATGTCTTTTGCTATTTTTATGGTGTCTAGTTTGTCAAAACCAATCAAGGGTCTGAAAACAGGCATTTTAACAACGCTGTTTGTTGCTGTGATGCTCTCAATTGTTTGACTGGCAACTTGGGCCAAACTCTCCCCAGTTATTATGGCATTTGCTCCAATTTTTTGAGAAAGCTTTTCTGCCACTCTCATCATAATTCTGCGCATCAAAATAATCATATAATCTCTATTACAATTTTTGTTAATTTCTTCTTGAACTTTTGTAAAAGATAAAATATGTAGCTTCATATTAAGGCAATAATCATTCATTATTTTTGCAAGCCTTATAACTTTGTCTTTTGCTTGCAAACTTGTGTAGGGATAGCTATGAAAATGAAGGCCATGAACAGTCATTCCACGTTTTGCCAAAAAGTAACCAGCAACAGGGCTGTCAATTCCACCGCTAAGCAATAGCAAACCTTTGCCAGCAGTTCCAACTGGCATACCGCCAGCACACAAAATATCCAAAAAAGATAAATATGTGTTGCCGTCTTCTCTGATATCAATTTTTACAACAACTTCTGGATTGTGAACATCAACCCTTATGTTTTTGTTGTTGTTTAAAATTTGTTCTCCACATAACCCCGCCATTTCCATTGACTTTATCGGAAATCTTTTGTCTGCCCTTCTAACTTCAACTTTAAAGGTTTTTTCAGATAATTTTATTGTTGAACAAATATTTAAAATTGCTTCTTCACAAGTCTTAAATTTTGATGCAACACTAAGTGAGTGAAGACCAAAAACTTTTTTTAGTTTTTGAACAATTTCTTCAGTTTGTTCCTCTCCAAATTCTGAAACTTCATATCTTCCAGCAACTCTTTTTATGGTTAATTTATAATCTTTTAAAACCTGTTTTATGTTGTTTAGAAGTGCGTGTTCAAAATAACCTCTGTTGGCGCCTTTTAAATGGATTTCTCCATATCTACATAAAATTACTTTTTCCATATATTTAATTCCCTAATTTTCTTTACATTTTTCTTTAATTCTTCACAAAAAGCAATCACTTCTTCTTGTGTGTTTTGTTCACAAAAACTTATTCTTATGTTTCCTGCTTCTTGTTGTTTGTTTTTGCCCATTGCAAGCATAACCCTGTTGCCACTATGTTTTGAATTACAACTTGAACCAGTGCTAACATACATATCTTTTTCATCAAGCATTCTAACAAGCACTTCACCTTTTATTCCAACAAAACTAACACTTAAAATTGCTGGCGAACAGTTGTTTAAGCTCCCGTTAATAACTGGGTTTAATTCTTCTATTTCTTTTAACAAACTCTGTTTAAGCTCACTTAAATGCTGATAATTTAAAGCTAAATCTTGGTGCATTTTTTTGGCTGAGCACAAAAATCCTAAAATTGCTGCTGAATTTTCTGTTCCTGAACGCAAGTTATATTCTTGCCCACCACCAAAAATAAGTGGCTTTGGATTTAGTTTTGAATTAAAAACAAGTGCTCCAACCCCTCTTGGCCCATGAACTTTATGACTGCTAACAGTGTATAAATCAACACCCAAATCGGTTAAATTCACATCTATTTTGCAAAATGCCTGAACACCGTCTGAATGCAAAAGTGCTTGTGGACATTTTTGTTTTATTAACTTTGACACTTTTTTTAAATCGTTTATTGAGCCATTTTCATTGCTTACATGAATAACAGACACAAATCCTGTGTTTGGAGTTAATTTTTTGTTTAAGTCTTCTAAATTTATTGTTCCATCTTCATTTAACAAAATATAATCAACTTCATAGCCTTGTTCTTTTAGGTGCTGCGAAGTTTGATAAACGCAAGAATGTTCTCCGCTAGACACTAATATCTTTTTGTTTTTGGGAGCAAAACATCTTAAGGCAAAATTGTTTGCTTCTGTTGCGCTTGCTGTGAAAACAACTTTCCCAGATTTAAAATTTAATAAATTTTTTAAATCTTCTTTAGCTGTTTTTAGGTCATTTAAAATTTTTAATGCTGGAGTGTAAAGAGCTGACGGATTGTAAAAATTGTTTTCACTATATTCTTTCATAAACTCTAAAGTTTCTGAATAAATTTTGGTTGTTGCTGCATTATCAAAATAAATCATAATTCCCTCAATTTTGCGTTAAGTTTTGTTTCCACATCACTTAAAACAATGTCTATTTGTTTGTTTACTTCATCCAAAGTTAGTGTTCCATCTTTTTTCCTAAACACAAGCCTTATTGCAACACTTTTTTCATCTTCACCCAGTTGCTCTCCTTCATACACATCAAAAAACTCAACACTTTCACACAACACACCAGCAGATTTTTTAACTTGTTCCAAAAGTTTTCCAACTGGCAATTCTTTTTTCACTACCAAAGCTAAATCTCTTTGTGAAGAAGGATATTTTGCAAGTTCTTTTATCTTTCTTGCTTTCTTTAATGGAAAATCGTTTATGTTTAATTCAAAATAATAAACATCTCCAGAAATTTCATAATTTTTTAAAACTTTTGGATGAACTTTTCCAATTGTTCCAACAATTTTGTTTGCCCAAACAATATTTGCGCAAATGTTTGGATGAAATGCTTTTGCTAATTCATTTTTATTGTTTAAATCTTTTTCATAAACAAAAGTTAAATCAAGCCTTGAAGCAATCATTTCAACTATTTTTTTAACATCAAAAAAGTCTGCTTTTTTGCTGCTTATTGCAAAAGATAAAAACTCCCTTTCTTCTGGTAATGCGTTTTCATTTTTATTGAAAAACACCTTTCCAATTTCAAACAAAGAAAACTCGCTGTTCTTATGATTTAAATTAAACTTAACCGCACCCAAAACACTTGAAAGCATCTGTGTTCTTAAAGTTGACACCGACACATTTAATGGGTTTTTTATTTTAACTTGTTTTAAATAAAGTTCACTATTCTTATCTATGTTTAATTTTTCTAATTCATTGGGTGAATGCCAAGTGTAAGTTCTTATTTCATTTGCCCCAGAGCTAAGCATAACATTCTTTAAAAAGTTTTCTTGCTCCACAATTTTTTCATATCCACCAGCAATTGTTTTTGTGTTTGTGTTTGATGAACTTTTCATTGTGTCAAAACCATAATATCTTATAATTTCTTCAGCAATGTCTGCAAAGTGTTTTATATCTGCTCTAATGGCTGGCACTTCACATATCAGGTTGTCATCCTTATATGTTGTTTTTATATCTAAGTTGTTTAATATGTTTATAGCTTCATCAACAGGAATATCAACGCCAAGCCATCTTAAAATTCTGTTATAAGAAACAGTCAAAACTTTTGGCTTTGTTTCAATGCTATTTGATAAATAAGTTAATTTATCTATAACTCCAACATTTAATTCATCAATTAATGCCAATGCTCTTTCCGCACCCAAATCACAGCTAACACATTCTACTCCTCTTTCATATCTAGCACTAGCATCACTTCTAAGACCAAAACCTCTTGATGTTTTTCTTATATTCTCTTTTTTAAATGTTGCACTTTCTAAAACTATATTCTGAGTGTTTTGATTAATAGAATAGTCTTTTCCACCCATAACTCCAGCAAGACCCATAGCATTTTTTGCATTTGCTATAACCATATTGTTTTCTGATAAAGTTAATTCTTGCTCATTCAAAAGTGTTATTTTCTCACCACTACTTGCTTGCCTTATAATAATTTTTTCACCAGCAATTTGACTATAGTCATAAGCGTGAAGTGGTTGCCCCATTTCCCATAACACATAGTTTGTTATATCCACAATATTGTTTATGGGTCTTAATCCAACACTTAAAAGTCTTTGTTGCATCCATTTAGGGCTTTTTTCTAATTTGATGTTTTCTATTATATTTGCTCTAAAATACTCACAATTTTCTGTTTTATTATCAATTGCTATTTTCAATTGTTCATTCACTTTTGTTTCATTTGTTTTATATTTTAGATTTGGCATTTTAAATTTTAATTTAAGCGAACATGCAAGTTCTTTGGCAAGCCCCATAACACTTTGGCAGTCTGGTCTGTTAGCTAAAACTTTTATGTCAAACACAACATCATCCATTCCCAAAACTTCTGCCATATTTTCACCAACATAACAGTCTTTTTTGTTTAATATCATAATGCCGTCAGTTTCTGCTCCTGGATAAACAGAATTATCAATTCCAAGCTCTTCACCCGCACACATCATTCCGCAAGAAGGAATTCCTCTCATATCAGCTTTTTTTATTTTAACCCCATTAGTAAGGTCAGCTCCTTCTAAAGCCATAGGAACATAATCATTTACTTTCATATTTGTTGCGTGAGTTATTATTTGGTGAATAGTTTTTCCATCACTTATTTGACACACCAAAAGTTTGTCTGCATTGGGATGTTTTGTTATTTCTTTTATTTCTCCAACAACCACAAAGTTAAGTTTTTCTGACAAATCTTTTATTTCTTCCACTTCAAAGCCAGAAAAAGTGAATGCTTCTTCTATTTGTTTTGTTGTTATATTTTTTAGGTCAACAAAATCATTTAACCATTTTTTTGTTACAATCATCTAATTTTCCTCCTATCACTTTAATTGCTTTAATAAGTTAACATTGTTTTCATACAATTCTCTTAAATCGCTAACGCCATATCTTATCATTGTTAACCTTTCAATTCCTGCCCCTAAGGCATATCCTGAATATTTGTTTGTGTTAATATTATGATTTTCTAAAATTACTGGATTAACCATTCCGCACCCAAGAAGCTCTATCCAACCAGTGTCTTTGCAAAGAGGGCAACCTTTTCCGCCACACTTTGGGCAACTTGCGTCTGCCTCAACACTAGGTTCAGTGAATGGAAAATATGACGGCCTTAATCTAACCTTTGTTTTTTCTCCAAACAAAAATTTAACAAAGTCTTCAAGCGTTCCTTTTAAGTCTGCCATACTAACATTTTCATCAACAACCAAAATTTCAAATTGGTGGAATATTGGACTATGTGTTGCGTCAATTTCGTCAACTCGATATGTTTGCCCCAAAGAAAACATCTTGATTGGAGGAGCATATTTTTCAAGTGTGTGAATTTGAGTTGCTGATGTGTGAGTTCTTAAAAGAATGTCATCAGTTATATAAAATGTGTCTTGCATATCTCTTGCTGGATGGTTTTTTGGAACATTTAGTGCTTCAAAACAATAATAATCTGTTTCAACATCTGTTCCAGCCCTTACGGTGAAACCTCTTTTAACAAAAAATTCCATCAAAAGTTGTTCTGTTTGTGTTATTGGATGAAGTGTTCCAAGATTATCTAATTTAACTGGAATTGTTACATCACAATCTTCACTCATAAGTTTTTGATTTAACTCATCTTCTTCCATTTTCTTTGTTTTTTCTCGAATTAAACCATCTATTTTTTGCCTACATTCATTTAAAACCGCACCCATTTTTGGTTTTTCTTCTGCTGGAACATTTTTAAGTTCTTTCATCAGCTCACTTAAACTTCCATTCTTCCCCAAAAATTTTGTGTTTATTAAAAATAATTCTTGTTTTGTCTTTGCTTTTTCTATTTGATTTAAAGCATCATCTAAAAGTTTTTTTGTTTTTGCTTCCATAATATCTCCTTTTAAACAAAAAAACTTCGCCCCCAAATTTTAGGACGAAGTCTATCTCCGTGGTACCACCTAAATTCTTTCTTAAAGAAAGCACTTTATTTTGGGCTATGTCGTTGCCACCGCTTTTCCTACTACTGGTTCAGAAAAGTGCTAGAAAGTGAATTCGCACTGCTATCAATGGGCATTCTCACCAACATCCCTCTCTGTTAATGCTTAAGAAGTGTTACTACTCTTTCATCATCGCGTTTATTTAGTATGATACAAAATGATAACAAAAAAAATTTTATTTGTCAACCAATTTTTTTAATCTGGTATTAAGTTCATCATTTCATCTAGGCTGTCTGAATTTAAATATGTTGATGGAATTTTTCCAACCAAAATAGCTTCACAAATCAAAATATGACTGTTAACAACAATGGTTCTTGATGCTGTTGGCATAATAAGTTCAACATTTGTTTGCAAATTTAAATAAATTCTGTGGTTTGTTTGGTTTATTCCAGCACTTGTAAATTCACTAGAAAATTTTGAAGAAAGAGTGCTTATTGCCATAATGTGAAATGTTATGTCTGGGCCAACACCAACCAAAACACTTATGCCAGAAAGCGTTCCAATTGGAATAGACACTCCTTGCTTTGTTATAAGGTCTAGGTTTTGTGTTGCAACTTTGCTAATCTCTTTTGCAAGCTTGTTAACCATTAAGCTTTTAACTTGAATAAAAATTATATTTCCTTCATCATCTGTTGTGATTTCTATTAAATCATCATAAATATTTGATTCATTTATAACTGTTTGAACAGCTCCATTAACAGCTTTTGAAGTTGATGACCTAACTTGCGCTTCACTTGTTTTTATCATAATTGGCTTTATGCAGTTAACAAAAAACATAAGCACCAAAAAAATAAAAATAACAAAACAAGCAAAAAATATAAACAGTTTGTGTTTTAAATTAAGCTTTATATGCCTCTTTGTTCGCATATTTTAATATATGCTAATCAATTTAAAAAGTTACTTTTTTGTTTTTGAACTAAAAAACAAAGACACCAAAAAAGCCATTGTAACTGCAACTGCAATGCCTCCAGCAGCGGCTTTTAAACCACCAACAAAAACTCCCAAAAGCCCCTCTTGCTCACCAGCGATGATTGCCCCCTTTGCCAAAGTGTAGCCAAAACCCATTATTGGAACAGTTACACCAGAGCCAGCAAACTCTTTCATAGGTTCAAATGCTCCAACACATTCTAAAATAACTCCTAAAAGCAAAAATGTAACAAGTATTCTAGCGCTTGTCATTTTTGTTGTTATAACCAAAATTTGCCCGAGCATACATATTGTTCCGCCAATCAAAAACACTTTTAAATACATTAAAAAATCAAACATCTTTCCCCTCCAACAACACAAGGTGAGCTATGCAAGGAATGCTGTCACCTTGCTGGCTTGAAATTGTGCTCATAAGCGCTCCTGTTGCCACCACAATAACTTTTTTAAGCTTCCCGCATTTAAGCCTGTCTATAACATATGAACTTAAAACACTGGCAACACATCCGCACCCACTTCCGCCTTGAAAAACTTTTTGCTCGTTTGAAAAAATCATTTGCCCACAATCGCCATAATTGGCTCCTAACTTATATCCCCTAAATTCCATTAAATCACGAAGTATTTCACTTCCAAGTTTTCCTAAATCTCCCGTTAAAATCAAGTCATAATCATCTGGCTTTGTTTGAGTGTCTTCAAAAAAAGTGTAAAGGGTTTCTAAGGCCGCTGGTGCCATTGCTCCTCCCATATTGTTAACATCACAAACATTCCAATCCACAACTTTTCCGATTGTTGCTTTTGTTATTTTCACATTGCTATCTTTTGACGACAAAATTATGCAACCTGCTCCAGTTACCGTCCATTGTGATGTTGGCGGGCGCTGAGTTCCAAGCTCTAGGGGGTATCTAAATTGCTTTTCAGCGGTTGAAAAGTGACTGCCAGTTACGCAAACAGCGTTTTTAAAGCCATTTCCGTCAATTAAACAAGCTCCCACAATCAAACTTTCAACCATAGTTGAACAAGCCCCAAAAACGCCCAAAAAAGGGGCTTGGAGCTCTCTTGCGTTGAAGTTTGAGCTTATTATTTGATTCATCAAATCTCCACCAATTAAAACATCAATATCTTGCTGACTCATATCACATTTTTTTAAAGCCTCTTGTGTTGCTGTTAAAAAAAGTTTTCGCTCTGCCTTTTCATAACTATCTTGAAAAAACAAATCATCATCCAAAATTTTATGGAAATATTGTGAAAAATTGCCTTTACCTTCTTTTGGCCCAACAATAGAATAACTTGAGATAATATTGGGCATATTTTCAAATTCAATTGTTTGCTTACCTATTTTTCTCATAAAAACCTCAAAAAATTAAATATATTAAACCAGCCACAATGCTTGCAATAACTCCACAAACAATAACTGGCCCAGAGATAATAAACATTTTGGCACAAAGCCCAAAAATAAAACCTTCTCTCTTAAATTCTAGTGCTGGGCTTGTTATAGAGTTTGAAAAACCAGTGATTGGCACAATTGTTCCAGCTCCCGCATAGGCTCCAAGTTTGTCATAAACACCAAAACCGGTTAAAATTGATGCTATTGCAATTAAAATTATGCTTTCCCAAACAGAAGCGTTTTCCACACTCATATTTGGAATAAGCATTAACAAATCTTTTATAACCTCTCCAAAAAGACAAATAAGCCCACCAATCCAAAAAGCATGAAAAAGTGATGGCCAAGGCTTTGTTTTTGGTATTTTTGAATTTAAATATTCATTATATTTTTTATCTCTTTCAAAAACTTCCATTTTCTCCTCCACACTCAAATATTCCATATTTTTTTTAAAACATACCTTAAAACACATAAATTTTAATTAAATATTTTTAAAAATGAATAAATTTTAAAAATGAACACAAACTATAATCGATTAAAAAAAGGAGAAAATTTTATGAAAAAGAAAAAAATTGCAATTTTATCACTAGCGCTTTTGGGTGGCGCTATGCTTGGAGGAAGCACGCTAGTTTCCGCCCAAACAAATGACATTAAAACAGATATTTTAAACTCACTTGACAAAGTTTCTGTGTATGCCAATCAAACTTATGACCAATCCAGTCCGCAAAGCATTTTACTAAATGACGATTATGCTCTTTTTTATGACAACGGAAACTATAATTTTGAGCCAAGAGAAAGTTATATGTTTTTAAGAACATATTCTTCATCAAATCTTGAAAACAATCAAAACAGTAGTAATTTGAGGTATAATTCTTCGCAAAATCAAAATAACAATGAGTATTATGTTTTGAATAGCACTAACAAAAATTCAAATCAAAACACAACTAATAAAACAACTTCAACCTCTCAAAATTCTATGCAAAATTCAAGTTTAAATCAAACAAATAGGCAAAATAACTATGCGTCAAATCAAAATTTAGATGCACCAGCCAAAATAAATTCAGTTTTAAATCAACAAACTCAAACAAACACACAAACCACTCCACCAGAAAACAACATCGTGCAAAAAACTGAAACAAACAAAGCAAAAACCAACGCTTTAGATAGCAATCAAAACTTTTTGGATGCAGGCGTTAATCAAAATTTAATTAACAACATCAGCTCTTTAAAAAATATGTTAAAGGCTAATAATGAAAATGTTGATGCAAGAACGCTTAGAGCCTACTCTTATAGTTTAAGAAACATTGCAAACAAGCTTGATATGTGCCAAAGAGATTTATATAAAAGCGTTTCAAGAATGATGATTTTAAACAGCAATAACACTGAAAACACCTTAACAGAATCAGCAAATTTAGAGATAAAACTTGCTTTAGACACAAAAAATTTGCTTTTAAATTATGCAAATAATGTTGTTGAAAATTTAAATAATTTGTATGAAAACAATTCAAATAATCAAACAAATATAGCAAATGAAAGCACAACAACTCAAAACACCAATAGCCAAACTTTAAACACAAATTCTGGCAATAATTTAAACACAAGCATTAAAAACAACTCATCTGCAACAAATAGCAATTCACAATCATCATCTTCAGCAAATGATTTAAACAAAAATAAAACAACTCCACAAATTGTGGAAGGTTAAAAATTAAAAACAAAAAACAGGAATCAGGGCTACCCCTTTTGAAAGTAGCAAAATAATTTGAAGAAAAAAGAACCTTAATTTTTAAATTGGGTTCTTTTTATTTTATTAAATTTTTACATTTTTTAATTTTATTTAAGACTATTAAAATAATCTAGCATCGTTTTGGCGTCATCTGCTTGAGTGCCTTTTGATTCACTTATTATGGTTGGATTTAGCTTTAATTCATAGACACTTTCTAAAAATGGCTCATAGTTTGGCCCAAAAACATTATCTTCAAATGTTAAGTGAGCTATTTCGCCCTTTTCGCCATATTTTATTTTTGAAAAATGAATATGACAATCACTTATTTTTTCAAAACCAAGTTTTTCTATTCCCTTTTCAAAAATTTCTAAAAAGTCTTGTTTTGTTTTAAGTTTTCCTTGTGTTAAGCAATTTATGTGTCCAAAATCAAAACAAGGATAAATAGCTTTATCCCAAGAACAGATTTCCAAAATTTCATCAACTGTTCCAATATTCATATACTTGCCCATTGTTTCTGGATTTATGTGTTGAGAAGATAAATCATTTTGATAATAAACATCTAAAAAGTCTTTTATTCCTCTTTCTAAATTTTTAAATGCCTCATTTCTGTCTAATTTCATTTGAGAACCAACATGAACAACACAATTTGTTCCACCAAGCATTTTTAAACCTTTTAGGCTGTTTAAAACATATTTTGTGTTATTTTCTTTTGATTTTTCTAAAACATTGCAAAAATTTATATAATAAGGTGCGTGAACACTGATTTTTATGTTATATTTTTTGGCTTCGTCAAGCATTTTTTTTGCTTTTTCTTCTGTTATAAATCTTCCTAAAGTAAAACCATATTCATAAGCTGAAAGCCCCATAGAGTTAAGCCACTTTGGCGCTTGTTCGCTATCTTTAAAACCAAGTTCATAAAATTTTTCACAATTTCCAGAAGGCCCAAACCTAACCATATTTCCTCCTATATAAGCCATGTTGGAATTGAGGCTAGCCCATTTTCATCAACCTCACATATTCCAACCAAACTGTTGTTATCATATAATTTATATTTACCACTTTTTTGATTTGTTTTTATTTTTAATCCATTTTTTATTTTTTGAATGTCACCGCTTGATAATTTTATTTCTTCAAAATTTTTTAATGCCAATTCACATAAAGCTAAATCACTTTCTGTTATATCATCAATTGTTTTGCTGTTTTTTATATCAAAATCTCCACATTTTGTTCGCATTAAGCTTGTCATTGTTACAACCGAGTTTAACATTTTTGCAAAATCTCTGCAAATGCTTCGGATATAAGTTCCCCCGCTACATTCAATTTCAAACATAAAAGTGTTTCTGTCAACTTGTTTTAAAAGTTTAAAATCATAGATTTCAATTTTATGTGGCTTTATTTCAACATTTTGACCTTCTCGAGCTATTTCATAAGCACGCCTGCCATTTATATTTTTTGCCGAAAAAATTGGTGCTATTTGCTCGAATTTTCCAATCATTTTTGACTCATTTTTTAAAATTAAATCTTTTGTTGGAATGTTTGATGAAGTTTTAACAATTTTTTGTGATTCGCTGTCAAGTGTTTCTGTTTCATAGCCAAAACAAAATGTTGCAACATAAGTTTTTCTCTTTTTTAGCATAACATCAAAAAGTCTGTTTGCTCTGCCAACTCCAACAATCAAAACCCCAGTTGCGTTTGGGTCAAGCGTTCCCATATGCCCAATTTTATCTTTTATGTTTAACTTTTTCTTTAACAAATAAATTGCTTTTGCTGAACTTATGCCAAACTCTTTGAAAACGTTGAAAAATCCATTCATTTCTTAAGTTCCTTTTTACTTTCATAAATAAGTGCTTTTAGCGCTTTTTCAATATCACCCTTAAGCGTTAACCCAGAAGCTTGTTTGTGCCCGCCACCATTAAAACGATGAGCTATATTTGAAACATTTATGTTTTTGTCTGCGGTTCTTAAACTAACTCTCCACTCATTTTTTTTGTCTTCAGAAATGTTTATTGAAATCTTCACTCCCTTAACATTTTGAAGATATGACACAATAAACTTTCCGTCTTCTCGTTTGCATCCGCATTCTTCAAAATCACTTTTCTTAAGAATAGACACAGCTATCTGCCCATTTTCAAACATTCTAACAGAATCAAAAGCTCTTTTTGTTATGCTAAAAACCTCACTTTGACTTATTCCAAAACAAATAAAGAACCTAGAATTTATGTTTTCATCACAATATTTCATTAAATTTGAAGCGCACAAATGGGTTTTTGAATTAACTGAACTATAGTTAAAGCTCCCACAATCCATATAAAGCCCTGTGTATAGATATTCAGCTATTTCTTTTGTTAACTTAACCTTTCCTTTAAAAAGCCAAAACAAAACCTCACAACAACTGCTCATTCCGCCTTTAACATAATTAAACTGCGCAAAAAACTTGTTATCTTGATGATGGTCTATGTTAAAAGTTTTTTTACATTTTGAAAAAACTAACAAGCTTTTATCACAAAGCCTGTTTAAATCAGCACAATCAACAGTGATTCCAACATCAAAAACATCATCTGATTCAGTTAAAAACTTTGCGTTGTTTGTAAATCTTAATATTCCTTCGCTTGGAGTTTTGTCAACAAATATAACGCTTTTAATCCCCAACTCTTGTAACATTTTTTGAAGAGCAAGCCCAGAGCATATACAATCGTGGTCACTATCTTTATGCGTAAAAATAGCCACACTTTTAGCTTCTTTTAAAGCCGATAGCATTGTGTCTAAAAATTTCATCTTACTCCTCCTCAGGAATAACCAAACTATCTAAAAGCTTATCCATTTTTGCACTTTCATCATAGGTGTTGTCAACAAAGAAATGGAGCTCAGGAGTTATTCTCATATTTAATTTTTGAGATAAACTCTTTCGAATATATGAAGAACTTGCTTGCAAAATTTTAAAAGTTTGTTGTTCATCTTTTTTTGTTTTTCCTAAAATTGTAACAAAAACTTTTGCGTGACTTAAATCTCCACTAACTTCAACTTTTGTTATTGTTATCATACCAGAAATGCGAGGGTCTTTAAGTTCATTAGACAAAATTTTTGTTAAACATTTTTGCACTTCAGAATTTATTCTCATTGTTCTTGTGCTCATAATTTTTTCTCCTTTTTAAACAAGAAAATCTTAATAGGTTTTCTATTAAGATTAATCTCTTTCTATTTGCTCTATAACATATGCTTCAACCATATCGCCCACCAAGATATCATTGTGACCCTCAAGTTTTATTCCACATTCCATATTTGCTAAAACTTCTTTTATGTCATTTTTATCTTTTTGCAATGTTGTTATTGTGGTGTCAACAAGCATATCCTTTCCTCTAAATAATCTTATTTTTGAGTTTTTGTTTATTCTTCCATCCTTAACAACACAACCCGCAACTGTTCCTATACGGCTGATTTTAAATATTCTGATAACTTCAGCATGCCCAATAACTTTTTCTTCAAAAATTGGCTTTCTCATTGCTTTTATTGTTTTTGAAACATAATCAACAATTTGATAAATTATTTTTGACATATAAATTGGCATTTTGTTGTGTTCAATTATGATTTGGGCCTTGCTGTCTGGTTTAACATTAAAACCAATTAAGTGAGCATTTGCCGACTTTGCAAGCAAAACATCATTTTCATTGATTGCCCCAACTCCACCATGAATGCATTCAACTTTCACTTCTTCATTTTGAACTTTGTTTAAAAGTTCAACAACTGCTTCAAACGCACCTTGAACATCAGCTTTAACAATAACATTTAACACTTTCTTTTCACTGCCAGCATCAGTTGCCAAAAACTCTTCCATAGAGAATTTTGTTTTGTTTGCTATTTTTTCGGTTTGAGCTTTTCTTTTTCTCTCAGCCAAAATTTGCTTGCTCATCTTTTCATCAACAACATAGATGTTGTCACCAACATTTGGAACTCCATCAAGCCCCAAAACAGAAACAGGTGAACTTGGCCCAGCCTTTTTAACGCTTACGCCTTTATCGTTTATTAAAGCCCTAACCTTTCCGGCGTGAACACCAGAAATTATTGTGTCACCAACCTTTAATGTTCCATTCAAAACAATAATTGTTGCAATTGGGCCTTTGCCTTTGTCTAGCTTTGATTCGATTATCATACCCAAAGCATTTGAATTTGGATTTGATTTAAGTTCTTGCATATCAGCCACAAGCAAAACCATTTCTAAAAGTTTTTCAACATTTTGCCCTGTTAACGCTGAAATTGGAACAACAATAGTGCTTCCACCCCAATCTTCTGGAACAACATCATGAGCTGTTAACTGCTCTTTAACACGCTCTAAATTAAACTCTTTTTTATCCATTTTGTTAACAGCAACAATCATTGGAACATTTGCTTTTTTGATGTGTTTTATGGCTTCAATAGTTTGTGGCATTATTCCGTCATCACCAGCAACAACCAAAATTGCAATGTCTGTTACGCTCGCCCCACGTTCACGCATCGCACTAAAAGCTTCATGCCCTGGGGTGTCGATAAATGTGATTTTTTTGCCATTTGTTTCTATTTGATAAGCTGAAATGTTTTGAGTTATTCCACCAGCCTCACCACTTGCTATGTGTGAATGCCTGATATAATCTAAAAGTGAAGTTTTTCCGTGGTCAACATGACCCAAAACAGCAACAATTGGAGGCCTTGGGGTTGTGTTGTGTTTTTCATCTTCAACCATAAACTCATCAGCTAATTTTTCTTCAAAAGTTTTTTCAAGTTTTTGTTCCAAAACAACTCCAAGCTCACTGCAAACAAGTTCTGCTGTTTGAAAGTCTATTGTGCTGTTTAGGTTTGAAACAATCCCTAAAACCATTAACTGCTTTAAAATGTCAGCAACCGAACGGCCTGTTTTTTCTGACAAAGTTTTTATGGTTATGTTTTCTGTTGAAATAACTGCGTGGTCAATTGGAGCAGAAACAACAACTTCTTCTTGCTTTGTTTTTTTGGATTTGATTTTTCTGCTCCCCATAATTCTTTCAGTTATGGAATATTCTTCCATAAGTCCTTGCCTTGAGAATTTTTTGGACCTGTTCATCTTGTCTAATTCTCTATCTCTTTTTTCATTGTCACGCTTTTTGTTGTCGAAAACTTTTTTAGATGTTTGTGGAAAATCTTGCTTTAAAAACTCTTGACTTTCTTTTCTTGCTTTTTGAGGAGTGTTTTTATTTTGATTATTAAAAGATGTAAAACCTTGTTTTTTATCTTTAAACTGCCCAGATTTTTGATTTGAAAAGCTGTTTTTGTTGTTTGGATATTGTGGCTTTTGTTGTTTTTCTTTGTTTTGCCAAACTTTTTGTTCAACTTTTGGAGCTGTAGGCTTTTTGTCTGCCACAAAAACGGCTTCTTTTTTCTCTTCTTTTTGTTCTTTTTTAACAGCTAAACTAGCCTCTTCTTTTTGAGCGACCTTCTTTTTTAACTGTTCTCTAACATCTTTGCCAAATTTTTCTAATTTTTCTAATAATTCTTTAACTTCTTTATCCATTTTTATTAAATCTTTGTTGTTAATTTGAGATAAAGAACGCAAGTTATCAAAACTTATTTGTTTGTTTGTTTTATTTTCCAAATTTTACTCCTCACATTCCAAAATTGGAACTACAAAATTTTTATTTATAATTGAAATAACCTTACAGTTGTTTGTTTTAATTAAATCATCTAAACTGTTTTTTAACTTCTTTGTTGTTATGTTTCTTTCTTCACATAAATTATTTATATGCTGTTCTAACTTGTTTTGAACATCACCACTAATTAAAACACAATAAACTTTTTTCTTATATGCCTTTAAATTGTCAAAGCCAAACAAAACTGAATTAGAACGAATTGCCAGCCCTAAATAACCACTTAACTTGCTTTTGAGCATAAATTCATCACCTCTTCATAAATCTCTTTCGGCACTTCTGATTTAAACGCTTTGTTTAAACATTTTGATTTTTGAAGATTTTTTAAAACCTCTTTATCTTTGCTTATATAAACCCCTCGTGTTTGGATGTTTTGTTTTTCATCTAAAACAATTTTGCCATTTAACTTAACAAGACGAAACAATTCTGTTTTAGGCTTTTTTTGCCTTGTTATTGCACACATTCTTAGTGGTGTCATAATGTGCCCCCTTATTCTATTTCTTGGATATCTCCAAACAAATCTAAATCTTCTCCATCTTTATCAAAAGTTGTTGGAACTTCTTTTAAGATTTCAGATTTTTCTTTTTCTGCTTTTGATTCGCTGTTAACATCAATTTTCCAACCAGTTAATTTTGCTGCAAGCCTAACATTTAGGCCTTCTTTGCCTATTGCAAGTGACAATTTGTTGTCGGGAACAATAACTTTGCTGGATTTTTCTGCTTCATTAATTTCAACACTTATAACTTCAGCTGGGCTTAAAGCTGATGCAATATATTCAAAAACATCTTCTGAATAAGGTATAACATCAATTTTTTCAACCTTTAATTCATTTAAAATTGCGTTTATTCTGGAACCACGATTTCCAACACAAACACCAACTGGGTCAACATTTTTATCTTTGCTAAAAACTGCAATTTTTGTTCTTACCCCTGGCTCACGAACAATAGACTTAATTTCAATATCGCCATTTTCTATTTCTGGAACTTCAAGTTCAAAAAGTTTTCTAACAAAAGATGTTGAAGTTCTTGTAACTTGAACTTGTGAACCATAATTTGTTTCTCTAACCTTTTTTATGCAAACTTTTAAGTGGTCACCAACACTAAACTTTTCTCCTGGGATTTGGTCATTTGGCTGCAAAACACCTTCGGCATCAGTTCCACTGATTTCAACATAAACATTTTTTATGTCCATTCTTCTAACTATTGCTGTTGTTATTTGGTCACTCTTTGAACTTAACTCTTGCCCTAAACTATCTCTTTCAGCTTCTCTTAACTTTTGCATAATAACTTGCCTTGCCGTTTGGGCAGCAATTCGGTCAAATTCTTTTGGGGTTACTTCTTCAGATATGATATCTCCAACCTTGTGAGATGCTTTTAGCTTTTTGGCGTCCTCCAAGCTTATTTCTTTATCGGGGTCTTCAACCTCTTCAACAACAGTTTTATAAGCTAAAATTTTTATGGTGTTTTTTTCTGGATTTAACTTAACTGTTGCTGACCTTGCTTCTTTAAAATATTTTTTATAAGCACTAGTAAGAGCACTTTCTAATGCAGAAATAAAAAATTCTTTGTTTATCTTCTTCTCCTTTTCAAGTAAGTCTAATGCTATAAAAAAATCTTTACTAATCATTTTTTTCTCCTTTTAAAAATGATGAGTGGGCAAAAACCCACTCATACCAGCATAACTACAACTGTAGTATATCATATAATAAACATTATATCAAGCTATTTTTAAAAAATTTTTTAAAAAGTTAAAACCTTTCCTTTTTCTTGCGTTGCGGTTTTGGTTTTCTTCTTTTTGGCAGAAAGCTTCATAATATTGTTTTGCCTCCACTCAACCATTTTGTTTAATTGTTTTATTTTTTGCTTTAATAGTTTTGAGTAATAAGTGGTCATATAATTTCTTTCGCCACCAGTTTCACCTGATTTTGAACTTTTCTTTTTTTGCGACATCTTTTTGTAAATTGATTCTACTTCTTCGTTTTTCATTGTTAACCTCCGAATTGAATTTCTCTATTATAATTATAACAAAAAACCACTTTATTGTCAACAAAAAATTAAATTAGTTTAATAAACACCTTGGCCGTTGCAATGGCGTCATTTATTGCTCTGTGAGCATCGTTTAAAACAATATCCAAAGCCTTTACAACACTTGAAAGCTTATAGTTTGGAAGTGACGGGATTTTTTGTCTTGCCAAATCTAGGGTGTCAATTTGCTCATTGTCAAATTTATATCTAAACCTCTTGCCTGCTCTTAGCAAAAATTGAATGTCAAAGCCGATATTATAAGCGCTTAAAACCGCACCCTGACAAAACTTATGAAAATCTGGCAAAACATCTTCAAGGTCTGGAGCAAAAACAAGCATTTCATCAGTGATTCCAGTAAGGTTTGATATTTCTTGGCTAAGCTTTTGATGTGGATTTATAAGAGTGGAAAAAGTTTGTGAGCAAACACCATTTTCAACCTTAACTGCCCCAATTTCAATGATTTCACAATTATCTGGATTTAAACCTGTTGTTTCAAAGTCGAAAACAACAACTGATTTTCCCTCTTTCCAATAATCACTGGTCTTTTCATTAAACATAGAAAACAAATTCATTTGTTGGAGGTCAACCATTTTTTCTGGGAACACTTTTTTATATTCTTTTATTGGTTCTCTCCAAAGATATTTAACTTCTTTTGTTTTTATTTTGCATAGTGACAAAGCATTTGCCTTAAAATTTATTCTGCCCATAAAATCGTTGTATAACCCACAAATTATAACTTCACAGCCTTCTGGCAAATTTTTTAACTTTTCTTCATCGCTCTTGCTTGGAAACATAACAACATCAATTTCACCACTGGCGTCTTTTAAAACAAAAGAGAATTTTGATTTTAAAGTGGCATCACCTGATGCTTTTTTGTTTTTTGGAACAAACTCAGACCAAGCTGGATTCAGCATTTGACCTGCCAGTGTTGTTTCTTCCGTTTTGTTTATGTCTTGAATAAAAACTGCCCCACCAAAAATATTTTTTCCAACAACATTAACAATTTCATCAACATCAACTTTGTTTAATTTTTTCTCTTGTTCGAAAATGCCATTTAGTTCTAGTTTTGAATTTTTTTCGTCATAATCAGAATAGACTTTTTTCTCTTTTGTTGAGTTTAATTTAATTGTAACTTTTTCATACAATTCACTTTCTAAAAGTTTTTTAAAATCTAAAACAAAATTATAATTTAAAAGCAAATCTTTTGTGTCGGGGTCACAGTCAATTTCTATGTTGACTTCTTCTTCCGTCATTTGAGTGTGAATATCTTTTAAACTAAAACACCCCTTTAAATAAGGAAAACTATGCGTAAATTCATCAAATTTTGTAAAAACGATGTCATCATCAATATAACTTTGTTTAAACTTTATTTTTGTTTTTGTTAAATCACCCAAAATCTTTAGAACTTCAGTTTTTAGTTCTTCTTTTTTGCTTTCTTCTGGTTTTTTAAAAGAAGAATATAAAAAAGTTATTGTTGTTAAATCTTTTTTCTCGTCATAATCAGCAGACATTAACTTAAAACATTTAAACTGCTCTTTTCTTAATAAATCGTTTATCATTTTATCCCTACCGTATCAAATTAAATACATCAACAAAAATTATAAAGGCAAACAAAACAACTAGGCCCCCTAAGTGAATATAGCCCTCAACTGTTCTGTTTATTGGCTTTCTTCTTATCCATTCAATCAAAACAAACACAATTCTTGCCCCATCTAGTGATGGTATGGGAAGAATGTTGAACACCGCTAAATTTGCGGCAATAAAAGGCAGAAAAACAAACAAATTTGCAATGTTTTGTTGTGAATAATCTGCCATAACGCTTATTGTTGTTAGTGGCCCACCAATATCTGTTAGTGAAACTCCACCAGTTATAAGCATAAACAAAAACACCAAAACTTGCCAAGCCATTGCAAAAGTTAATGGAACACAATCTCTCAAAGCCTCAAAAAAAGTGTAACGATATGCCGTTGTGTTTATCCCCAAAACTCCAACGGTGTCTGACTCAGAACTTTTAAATTTTGTCATTTTGAGGGTAACCCACTCTTTTTCACCCGCTCTTTGAACAGTTACTGAAAAAACATCATCAATTTTATAATTAGAAACAAGCTTTGAAAAAGTGTTGCCAGTGATAAAACTTATGTTTTTGCCATCAATTTTTCGAATTATATCACCGTTTTGAAAAGCATCCAATTTTTCTTCATCTAGTTTTGAAAGGTTATATTCATTAACATATTCAATGTTTTGTTCACAATTGTTTACTTTTGGTATGTCATAACCAAAAGAAATGAGCAAAACAAAAGAAAAAATAATTGCAGACAAAAAATTAAAAGTAACCCCACCCAAAAGAACAATTATTCTTTTAAATGGGTGTTTGTTGTTAAAGGCGTTTGGGTCGGAGTCATTTTCATCTTCACCAGCAAAAGCACAATATCCACCAAGAGGAATTAACCTAATGCTAAAAACTTCGCCATTCTTTTTCTTTTTTGAATAAATTGCCTTGCCAAAACCTATAGAAAATTCATTAATTTTAAAGCCTAACCATTTTCCAAAAGTGTAGTGCCCAAATTCGTGAATTGTTATCATTAAAAGAAGCACAACAAGTGCTAAAACAATATATCCAAAAGTTGTTAAAACACTTAAAAAACTAGCACACAAAGATAACGCTGTCACTTCTAAAACTCCTTTTAGTTTATTATATTATTATCCTCCTAAAAGTATGATTAAAACATAATAAGCAAAACAACAAACACAACTGGGGCATTAAAAATAAGCCCATTAACCCTATCCATTATTCCGCCATGCCCTGGAATGAGATTGCTAAAATCCTTTATCCCAGCACGGCGCTTTAAATAGGATGCAAAAATATCTCCTGCCATATTAAACATTCCACAAAAAAGTCCAGCAAACAAAAAGCTCCAAAAATTTATGGAAAAATCACCAAATATTTCAGCATATCCACAATTAACAAAAATAACATAAACAATAATGCTGGCTATTATTGCCCCTAAAATTCCTCCACAAAGCCCACTCCAACTTTTGCCCGGCCCAAGCTTTTTTAAGCAAATTTTCTTGCTTTTTATGAGCCTTCCAACAATAAAAGCGCAAGTGTCGGCAACCATTGTTGTTGAAAACAACAACACAAGCCCCAAAAAGCCAATTGTGTTTGTGTTTATGTTTGGATTAAAACTTGAAAAATGGTTGATTAAGAAAATGAATATCATCAAAAATGTTGGATAAATAAGACCTAAAATTGTGTTTAGGCTAACTTCCAAACAAAATTTATATCTGCTTTTTTCATAACCAACATAATACATAAACTTTAATGTGCTTCTTTTAAAGCATAATGAATAAAGATAGCAAAAACCAAAAATGGCCACTAAAAGAAGTATGTTAAAAGCCAAAAACAACAAACAAGAAATATTAAAATTTATGCAAAGAATTAAAAGCAAAAAGCATAAAATTGGATATATTCCCAAAACTATTGAATAAGCATATCTATTCAATTTTTTTAAAAGATTGTCTATTTCAAAACTTCCAGAAATCATCAAAAAACCAACCAAAATATCAAACAAATAAACTGTGTTGTCTGATATTTGCCTTAATAGAAAAAATCCAACAACAACAAAAAGTATGCCAGCGCCAAAAATGATTCTTTTTAAGACATTTGCTGGTGTGTTTATATTTTTGTCCACCATAATAAAACCTCTTCCGTTATTTTATACTGCCAAATCTTCTGTTTCTGTTTTGATAACTAATCAAAGCTTCTTGAAGCTCTTTGTTTCCAAAACTTGGCCAATAAGTTTTGCAAAAATAAAACTCACTATATGCCATTTCATAAAGCATAAAGTTTGAAATTCTGAGTTCTCCACTTGTTCTTATAACAAAATCTGGGTCAACCAAATTTCCGTTGTCTAAAAGTTTTGCAAAACTTTGTTCTGTTACTGGTTCTCCTATTTTTATTGCTTTGTTAACTGCTCTTATAATCTCATCCCGCCCGCCATAATTAACGGCAAAATTTAACACATTTTTTGAGCAATATTTTGTTTCATTTTGAACTTTTTTAAAAGAATCGACAATATCTTTTGGCAACTCTTCATATTTCCCGCAAAAAGTTACTTTTATGCCATCTGAAACAAAATCTTCTGTGTTTTCTTCAACATATTTTCTTATTAAATTAAAAATTTCATCAATTTCTTCTTTGGGTCTTTTCCAGTTTTCTGTTGAAAAAGCAAAATACGTTACTATTTTTATACCCAAATCAAAAATATTTCTTGTTATTTTTTTTATGTTATCACAACCAGCTTTATGCCCAAACTTCCTTGGAAGTCCTCTTTTTTTTGCCCATCTGCCATTCCCGTCCATAATAATGGCAATGTGCTGTGGCAACTTGGATAAATCCAGCTCGTCATTTACCTTTGTTTTACCTATTTTCATATAACCCTCTTAATTAAAACCACACAAAATTATGATACACAAATTTTAACTAAATTAAACTTCCATAATTTCTTTTTCTTTTTGTGCCAAAGTTTTGTCAACATTGTCTGTGTAGGAATTTAGTATCTTTTGAACTTCTTTTTCTGCCAATGCCAAATCATCTTCAGTTATTTTGGATTCTTTTTTAAGTTGTTTAAACTGATCTAAAACTTCACGGCGACCATTTCTCATATTAACTCTGCAGTCTTCAGCAAACTTCCTAACCATTTTAACAAGCTCTAGCCTTCTTTCTTGCGTTGGAGCTGGAACATAAAGCCTTATAACTTTTCCGTCATCGCTTGGATTAAAGCCCAAATCACTTGTGTGAATTGCTTTTAAAACTTCTCTAAGCATACTAATATCCCAAAGGCTTATAAGAATTGTTCTTGGGTCAGGAGCTGAAATGTTTGCCATTCTTGGAAGCGGAGTTAACGTTCCATAATAATCAACCATAACTTTGTCCAAAATTCTTGGATTTGCTCTGCCTGCCCTAACTGAATTAAGTTCAGAAACATAGTGGTCATAATTGCCATCTAAGTGATTCCTTAGATTTTGATATAAATTTTTGTCTTCATCATTCATAAACATATATATTCACCTCATATTATAATATGTTTTATTTTACAATACTTTAACAATTTTGGCAAACAAAAAAGCCTATTTTGTAGGCTTTTTTTTATTTATTCTTTTGTTTGTCGATTTGTTTTTGAATTTCTTCAGCAAAATTCTCTTCTTTCTTTTGAAGTCCTTCACCCATTTCATAACGAACAAATCTACGAATTGTTATTTTTTCACCAATTTTTCCTATTGTTTCTTTTAGGTATTCATTGATTGTTTTTGTTCCATCTCTGAAATAAACTTGGTCTAACAAACAAACTTCTTGCAAATATTTTTTGATTTTGCCTTCAACAATTCTCTCAACAACATTTGCTGGCTTTCCTTCATTTTGAACTTGAGCTGTGTAAATTTTGCGTTCTGCTTCTAATTGTTTTGGGTCTGCTTCTTCTTCAGAAACATAAAGTGGTTTTGAAGCTGCAATTTGAAGAGCTATGTTGTGAACAAACTCTGTGAAAGCTTCACTTTTTGCAACAAAGTCTGTTTCACAGTTACATTCAACCAAAACTCCAATTTTTCCACCAAGGTGAACATAACTTTCAACCTTACCTTCAGCGGCAATTCTACCCTCTTTTTTCGCTGCTGATGCCATTCCTTTTTCTCTTAGCCATTCAGCTGCTTTTTGCATATCTCCATTTGTTGCTTCCAATGCATTTTTGCAATCAAGCATTCCTGCTTGTGTTCTTTGCCTTAATTCTGTTATGTCTTTTGCTGTTACTGCCATAATTTTATCTCCCCTTTTTATTATTATTCAGATTTTTGTTCTGTGTTTTCTTTTTCTGCTTTTGCTTTCTTTTCAGTCTTTTTTTCTTCTTTTTCAACTGTTTCTGTAGCTTTTTTTGCTACAGTTTTTCTTGGTTTTTTTGCTGGTTCTTCAGCTGTTTCTTTTTTCTCTTCTTTTGGCTTGTCTTGGCTAATCATTGCCTTTTCAACTTCTTCTTGGCTCATATCTTCTTCTTTTATAGAATAAACCTCACCAGTTTTTGCCTCAATAACGGCATTTGCAACAAGTTCTGCAATAAGTTTTACTGACCTTATGGCGTCATCGTTTCCTGGAATAACAACATCAACAAGCTCTGGGTCACAGTTTGTGTCAACAAGGCCAACAACTGGAATTCCCAATGCCTTTGCTTCTTTTAGGGCAATGCTTTCCTTTTTGAGGTCAACAACAAACAAAAGTCCTGGAAGAGATGTCATATCTTTTATTCCACCCAAGTTGCGTTCCAATTTTTCCATTTCTGCACGCATACTTAAAACTTCTTTTTTAGGGAAGAACTCAAACTCGCCTGTTTTTTCCATTTGAGTTAGTTTGTTTAGGCGGTCAACTCTGCTTCTTATTGTTTTAAAGTTTGTAAGCGTTCCACCAAGCCAACGATTGTTAACATAATACATTCCACAACGCTCTGCTTCTTCTTTTATTGCATCTGTTGCTTGTTTTTTTGTTCCAACGAACAAAACATTTTTACCCTGTTTAACCATATTGCAAACATAGTTGTAAGCTTGTTCAGCCAAAACAACTGTTTGCTCCAAATCAATTATGTGTGTGTCGTTGCGAGCGACAAATATGTATTGCTTCATTTTAGGGTTCCATTGTCTGGTTGGGTGACCAAACTGAACTCCTGCTTCGAGCAATTGTTTTATTGAAATTACTGACATTTTTTATTCTCCTTTTCTATATATTTTGTTAGTCCTCCCATTGATGTTAAAACTCATTGTGCAACCTAAAAAATTTTTAGGCACCTACACGCAAATAACCAATGGTGCGTATTTCAATAGAAGTATATTACCACTTTTTTTAGAAAAAATCAACCCTTTAACAAAAAGAAATTAAAACTTGCAAAAAAATTTTAATCGATATTATAAAAACAAAAAAATCTAGCGTGCTAGATTTTTTGCATATAAAAGCCTTAGATTATGCTTTTTTTGTTGTTTTTTTAGCTGTTTTTACCGTTTCTTTTTTTGCTGACTTTGCAGGCTTTTTTTCTGCTGGTTTTTTCTTTTCTTCAGCTTTTGGAGCAGTTTCTTTTGTTGCTTCTTCTTTTTTTGAAGCCTTTTTTGCGCCTTCTTCTTCATTTATGAGGTCTAAATACAAAGCAAAAACGGCGTCAATGGTTTTGTCATCATTAACAACCTTTAAAAATTGCTCGTTTGTTTGCTCGTTGTCTTCAAAAACAAAAATAACTCCTTCATCTTCGGCAACGCCTTCCATTTTGTCTATTGGCTTTAGCATTGCATACAATTTTTCCTCATAAGGAATAAGTGCAATTTGCTCAAACCTAACTGCATTGTCATTTTCGTCATAAAGTGTTATTGGCTCGTTGTCTTCAACATCCAACAATTTGTCGATTGGGTTTTCTGATTTACTCATTTTTTTATATCTCCTTTAATTTTTATCTAAATAACTTTGAAGAATTATCGTTGCCGCAACTTTGTCGATAACTTTTTTGCGGTCTTCCCTTCTAACATTTTGCTCTATAAGCATCTTTTCAGCCTGAACAGTTGTTAATCTTTCATCAATAAAAACAATTTTAACATCGCAAAGTTTTTTAATCTCTTCGCAAAACTCTTCTGTTTTTTCCACTCTTATGCCTTTGGTTCCGTCCATATTTAAAGGAAGCCCAACAACAAGAGTGTCTATTTGCTTTTCTTTGATAAGATTTTTTATATGCTCTAAATCGGCTTGAAGATTTTTTCTGTTGTATGTTTCAAGCCCACTTGCAAACATACCCAAAGGGTCACTTAACGCCAAACCTATTCTTGCATCACCAAAATCAACTCCTAACTTACGCAACTTTTTCTCCTTATAAGTCATATTATAGCATAATTATTTTTTTTAGGCAAACAAAAGCATATATTAAATTATGAATTTTTAAGCATTATTTAGTAAAAATATTATTTTTGATGTTAAACCACAATGTTAAAACAATAAAAATGATAAAAGATTTTGGTATATAATTTAAAATTAAAAGTAAAAAAATAAAAAAGCATTTAAAAAAGCTTTTTTATCGTATTAAGTCCATTTTCTATTTTACCACCAATTCCAGACCTGTCTCGTTTTTTATCCCCTGATTCTATAGATTTAGAAAGAATCGCACCTAAAACTGCAGCTCCCTTAAAGTCATCTAACGCCTTATACAATGGTCGATTTCCAAAATATAAAATATCAATATTAAAATAGCATTTCGACTTTTGTTTTACATATTCTTTATCAAAAAGTTCTCCATAATCAATAGTTTTTTGCAAAGAATCTTTATTACCGCCCAAAAATACCATATCAGCTGGATGCTCTTTTAAAATAGATATTACTGCATTTTTAAGTGGATTAATAAATTGATCCTTTTCATTAAAGTAATTATCCATACAATAAAGACTTCGTTCTTGCTTTTTAAAATTTTGTTGATACAGCCTATAATCTATTTCATTTATTGAATCAATTACAGTATTGATTTTGTCTGTTATATGTTGTATTCTTTGGTATGGCTCATTCTCTTCTTTATCACATTCTATAATTTCAATATAATCTCTTGGACCATTGCTATCTGCACGATATCCCAAAGTTACTTTTTGACCTAACTTTAAGTTTTTTGTTTCTTCTGTTATTTTAATTTTATTACTTTTTAATTTTCCCCATGATGTTTTTGATATAACATAATATGCGTTATTTTGTATGTCATAAATTACACCTTCTCTTACTTTATTTTCGCTTATAATCTCTTCGCTCATAAAAATCTCCTTTAATAAATATATATCTTAATAATACGCACGAATTATACATCATAATCACCAAAAAGTCAATGCCTTCTAGTTAAGATTTATAAGAAATTATTTTGTTCTTTTGCACAAAACATATGACTAAACTAAATAAAAAAAGCATTTTTAAAATGCTTTTTATTCTTCAGTTTTTTCTTGAAGTTTTTTTATTTTCTTTTTTATTTTGTTTGAAGTTTTATCAACAAAATCTCTAACTTGTGGGCAGCATAAGAGTCCAACTCCAAGCCCAAGCCCTAACATAAACCCCGCCAAACAATTATTCATAAAAATTCCTCCTTTTTGTTTAGTTTAACCCAAAAAGAAAGAATTTATATAGGAAATTGCTGGGATTTATTTGTTATTTTTGTCTTTTTGTTCTTTTTTGTGATAATATATAACGCAATTTTTTATTGCTTCTTTTGCCAAATCCAAACAATGAATTTTTTCTGCTGGGATTTCTCCTAACTCATCCAAAACAAAGTCTGTGTTAAAATCTTCTGCTTCATCTAAGGTTAAGCCTATTAAATTTTGCGCACAAACAGAACCTATTGCAATTGTCACTGCTGTTCCAAAAGCCTTGCATTTTGCGTCAACAATTTCATTTTTTTCAACAACCAAATAAAATTTAAAAATATCTCCAACTTTTGCTCCACCAGCTTCACCAATGGCGTTTGCTTGCCTAATTTCGCCCATATGCTGTGAACTTGCAAAAATTTCCATTATTTTTTTGTTATACATATTCTTTTCCCCCTACTTTTTTAATTTCCCAACTTGTGCTTTTGTTATTGGAGAAATTTTTCTTAATTTTTTGATAACTTTTTGTAGTTCTTCAACAACAATGTCTAATTCTTCTTTTGTTGTTGATTTTGAAAGTGTGAATCTAACTCCACCTTTTACCAAATCTTCCGCAAGCCCTAAAGCTTTTAAAACGTGAGAATCTTCAACTGATCCAGATGAACAAGCTGAACCAGTTGAAACGGCAATTCCTTGCATATCAAGCATATACATAACACTTTCACCCTCAACCATTCCAAAAGAAAAGTTTATGTTGTTTGGAAGTCTTTGAATGGGATGACCGTTTAAAAATGCCATATCAATTTTTGATTGAACTTCTTTTATGAAATAATTTCTAAGAGAAGACATCTTTTTTGCATTGGCAATAATATCACGGCAAGCAATTTCAACAGCCTTTCCAAGCCCTACGATTGCAGGAGTGTTTAATGTTCCCGCCCTCAAATTCTTTTCTTGCTCTCCACCAACCATAAATTTTTCTATGGCAACACCATTTCTTAAAAACAATGCTCCCACGCCTTTTGGCCCATAAATTTTGTGACCAGACAAACTTAAGGCATCAATTTTCATATCATTAACAGAAATGTTAACACTGCCTATTGCTTGAGTTGCATCGGTGTGGAAATAAACACCTTTTTCTCTTGCAATGTTTGCAATTGTTTGAATGTTTTGAATTGTTCCAATCTCATTGTTTGCAGACATAATTGAAATTAAGGTTGTGTCTTTGTTGATGTTGTGCAAAAGCTGGTCAAGCCTTACAAGCCCATATTTGTCAACATCAAGATAAGTTACTTTGTAACCCTCTTTTTCTAGCTCTTCACAAGCTTTTAAAACGCTTTCGTGTTCAACTTTGCTTGTTATTATGTGCTTTCCTTTTTTGCTGTTTGCGTGAGCAATGCCCTTTATTGCCCAGTTGTTTGCTTCAGTTGCTCCACTTGTGAAATAAATTTCGCTAGGCAAACATCCAATTGCACTTGCTATTTTTTGTCTTGCTTGCTCAGTTGCGTCTTTTGCATCTCTTCCAAATGAATGAAGACTGCTTGCATTTCCATACACTGAATTAAAATATGGCATCATTTCAGTTAAAACTTCACTGTTTATTGCTGTTGTTGATGCGTTGTCTAAATATATCTTGTTCATTTTTTACCTCTTTTTTAATTTTTTCCTTTCATACACTTTTAATTTTATCACAAAATCATAAATTTAGCAATACCAATTTTCAAAAAATTTAAGATTATAAGCATTTTTTATAAAATTATTCAAAACTTGCAAGCCAAAAACGCAAAAATAGGCATATGAATATAAAATTTGGATGACAAAGTTTTAAGCAAAAACATAAAAAATGCTTTGATATAAAAAAACTTTATCAAAAAGATAAAGCTTTTTATGTTATTTTAACTCGCTTATAATTTCTTTTAATTGCTCTTTTGATTTAAGCCCAATTTCTCTGCCATATTCTTCGCCGTCTTTAAAGAGCATTAGTGTTGGAACGCTCATAATTCCAAATTGTTGAGCAAGATTCATATTTTCGTCAATATCAACCTTTAAAATCTTTACATCTTTTTCTTCATCGGCAATATCTTCCAAAATTGGACCGAGCATTTTGCAAGGCCCACACCAAGTTGCAAAAAAGTCAACAATAACTGGTTGTTTGCTTTTTGTAACCTCTTTTTCAAAATCCTTTTCTTGAATGTGTTTTAATTCCATATATTATTCCCCTTTTAAAAATTTTTCAATATCTTTTTCATTTACTTTGGTTTCAGTGCCTGATTCCAAATCTTTTAAGCTATAAACTTTTGTTTTTTGCTCTTCTTCACCAACAAAACATATATATTTTGCATTGATTTTTTCAGCATACTTAAAGTGTGATTTAAAACTGCGGTCAATTAAGTTGCAAACAACTTTTAACCCTTTTTCTCGCAAATTTTTTGCAATAGCATAAACGCTTTCTGCCCCCAAGCTTCCAGCATTTGCAAAATAAACATCAATTTTTGGTTTTTTTGTTTCTGGCAAACTCATAACAATTCGGTCTAAGCCCATTCCAAAACCAACACAGCTAACCCTTTTCCCTCCAAGCTCTTCCACCAAGTTGTCATATCTTCCACCACCACAAGCGGTGAGTTTTTTGCCAGTGCCAAGGGCATCTTCACAAACAAATTCAAACACGGTTTTGGTGTAATAATCAAGCCCACGAACAAGGTTTTTGTCTATTATAAAGCTTATGTTGTTTTGCTCTAAAAGCTGTAAAACTTTTTGAAAGTGATTTTTGCAATCTTCACACAAAAAATCTTCAAGTTTTGGAGCTAGAGTTAAAAGCTCTTGGCATTTTTCATTTTTGCAATCAAGCATACGCATTGGGTTTGTTTTTGCTCTTCTTTGGCAATCTTCACAAAATTTTGAAGCGTTTTTATCGGCAAATTCTTTTAATGCTTTGTTAAAATTTGGCTTACAGTTTGAGCAACCTATTGAATTTATGTGCAATATTAAGCTGTTTATGCCAATTTTGTTTAAAATAGACTTAGCTAAGTCGATGACTTCAAGTTCACCAAAAGGGGTGTCTATTCCAAAAGTTTCAGCACCAAACTGAGTGTGCTCTCTAAACCTGCCCGCCTGTGGGTTTTCGTATCTAAAATTATTCACAAAATAAAAATATTTTTGTGGGAGCATTTCGTTAACTAGGCCATTTTCTATAAAAGCTCTAACAACGCCAGCTGTTCCTTCTGGCCTTAATGACAAACTTCTGCCACCCTTATCTTTAAAGGTGTAAATTTCTTTGTTAACAATATCCGAACTTTCACCAACACTGCGCAAAAACAATTCTGTATGTTCAAAAGTTGGAATGCGTATTTCTTCATATCCAAACTTGTTTGCCTGATTTTTGGCAACATCTTCTATATATTGCCATTTATAAATTGTATCTGGCAAAATATCTCTTGTTCCTTTTGGCTTTTGATACATATTTTCTCCTTATATAATGTATTTAGACAAATCATATTGTTTTATTGTTGGTGCCAAAACACGCATAACAAACTCTTTTGTTATCACAACATCAGTCATTGGGTGATTTCCGCTTGCTTCAAAAGAAATTTCTTCTAAAAGCGCTTCCAAAATTGTGTAGAGCCTTCTTGCTCCAATGTTTTCATTGCTTTCGTTTTCTAGCTCTGCTATTCGTGCAATCTCTTCTAGGGCGTCATTTTCAAACTTTAGGTTTATGTTGTCCACTTTTAAAAGCTCGGTGTGTTGTTTTGTTATTGCATTTTTTGGTTGAGTTAATATCTTTAAAAAATCATCTTTTGTTAAGTTATTTAGTTCCACCCTAATTGGGAACCTTCCTTGAAGCTCTGGAATTAAATCTTCAACTTTTGCTATGTGAAAAGCCCCAGCCGCAATAAACAAAATAAAGTCTGTTCTGATTGTTCCATATTTTGTGCTAACTGTGCAACCTTCAACAAAAGGCAAAATATCTCTTTGCACCCCTTCTCTTGAAACATCTGGGCCATTACCTTTGCCGTTTGCTATGGCAATTTTGTCTATTTCGTCAATAAAGATAATTCCCTCTTGCTCTGCCCTTAAAATGCCTTCTTCGTTAACTGTGTCCATATCAATAAGTTTGTTACTTTCTTCTTGAACAATGTTTTTTCTGGCTGTTTTAACTTTGAGTTTTCTCATTTTTTTGCGTTTTGGCAAAAATCCGCTAAACATTTCTGTTAGGTTTGCATCTGGTGATGCCCCCATAATCTCTATAGACTTTGGAGCTTCAACAAGTTCCATTTCAATAATTTCTTCATCATATTTGCCGTCTTTTATTTCTTGAAGCAAAACTTCTTTATAATTTTCTGGTTCTTCACTTTTAACAAGCTTGCTTTTTGCATACATAATATCACAGATTTTTTTGTTTGCAATGTCATTTGCTTGGTTTTTAACTTGCTCAAACTTTTCTTCTTTCACGATGTGAACAGCGGTTTCAACCAAATCTCTTATCATGCTTTCGACATCTCTGCCAACATATCCAACTTCGGTGTATTTTGTTGCTTCAACCTTAACAAAAGGGGCACGAACAAGTTTTGCAAGCCTTCTGGCTATCTCTGTTTTTCCAACCCCAGTTGGGCCTTGCATTAAAATGTTTTTTGGAGTTATTTCTTGCCTTAAATCTTCTGGAAGCTTGCTTCTTCTATAGCGATTTCTAAGAGCTACTGCAACTGCTTTTTTTGCTTTGTCTTGCCCAACAATATATTTATCTAATTCTGCTACAATTTCTTTTGGTGTTAGTTGTTCCATATCACTCTACCTCCTCAATGTTTAAGTGGTCATTTGTGTAAATGCAATATTGACTTGCAATTAACAAACTTTTTTTAACAATCTCTTTTGCTGGCAAATCGGTGTTTTCTAAAAGTGCTTTGGCTGCCCCAAGTGCAAAAACGCTTCCTGAACCTATTGATATAAAATCTTCTGTTGGCTCAACAACATTTCCATCTCCCATAACAAGATAAAGCTTATCTTTGTTTGCAATAAGAAGGCTTGCTTCCACTCTTCTTACTGGAGAATCAACATTTTGCCATTCTTTTGCAATCTCAACAACTGCTCTTTCTAAGTTGCCTGAATATTTTTGAAGGTTGCCTTCAATTTTTCTGAACATTGCAAAAGCATCAGAAACAGTTCCCGCAAAACCCACAATAACTTTGTCATCATAAATTTTTCTAACTTTTAGAACTGAATCTTTGAGTATCATATTCCCCATTGTTGCTTGGCTATCTCCACCAATGGCGGTTTTGCCGTTTCTTTTCACTCCAACTATTGTTGTTCCTATTAACTTATCCATACCTTTTTAAACTCCTTTATTTCGGTTAAAGCCCTTTTAACCATTTCTTGTTTTTTAACACTTTTGGGTGCATCAATTGGAGCAATCAAACCCCAATTTATGTGCATAGGCTGAAAATTATGTTCACTTGCGCTAACAAGATAATTGCAAAGAGCACCCAAAGCAGTGTTTATGCTTAGCCTATTTTTTTGCATTATACCCATATATTGTAACATAAAAATTGAACAAAGTAAACCAGATGCAACACTTTCTACATAACCTTCAACCCCACTAAGTTGCCCTGCAATGAAAATATTTGGGTGATTTTTCAAACTAAATGTCGAAGTTAAAAATTTTGGAGCGTTTATGAAGCTGTTTCTGTGCATTGCTCCATATCTCAAAAATTTAACATTTTTTAGGGCTGGAACAAGCGAAAACACTCTTTTTTGCTCTGGATATGTTAAATTTGTTTGAAAACCAACCATATTATACATTGTTCCCAATTCGTTTTCTTTTCTTAACTGCAAAATGGCAAAAGGCATTTCATTTTTGTCTTTTTGTTTAAATGGTTTCATTGGCCCACATCTTAAAACATCAAAATCTCGTTTTGCCATAACTTCAACAGGCAAACAACCCTCAAAGTTTTTTTCTTGCTCAAAATCTTTTAATTTAACTCGCTCTGCTTTTGTTAGTTCTTGCCAAAAATTTGTGTATTCTTCTTTTGTTAAAGGGCAATTTATATAATCTTTTGAATCGGGATTAAACCTATCACCCAAAAAAGCCTTGCTAATATCAACGCTTTCATAATCAACAATTGGAGCTAGTGCATCATAAAAATATAACTGCTCTCCAGTTATTTTTTCTATTTCTTTTGCTAAACTGTCACTGGTTAGTGGCCCAGTGGCTATTATTGTGGGCTTTGTTAAATCTATTTTTGTTACTTCTTTGTTTATGATTTCTATGTTCTTATTGTTTTTAAGTTTGTTTGTAACATCTTCAGAAAATTTTAACCTATCAACCGCCAAGGCATCTCCAGCTGAAACAGCACAAGCTTTGGCACTTTTTAAAACTTCACTATCCAAAACCATCAACTCTTCTTTAAGTAGGCCCGTTGCAAAATCAAGTGAAGTGTTTTTAAAAGTGTTTGAACAAACAAGCTCACAAAAATTTGTGTTGTGGTGCGCCGGTGACATTTTTTGAGGCTTCATTTCATAAAGCTTCACTTTTATGCCGTGTTTGGCTAGGCTTAAGGCACATTCACTGCCAGCTAAGCCCGCACCAATAACTATAACTTCTTCCAATCTATTATTCCTCTATTCTGCTTTCTTTTCATATTCATAATAATCACAGCTTTGATTATGGCAATATGTTCTGCCACCTTTTTTAAGCAAAATATCATTGCATTTTGGGCAAGTTCTGTTGGTTGGCTTATCCCACGCAACAAAGTCACAATCAGGATATCCACTGCAACCATAAAACTTTTTGCCAGCGTGGCTGGTTTTTTCTAAGATATCTTTGTGGCACTTTGGGCAAACCCCAACTTTTATTTCTATGCTTTTTATGTTTTTGCAATTAGGAAAGTTTGGACAAGCCAAAAATTTGCCATATTGCCCAACTCTTACCACCATTTTTGCGCCACATTTGTCACAAACAACATCGCTAACTTCAACCGGCCTTTCAACTTTATCTTTTGAACCACTTGCTTTTTCAAGCTCAATTTTAAAATCTTTATAAAAATCCTCAATAACTTTATGCCATTCTTCTTTTCCGGTTGAAATTTCATCCAAGGTGTCTTCCATTTTTGCGGTGAAAGTTATGTCCATAATATCTGGAAAATGCTTTTTTAAAGTGTCACAAACAACAAAACCAAGTTCGGTTGGCTTTATTTGTTTTCCGTCTTTTTCAGTGTATTCCCTTCTCTCTAGCGTTGTTATTGTTGGAACATAAGTTGCTGGCCTTCCTATGCCTTTTTCTTCCATAACTTTTACAAGGCTTGCTTCTGTGTAGCGAGCTGGAGGCTTGGTGAATTTTTGCTCTGTTTTAATCTCGTGGCAATTTAAAATTTCGCCTTCTGTTAGCTCTGGAAGCAGTTTTTGCTCTGTTTCATCATCTTTTTCTTTTGATTGATATTCTTGATAAACTTTTGTGTAACCGTCAAAAATTGGTGTTCTTCCGCTGGCCTTAAATGTGTAGGCACCCGCATCAATATCAATGCTCACGCTGTTATAAGTTGCTGGAACCATTTGGCTTGCTAAAAATCGTTCATAAATAAGCTTATATAATTTGTATAAATTGTTTTCAACTTGCCCTTTAACAACTTCTGGAGTTATTTCAAGATGAATTGGCCTTATTGCCTCGTGGGCATCTTGAGCAGATTGTTTAGTTTTAAAAATGTTTGGCTTTTCTGGAACATAATTTTTGCCATATTTTTCTGTTATAAAAGTTTTTGCTATTTCTTGCATTTGAGGTGAAACACGAACAGAGTCTGTTCTTATATAAGTTATAAGAGCAGTTTTGCCCTCGCCCTTTATTTCAACTCCTTCATAAAGATTTTGCGCTGCACTGCTTGTTTGCTTTAGGCTCATATTAAGTTTGTTTAAAGCATCTTGTTGCATTGTGCTTGTTATGTATGGAGCTGGCGGATTTGATTTTGTTATGCTTCTTTTGATTGCCGAAACTTTGAAGTCTTTCCCTTTTATGGCATCTAAAACTTCGTCTTTTTGTTTTTCACTTTCAACTTTTATTTTTTTGCCATCTTTGTTTGTGAGAGTGGCATTAAAAATTGTGCTATCATTTTGTTTTGATAATTTTGCCACAATTTGCCAATATTCTTCTGGCTTAAAATTTTGTATTTCTCTTTCTCTGTCAACAACAAGCTCAAGAGTTACAGACTGCACTCTTCCTGCGCTTAACTTGGGCTGTATTTTTTTGCTAATTATTGGTGAAACCTTATAACCAACAAGCCTATCTAAAACTCGCCTTGCTTGCTGAGCGTCAACCAAATTGATGTCTATTGCTCTTGGTTTTTCTAAGGCTTTTGTTATTGCATTTTTTGAAATTTCGTTAAATTCTATTCTTATGTTGTCACTGTTATTTAACCCCAAAATGTGAGCAATATGCCAGCTTATTGCTTCCCCCTCGCGGTCAGGGTCAGTTGCAAGATAAACTTTTTCTGACTTTTTTGCCTTTTCTTTTAGGTTTGCAACAATTGTTTTTTTGTCTGGCATCAACTCATATTTTGGTTCAAAATGATTTTCCATATCAATTGCAAGGCTTTTAACTGGCAAATCCCTAACATGCCCTTTTGTTGCAAAAACCTCATAATCTGACCCTAAATATTTTTGTATGGTTTCTCGCTTTCCGATTCCTTCAATAACAACTAACTTACTCATTTTACCTCCAGATTTTTGGATAATATATTAGATTTTTTTATCTTAAGCTTTTCTAACTCTTTCTTGCGTAGTAGTTTCCTGCTAGTTTTATTATTAAACCACGAATTTCGCATCTTGGTGTGGATGCTGAATTCGTGTGGTTTGCGCCTCTAGCATTGCCTCCAAGTTTGTTTAACTCTTTCTTGCGTAGTAGTTTCCTGCTAGTTTTATTATTAAACCACGAATTTCGCATCTTGGTGTGGATGCTGAATTCGTGTGGTTTGCGCCTCTAGCATTGCCTCCAAGTTTGTTTAACT
>JAFVEA010000003.1 GCA_017478185.1 Clostridia bacterium
ACAACTTTTAAGTTTATTCCCTTAAACTCAGAATATAAATAAGCTTGTTTGCTGGCTGTATCGATGCCCAAAACTAGAGGAATGTTTAAGCTTAAGTTGTTTAATTTTAAGTTTATGTTTCCAGAAATTTCAAAGCTAAAAGCATTTCCTAATTTGTTTGTGTTTAATGTGTTTAAAACGCTTTTATAAAGTTTTATTAAATCTGCTGTGTTTATATAGCTTTCTGGAGCGGTTATGTTTTCAAACTCAATAGCATTTAAGCTTATTTGTGTTATGTTATAGATATTTCCAAAATAACTTATGCTTTTTAGGCTGTTATTTTCAAACATAGCCTGTATGTTATGTTCATCATAACCAGCTACTAAATTTAATGAGTTTTTGTTTTCAATCAAAGCTAAATCAAAGTTAATATCTTTGTTTAAATAAGATAAAATCTGCTTAATATCAAAGGCAGGAAGGGTAACACTATCTAACTCTTCATTAAGTTTTTGTGTTGGAGCAGTTAAATAACCACGATAGCTGTTTATTAAATCTAAGATATATTGTTTATCAAACTCAAAATATTCACTTGCAATATCTAAAATGCCTTGGATATCTTCTAAACTTGATTTTAAAGAGTAGGCACTACCATTTTTTGAGATGGTTATATAAATATCTTCTCCAATTAAAACAAGGTTAATATTGATACCCTCATAAGTGGTATTAATTTTAACTTTTGCTTCATTTTGAATGTCTAGCAAAACATCAGCGCTATAAACATCATCGTTATAAACAGCTGAAACATTAAATGCAAATTGTTTGTTTAAAACATAGTTATAAACGCTGTTATAAACATTTTTAAGTGTTTCATAACTTACGCTATTTTCTGGAGAGGTTATGTTGGTTTCAAAGCTAATATCACTTAAAGCTATATTATAATCGTTATAGTCTAAAGAAATTCCAGCTACTGAACTGTTGCTATATGCAACATTCAAATTGCTGTTATTTAAAGCTAGCATAACTCCATTTTCATCTAAGCTAAAGATGAAGTTATCAATGTTTTCATAAATTAAGTTGGCTATGCCAAACACCAAGTTTAGTGTTTTCTCATCCAAAACATTTTCAAGAGGTTTTAGCTCAGCAAAAGTTTTGTCTGTTGTTAAAATGCTAGTTAAATCACCAAAGCTTAACTTATCTTGCATTTCTTCAAAGCTTGAAGGGAGGCTGTTTTCAGTTAAAATATTCTGCAACTCATCTAAAGTTATGTTTAGAGATACGTCTTTGTATGTTAAATACAAAACTTTGTTTTTATACACAAGCTTTAGAGGCTTATTCAAAACATTTGTTTGAAGCATAAACTGGCTAGAGTATAAATCATCAGCATTTAATTTTGCTTGAATTTCTGCTTCTATTGAAATGTCTTCATAATCAAAGGTTAGAGCTAATGATATTTCTTTTTGCGTGTAGAGCTTTTCTAAAAATTCAAGGCTTGGCAAAATGTTTAACAAATCATCATAATTTGTTGGCGCTAAAATAGTTAAATCTTTGTCTATTTCTATTTTGGCATCTAGTTTTAAGTTGTTATAATTTACCAAAATATTGTTTGTTAACTCATCTTCAAAGACAATTGAAACAAAGTTGTTTTCAGATAAATTTAATGTTAAACCTTTTGAGTTTAAAGATAATTTATCAATATATGCAAAAACCGCATCCATATTAACATTTGGCATAGCTTGAACAACTTGTGAAGAAATTATGTTTAACAAACTTTCAACAAGCTGGTTTAACTCGGCGTTGTTTTTAACAAAATCACTTAAGTTGTTTGTGATGCTTTGGATATCACTAAGGCTGGTTCTTATTTTGATATCTTTATATTTCAAATAAATTGTGCTGTCTATATATGTTAACAAAAGTTCATTATCTAAAAACTTTGTTGAAAGTTCTATTTTTAAGTCATCTGCAAAATCCACTTTTGCATCTATTTTATAACTTGTTCCAAAAATGTTGGCATCCAAATTTAAAATCGCTTTTTTTGTGTTTAAAAGTTCTTGGATAAAGTCAGCCTTTTCTGTAACCACAGAAGAGTTTGCATATTCATCTTGGTTTATTTCTAAAAACTCAAAATCATCCTCGGTTGTTTTTAATAACATAATAGGGGATGAGCTGTTTAAGCCGAATAGAGATATTGTTTCAATAGAATTGTTTTGTGATATTATTTCAACACTAAATTCAGCTAAGTTTATTTTAAAAATATCATAATTTAATATTTCTGAGCCGTCTTCTGCAGTTTTTTCTTCTTGTGTTCTTTTTATGATATTAGTAATTTCTGATAAATCAAAGCTGTTTACTTTTTCAAGAATCTGCTCAAAAGCTAGGTTTGCGCCAGCAATAGAACTTACTTCAGTTGGGATTTCAATATTTTTTGAAGCGTATTTTGAAATTAAATCTTTAATTTCTTTTGTGCTTGCCTTAACTTTTATGCCAAGAGCGTCTAAAAACAAGGTGTTATCTTCAAAAACGATGGTTACGTTGCTGTTTGAAAGGTTTAAATTTAATTGAGCTTTTAGTGGAGATAGCGTTATACCAGCACGAGAAGTTAGTTTTATGTCACTTGAATTTAGTTCAGCATCAAAAAACATTCCATTTTCTTTTATGCTGTTTAGTGCCAAGCTTAAAAGCTTTATGGCATCGCTCATATTTGTGTATGATTTTTGCTCTTCATTCACTTCAATCTTTATTTCTTGAGGAGATAAATTTGTTGTTGCGTTAAACGAAAGGTTAAAGCGATTTGTTAAGTTTTCATCATGCATTAAATATATTTTTGTTGGTTCATAGTCAAGGTTTGCTTGAATAACGGCAGTTCCAAGTTCTGGAATGAGTTTATAGATTGGGAAATAAACTTCATAATAGTTGTCAAACTTTTTTTCTGTTGCTTCAGTTGCAAGGCCTTGAATTTTGTCCATTGATATTTGTGACACATCAAATGGAAGCTCTATTTCAGATAGGGCAGGCTCTATTAAAGCAAAAGAAGATTTTAAATCATCTAGCAAGTTTGTTGTTTCAAATCTTAGCTTTTGCTCATTAAACAAAACATAAGCATAATTATCTTTATATGTTATGTGAACTTTTGAAGGCGTGTTGTTTATGTTTAAATTTAAGTCAACATCAATTGAAATATTGCCAGTTTCTTCATCAAGGTCCATAACAAAATTTCCACTTGCACTAATTTTTGTGTTATCTTTTTCAAAGTTTAAATCAAAGTCAACCTTTGCATCTCTTGCGTTCATTATGGATGAAACAACTTTTCCTGTTGCGCTTGTTTCCAAAATGTTATTCATAGGAGAAAATGTTAAAATTGTAAAACTAGCACCAGCAATAAGTGCTATTATAAACATTGTTAAATATTGCCACCAAACTTTAACCATATTTAATCTCCTTTTATGTATGTGTAAATTTGATTTAATTTTGAAGGGCAGGTTACAGGAATCATACCATACCTAACGTTATAGGTTTCATCAATAGAAATTGTGCGCAAGTTATAGTCTTTGTCAATTGAAAATGTTATGTTGCAATATTCAAAATCAGTGACAGTAACTCCACTCATAGCCGAAATTTGTTTCACATAATAAGTGTAGGCCATAAGAGAAAACTCATCTTTTGCGCTTGAATTATATTTTGTTTTAAGTTTTATTGTTGCTGTGTAAATGTCTTCACCATTTTCATTTGTTGTGCGTGAAAAAGCTGAGCTTTCGGCAACTGTTTGTGAGCAAACAACATAAGGGCAAATCCAAGCGGGAACAACTCCCCATTCATCTCGATATTCTTTAACTGTTAAGTTTTTAGGGCTTCCCCAATCAGTTCCAAACTCAGAGCCTTCTTCAGTGCTGTTTAAATCAGTTGGCTTGCCACTATATTGAGAAACGCTTTCACTATCTCCATTTTTTTCATAAACAGTTTTTGTTGCAAGTGAAACAAGGCTTGAAATACTTGCCGCAATTTTTGTTCGTTTTGTTGGAGTTATTGTTGTTAAGTTTGCAACCGTTTGGTTAACTCCCATAACTTGAAGAGCCCCACTTTCATTAACAACAAAAGATTTGTTTAAAGAATTTTGTTCGGCATACATAAAAACTATGGCTGAATTATAACTTGTTGGAGCTTTTGACTGGTCTATTTTTGATATGGCATCACTGTCTTGAGCCAAAGCCTTTGACACTTGCTCTTCCGAAAAATCAAAGCTCACAGCATTTGCAAAGTTGCTGTTATAAAAATCGCCAATAAGTGTTCCAACAAAAACCCCAGAACATGCCATTAAAATCATTGTTGTGAAATATATTTTTTTTGAAAGAACTTTAACCTTTCCTTTTTTTGTTACAAATTGACGTTTTCTCTTTTTTGCTTCCTTTGGCGTTTCTTCATCGTTTTTTGCTAATATTATTTGAAAGTTGTCACCATAAGTGTTGGGTGTTTTTGTGCTGTAATCTCTAAAAACATCAACAACTTTTAAGCCATTTTTTTTGGCTATATTTAAAATTTTTTCAACGTCAAAAATTTTATATTTGTTTTTAAACTTAAATTGTTTGTCTTGAATTTTATATGTGTTTATAATCTTTATTTTTTCTTTCTTCTTTTTTATGATGCTGTTTTCAAGATTTTCTTCATTTTCTTCAATTTTTTGTGGCTTTGCTGTTTTTAATAATTGGAGTATTATTATGCCATTTTCAGCCAAACATTTGTTCATTTTGTTTAATGCTATATCAATGCCCAAATAATTTTTATATTTGTTGCAAGCGGAATAGAGCGAAGTTATTATTTCATATTTTTCTTTTGACTTAAATTTTAGGATTGATTTTTTATAAATAGGCAAATTTGTTTTTTCTTTTGCTTGAAGAGCTTGTTTCTTTTTTGGAGTTATTCCGCAAACATCAAATCCCTCTTTTTCAAGAAGAGATAATAAAGTCCCATCACTGCAGTTAACATCCAAAAGCTTTTTTCTATTTTCTGCGTGCTTTTTTATGAAGTCAACACTGGCACTATAATTATAATTTTTGTATATTTCATTTGCTACATCTTTTTTGGTTAAAGTAGTCAAAATTTTTTCTCCTAAATATATATAATATATTTAAAATGATAACACAATAAAACAAAAAGTGCAACAAAAATTTTAAAATTAGACCAATTTTTTAAATAAGCACACTGGTTTTTGTAAGAAATATTGACAATATTTTGTGTTTGTGATATATTTTTTATGAGATCAAATTTCTATTTTGCTTTATTTTTAAGGAGTGAGATATGGCAGAAGAAAAAAGACATAATGATTATGATATAACATCTTATTTTAGGCAATGCTTTGGAGAAATTGAAATAGCTGTGAAAGCCTATAAACTTCATAGCCCACACACAGAACAAAATATGGTTGGAAGAATGGAGTGTCATGCCATTGAAATTAGGGGGGTTATGGTGGTTTTGAATACATCGGTTGAAGTTAGAAGAGCTTTAAAAACAGTGGAAAAGACCAAAATTATGTATGAGCTAAGCGAAGCAATTAATAAAAAAATATATTCTTGTGAGTTTGTTGATATAGTTAATTTAGCAGAGATAAAACCAGGAATGAGAAGATAATTATAAAATGTTTTTTGTTATTCTAATTTCTTTATTTGGTGATGCTGTGAAAAGTATGATTTTTAAATAGAAGCTTTTTGAGATTTTAACTCATTGCAAGCAATGCGTTAAAATGACATGGTGGTTTAAAAACTTTTTATGCCTCAGAATAACACTTTGCCTGTTTTTGAGAGGGCTTTGGTTTATTTTTTGTTTGGTGCTTTAAAAAGGTAGTTCAAAGCAGGTGATAGAGAGCCAAGCTTTTGGCTAACGCCTCAAGGCATTGCAAGCGAAGTGTGGCAATCTCTATTTTATTTGTTTCATATAATTTATAACACCACTCTCTATTTTTTAAAATACAAATATGTGTGTTACTTTTCTTATGGCAATTTAAAAACAAAAATTAAGCTTAAAGTTAAAAAAGTTGATTTTTCAATCAACTTTTTTGTTATAGAATAAAGTCTATTTTAAATTTTTTAATATATTTTTAAGTTTTATATAGTTTTTTCTTTGAATGTTTACAAGTGGAAGTCTAACTTTTCCAACATTTTTGTTCATTATGTTTAACGCTGTTTTAACTGGAATTGGGTTAACCTCACAAAACAAAGTGCTAAACAAATTTAAAAATTTATAGTGAATCTTTTTGGAAGACAAAATATCTCCATCAAAAAAACTTTCACACAAACAAGACATTTCTTTTGGGAACAAATTGCTGGCAACACTAAAAACCCCACAAGCTCCTAAAGATAGCATTGGCAGAGCTAATGAATCATCACCAGAATAAACGGCAAAATCTTTTGGGCAAATTTTTATAATTTCACTCACTTGATTTAAGTTTCCACTGGCTTCTTTTATGCCCACAATGTTATAAATTTTGCTTAATTTAAAAACAGTTTCAGGCAAAATATTTAGTCCTGTTCTTGATGGAACATTATAAAGTATTATGGGAATATTAACACTTTTAGCTATTTTTGAAAAATGCTCATAAAGTCCAGCTTGAGTTGTTTTGTTATAATATGGCGAAATCTCCAATAAAGCGTTAACACCCAATCTTTCATAAAGCCGAGCTGTTTGTATGGCTGTTTTTGTGTTGTTGCTTCCAGCTCCAGCAATCACTGGAACTTTGCCATTCACAACTTTTAACGTAAATTTTATGATATCAATTTTTTCGTTTTCACTAAGGGTGGTGGCTTCTCCTGTTGTTCCTAAAATCAAAATTGCTTTGGCATTCCCCGAAATTTGTTCATTTAAAAGATTTTTAAGTGCTTTAAAATTTATCTTGTTATTTTTTGAAAAAGGTGTTACGAGTGCGGGGCAGTTTCCTTGAAATATCATTTGTGTTTCTCCTTATTTTATGATTGGTTGTGTTTGAACTCCTAAAAAAGCATCTTCTATTGTTTGCTTTGTTAAATCAAAATCTGATTTAAGTGATTTGGGTTTGTTTTTTATATCATCTTGATAAAATGGAATAAAATAATAATTTTTGCTATTTAAAAGAGATGATATATTTTTTAAACTTATTCCTAAACCATCGTTTGTTGAAATTCCAACAACAACGGGTTTGTTGTTTCTTAAAACAGACTTTGCGGTCATTAAAACTGCATTATCTGTTATTCCATAGCTAAGTTTTGCCAAAGTGTTTCCTGTGCAAGGAGCAATAACCAAAAGGTCGATTAAATTTTTTGGCCCCATTGGTTCGGCTTCTTGCAAAGTTTTTATTGTTTTGTTTTTGCAAATTTTTTCAACATTTATCAAAAAATCTTTAGCTTTTCCAAAGCGTGTGTTATTTTTTAGAACGCTTTCACTAAAAATTGGAATAATGTTGTAATCTTTTTTTAAATCTTTTAAAACTTCCAAAATTTTGTTGTGCGTGCAAAAAGAACCAGTTATTGCAAATCCTATGTTTTTCATTTTATTTCTCCTAAAATTTGTTCTAATAATAATTTTGATGCGCTAACGCTTGAATATTTTTTGGGAAGTGCTGGCGCAAAATAATAATTAAAGTGTTTTGCTTTAGTTTCATCCAAACATTTTGTTGAAGCAGTTTCAATAAATAAGCAATTTTTTGGAATTTGTTTTGTTTTTTGTTCATCAAAATATTTTTCAGGGCGAGTGTTTATGATGCAATCAAAATTTTTTATATCTTTTAAAAAATCATATTCAAAATAATTGTTATTGCTTAGAAGATAGCTTTGTGAAAATGAATTTTTATTAAAAGTTGCAATGCTAAATTTTGCTCCAAGCTTTGATAGAATAAGGCAAAGCGATTTTGTTATTCTGCCATATCCTAAAACCAAAATATTAAGCTCAAAAAGTGATTTGTTTGTGTTTGATATTATTATAGACAAAACCCCTTCAGCGGTTAGATTTGCGTTTTTTATAGCAAAAGTTTCATCGCTTAAAAAGTTTTTGTGTTTTATGTTTTTTTCTGTTAAAACAGAATGAAAACAGTTATCCACTTTTCCACAAAAAAGCGTTATGTTGTTTGGCAAAGTTTTAAGCTCTTCTTCACTCCATTTTTTGTTTGGCGGATAAACAAAAAAATCATTGTTTTCAGCAAGTTTTAGATTGTTTTTGTTTATTTCAAAAGTTTTAAATTTTTTTAAATAATTTTTTAAGTTTTTTGTTCGTTCATCAGAAAAATCTAAAAATATTTTCATAAAAATTGTCTCCATATTCAGTGTATGTTGCATATAAAATAATTGTGAGAAAAGGAGTTTAAAAAATGCAAACAAAACATTTATTTGCAAGTGCAAACACGGGAATTGGCTTTGTTAAAAATTTTGACCAAATAGGGGTCACAAACAATTCTTTTATGTTCATCATAAAAGGAGGCTCTGGAACTGGAAAAAGTTCTATGATGAAAAAAATTGCAAAATATTTTTTAGAAAAAGGCGAAAAAATAGAGTATTTTTATTGTTCAACTGATTATAAAAGCTTGGATGGCATAAGAATTTGTGATAGTGATATTATAATTGTTGACGGAACAAGCCCACACATAACTGAAACAAATATGCTTAACATTGACAGCAAAATAATTGATGTTGGGCAATTTGTTAAAGATGGAATAAGAGAGCATAAAAAGCAAATTGAAAAAATTATGATAGAAAAAACTAATTTATTTAAAAATTTATATTTATATTTAGAAAGTGCCAAAAAAATTTTTGATATAAACAAAAACATTCACAAAACAGAAGAAAGCGTTATTATAGAAAAATCACAAGAAATATTAAATATTTTTAAACCAGAAAATCAAAATAGAAAAAGCTTCTATAGAGAACTATTTTTAAGTGCTGTTCAAGATGATGGAATGATAAATTTAATAAAAGAAAACAATTTTAAAAATTGTTATAAAATTAAAAGTGATATTTTTTGCTCTAATGAAATTTTAAAAATTGTTAAAGATAAGCTCAGCATTTTGGGTTATGATATTATTGGAATAAAAAATGTTATAGACCCAAGCATTTTTGATGCAATAATTATTCCAGAGAGTGAAAGCATAATTTATTCAGAAAATTTAGATTGCGAAAATGAAGGATACAAACAAAATAGCATTTTAATAAAAGAGATTTTAAAACTTTGCGGACAAACTTTGGGTAAGGCAAAATCATTGCATAAAAAGTTGGAAGAATTTTATATTCAAAATATGAACTTTAAAGAAGTTGACAAATTAACCAAAAAAATCATTGCTGAAATTTTAAAATTAATAAAACAAAAATCAAATTAAAACAAAAAGGCAGTTTATGTGATAAAACCTGCCTTTTTGTTGTTTATAAAACAAAAAATTTAATTTTGCAAAAATTTTTATGAAAAAATCGTAAAAAATAGTGTAAAACTATAAAATTTTTGCATAAAATGCCAAAAATTTAACAGAAAGTGATGTTTTTTGTGATTTTTATTTGTTTTTATGGTTTAAAATATATTCCATAATTTCAACAGCGTTGCTGGCTGCTCCTTTTCGAATGTTGTCAGCAACAACAAAAAAGTTTATTGCCTTTTTGTTAAACAAATCTTTTCTAATTCTTCCAACAAAAATGTTGTCTGTTCCTTTTGCTAAAATTGGCATAGGGTAGGAATTTGAATTTGAGTCATTTAAAATTTTTATATTTTTAAATTGTTTAAAGCTTGATATAGCTTTTTGTAAATCAACTTCTTTTTTAAATTCTGCCCAAATGCTAACAGCGTGGCAAAATGAAATTGGAACTCTAACACAAGTGGAAGAAATTTTTAAACTTTTTTTGTTTAAAATTTTTCTGGTTTCATTAACCATTTTCATCTCTTCTTTTGTGTAGCCATTGTTTAAGAATGAATCTATATGAGGAATTAGGTTGTCATAAATTTGATAAGGATAAAATTGGCTTTTTCTTCCATTTTTGTTATTATCTAAATCATTTAAGCCTTTTTGTCCACTGCCACTAACTGCTTGATAAGTTGAAAATATAACTTTAGTTAAATTAAATTTTTTATCAAGAGCTTTTAATGGCGCCATACATTGAATGGTTGAACAGTTTGGGTTTGCAATAATTTTTTTGTTTAAAATTTTTTCTGCATTAACTTCAGGAACCACAAGTGGAACATATTTTTCCATTCTAAAAGCTGAGGAGTTGTCAATAACGATTGCTCCAGAGTTTTTAAAGATAGGAGCAAATTTTTTGGATACTTCACTTCCGGCTGAAAATAATGCAAAGTCGATTTTTTTGTCTATTATGTTTTCTTCTTTAAGAACTATAACTTTGTGGGGTTTGTTTTTAAAAAATATGATTTTCCCCTCACTTTTTTGTGATGCGTATAAATATAAATTTTCAATCTTTATATAATCTTTTTCTTCCAAAACTTTTAAAAAGGTGGAGCCAACAAGCCCTGTTGCTCCAACAATTGCAACATTCATAATTTAAACAGCTTTGTTAAAAGTGAAATTGCTTTTAACTTTTCATCCTCTTTAATTAAAAAAGAAATTGTCGTTTCGGTTATATAAAGACTGATTAAATCTATATTGTTTTTTTGCATTAAATTTGTTAAGTTTTCGGTTATTTTTGGGTGGGTTACAAACCCAAAACCAACCAATGTGAATTTGCATAAATTTTCAAAAAATTTTAACTTTGTGTTATTTTTTTGCTGTTTTAATGCATTTTTTATGATTTTTTGTTCACTTTTTTTGCAAATAAAAGAAATTTTATTGTTTTGATAACAAAACATTTCTAAATTTAAATTTATATTTTTTAAATTTTTTACAACTTGTGAGATGAAATTTGCTTTTATTTCTGCTTTTGTTATATTATCTCTAATAGACATATTTAAAACAGAAACCTCTTCAATAAAATTTTTTTCCATAATATAAGTTCCTTTGCTGTGGTCATTTTCTAGGCTTTTTCCTAGATATATTTTAACATTATATTTTTTGGCAATTTCAACACAGCGTGCGTCTAAAACTTTTGCGCCATTTGATGCCATTTCAAGCATTTGGTCATAACTTAAAACTTTTAGTTTTTTGGCTTTTTTGAAAAGCTCTGGATTAACGCTATAAACGCTTTCAACATCACTAAAAATCTCGCAATCACAGTTTAAAACTGAGGCGATTGCAACCGCTGTGGTGTCGGACCCTCCACGGCCAAGAGTTGTTAGGTTGTTCTTGCTGTCTGTTCCTTGAAATCCAGTTATAACCAAAACATCAAAATCTTTAAAATAAGACAAAAGTTTTTGCTTATTGATAGTTTTTACTAAAGCTTTGTTAAAATCGCCTGTGGTGTTTATTTGAGCTTGAAAAGCGTTTAGTGAAATTGCTTTAACTTTGTTGTTGTTTAACGCTATTGCAAGCAAGCTTGAGCTAATTTGCTCCCCAGAAGAGAGTAAGGCATCAAGCTCTCTTTTTTGTGGTGAATTTGTGATTTTTTCACAAAGAGTTATTAAATTGTTGGTGGTTTTGCCCATTGCACTAACAACAACCAAAATTTTGCCTTCAGTTTCAAGCCTTCTTTTTATGTTTTTGGCAATCTTTATAATTTTTTGGGTTGTTGCAACGCTTGAGCCTCCATATTTTTGAACTAACATAATTTTATTCCTTTGCTGAATGTGAGAGATAAACTCTCATAGCATTTTATGCTAAAGTGGGTAAATTTGTTTAAAATTATATTTGCAAAAAATTCGTCTAAAAAATTGAGAAAAAAGTGAAAATTTGTGTTCAAAACGCCATTTTTGCAAAAAAAATTAGCAAAATTTAAGCAAAAATGAGCAAAAATCAGCTAAAAATTTTGAAAAATAAAAAAGAATGCTTTTAAATTAAAGCACTCTTTTTGTTTTAATATTGAATTCCCCAAACAACCATATGCTTAGCTTTTTTGCCACAACAAGCGCATTTTTCATCTAACTGTTCTTGCTTAAATGGAATACATCTAGATTTAATGCCGTTTATTTTCTTTATTTTTTCTTCGCAATTTATATCTCCACACCACATAGCTTTTATAAAACCTGGGTGAGAAGAGATAATTTCTTCAAAATCCTTTAAGCTTTTTGCGGTGTAGGTCATTTTTTCGCATCTTTGTGTGGCACGCTCAAGCATATCTTTTTGAATTGTTTTAAGCGTGGTTTCAACAGCTTTTAAAATGTCTTCATCAAGGTTTATTTGCATACCCTCTTGGGTATCACGCCTAACAAGTGTTATTTTGCCATTTTCATAATCTCGTTTTCCAAGCTCAATTCTTAGTGGAACGCCTTCCATTTCATATTGTGAGAACTTAAATCCTGGAGATTTGTCAGAATCGTCTAAAATGCAAGAAATGTTGTTATCCTCAAGTTTTTTGCATACATTCTTGCAAATTTTTGCGATATTCTCATCTTTTCCAATTGGAATTATAACAACTTTTGTTGGAGCAATCATTGGAGGAAGAACGAGCCCGTTGTCATCTCCGTGAACCATAATTGTAGCTGCTAGTGCTCTTGTTGTTATGCCCCAAGAGGTTTGATAAACATATTTTAACTTGTTGTCTTTGTCTAAAAATTTCATATCAAATGCTTTTGCAAATTTTTGTCCAAAATAATGTGATGTTGCAGACTGCAAGCAAACTCCATTATACATTAATGCCTCACAAGTGTAAGTGTTTTCAGCTCCTGCAAACTTTTCTTTTTCGGTTTTTTGCCCAACAAGAACTGGAATTGCCAAATAGTTTACGAAGAAATCTCGATAAACATTAAGCATTCTTAAGGTTTCTTCTTTGGCCTCTTGTTCGGTTGCGTGGATTGTGTGGCCTTCTTGCCATAAAAACTCTCTTCCCCTAAGAAGTGGCCTTGTTTCTTTTTCCCATCTCACAACACTGCACCATTGGTTATAAAGCTTTGGCAAATCTCTATAGCTTTTAACGATTTTTGAGTAATAATCGCAAAAAAGGGTTTCACTGGTTGGCCTTATGCATAATTTTTCTTCTAATTTGTTTGCACCGCCTTGGGTTACCCACGCAACTTCTGGAGCAAAGCCCTCAATGTGTTCCTTTTCTTTTAAAAGAAGGCTTTCAGGGATGAGCATTGGCATATAAATGTTTTTGTGTCCGGTTTTTTTGAACATATCATCCAAAACCTTTTGCATATTCTCCCAAATTGCATAGCCGTTTGGAGCCATAATATAAAATCCTTTAACGCTGGTGTAGTCCACAACGCCTGCCTTTTGAACTATGTTTGTAAACCACTCAGCAAAGTTTTCATCTCGTGAAGTTATTTCTTTATTCTTAATCATTTTTAATTTTCCTTTTAATTTTTGTAATATAAAAATTTATGAAGAATTTTCTCCATATCAAAATTTCACGGGACAAGGATTTTTCTGTGACCAAACATTTTTCAAATGCTCCTTTTTGTTTTAGGGTTATTATACCACATTCACGATTTTTTTGCAAGCAAAGTAGAATTAAAAAATTTGTAGAAACTTGGCTGATTTGCTATACTTTTTTTTGAAAATAGGGTATAATATACTTGTGCAAAAAAGGCGACATAGTTACAAAAAACAAACACATAATTAGTTTTTTTAATCCAACTAGTGTAATTTTTTTGTAAAAATTGATTTTGTAACACTTTTTTAATGTTTTTTGTGATTTTTTTGTCAATTTTTTTGCAAATAAACAAAATTATTTACAAATTTTGGTTAAATTAAATTTAAGCTTGTGAACAAAAATTATGCATTCACATCCTTTTTGCTTTTTATGTGTGAGCGTGTGCGTGTGCGTGTTTTTAACATAAGCTAACAAAACGGGGGAAATAAAAAATGTTATTTAGCAGAAAAAATTTAAAAACCTTGCTGGGCATTCCAATATTTTTAATGGTTACAATTTTTTCACTCTTTGGAATTTGGTCAGGAACAGGCAAGGGTCAGAAAAATGATTTAAAGGTCGAAACAGAAAGCGCTAGTGTGTCTAGTGCTAATTTTGCGTTGGGTGATGAAACTGCGGTGGCGTTCCCAACGCTTGAAAAAGTTGTTAAACATACTGGCTCAAAAGTTTCTCCAGAGATGAGCTATGATTCATCCAAGTTGCAAGTTTCTGGAACTTTAGAGGCAGCCAATGTTGGAAGGTATGAAACAAGCTTCACACCAAAAGAGGGTTATGCTTGGGGAGCGGATGAAAGTTATCAAGACTTTTATGGCACCCAAAAAACTCTAACTCTTGTTTGGGAAGTTCACACCATAAACGAAAACGGTGAGGGCGTGTTTGTTCCAAGCATCATTTCTTCAAACTTTTCTGCTGGTGATGAAGAAGTTGATGTTCCAACATTTGCATACACTGGCTCAGCGGTTACCCCCGCACTCGAAAATTTTGATTCAACCAAAATGAATATATCAGGCACCCAATCCGCCACAGAGGTTGGAACTTACTCATTCAGTGTTCAGCCAAAACAAGGCTATTTTTGGGAAAATGAATTCTCAAACGAAGCTTTAACCTTTAGCTGGAAAATTTCCACAAGCACCTACGCCATAAACATTGAGCAAAGTGATATTTTCTATAGCGGAGATGCTCAAAGTGTTTTTGTTGAAGTTGTTTGTGAAAACAAAATCTTATCAAGCGGAACAGATTATTCCACAGTCATAACTCAATCACCAAAAGAGCCACTTGCGGGCGAACAAAGTGTTGAGGTTAAGGATGCAGGAACATATTATGTTCATGTTGTTGGGCAAGGTGATTATGAAGGTCACGCCTACAAAACTTTTGCAATCGAAAAAGGCATTGCCATAGAGCCAACCCTAAAGCTTAACCCAATTGAAGGCTCTGGGCACAACGTGCTAACTTGTGAAGAAGATAATGACGGCAACCCATACAACAACATAGGTTTATACCTAAACAATTATTACAGTGGTTATTCAGACCCAGCGTCACTTGTTGGTGATTATACATATCGTTATGCCATAACTGGTGGCGACAGAACAAATGCCGGCAAAACCAATGTTACATTCACTCTAGACACAGAAAACTGGCAATGGTCCAATCCAGAAACTCCAACTGTTCTCACCATAGAGTGGTATGTTTTGCCAAAATCTGAAGAAGGTTCTTCAGCAGTTTATCCCCAAGATTTACCAGATAACATACCAGCATTGGGTGGTGGTTCAGGAACATCAGAAGAACCATTTTTGGTTGCAACTAAAGAACACTTAAATGCTATAAGCACGGCCGCAAACGCTGGTTATTATAAAACTTATTTTGGAGATACTGGTGTTTATTTTAAACAAACTGCAAACATAACTTTAAGTGGTACATTCACTCCAATTTTCACAACAGCAGCAAATGCTTGTAAAGTGAATTATACTGGTTATCACATAGTGGGTTCTGGAACGGCAGCTCAACCAGGGAGATATGATATTAGCGGTCTAAGGATAACAAACTATACAAACAATTATGCCGGGCTATTTGGCTATTTGGTTAGTGGGTCAGAGATATACGATTTGGATGTGAGTTGTAATATAACATCAACTGCAAATTATGTTGGTGGAATTGCTGGTTATGTGGAATCTGATGTTTCTATTGCAGACTGTTATATTTCTGGAACGGTTAGCGGAAAATCTTACGTCGGTGGAATTGTTGGTTTGAGTCAAGGAGTTCTTCCGATTCATTTTTCTGGTACCGTTTCTGGGACTGATTCTTATGTTGGTGGGCTGGTCGGTTATTTACAACATTCTAATAGTGGTTATGCAGCGTTAAACTACAATAATACCGCTACGATTTCTGGTGGTGCTTATGTTGGTGGACTGGTCGGTTATTTGGAAAATTCCACAGCAACATTATCATTAAATAGATTTTATAACACGGGTAGAGTTTCAGGGACTCATTCAGTTGGTGGAATTGTTGGGTGTATTGCTAATAGTGCTTCTGCTTCAGCAACAATTCAAAATTCTTATAACACTGGTAGTATTGAAGGAAATTATGCGGTTGGTGGAATTGTTGGTTTTACAGATAATGGTATAACAACTATAACCAGTTGTTATAACGCAGGTAGCATAACCTCAACAAATTCTTCTGGAACCATTGGGTATTCAACAGGTGGAATTATTGGTTATTGTAACAAGGGAATAATAACTAACTGTTATAACACAGGAGCGATTGATTCAGCCAATTACTACACCGGTGGAATTGTTGGTTATATAACTGGTTCTGGTTCTGGCGTGGAATATTGTTATAACATTGGTTCAATGAATTGTTCACACGCTTCTGCTATTAAAGGTGGAGTTGTGGGGTATAGGTATACAGCAACAGCCAATGGAACATTTTCTGGATTATATTACAATTCTGAAACAATTGGTTCAACAAATGCTCCAACAGCTGTGTTTGGTTCGGGAGCAACAGGTTCAAATTATAGTTCTTTAACAACTGCACAAATGACGGTAGAATCTCCAAACACTGCGCCAAGTGGTATGAGTAATTTTGCAAAGCCAACATGGTATTTTTATACTGATGAATATCCGCTTTTAAGAATGAATAAAGTTAATATGCTTTCTGCGAGCATAGCATTAACATCAGATGGAACTGCTGTGGGGAATATAGAAACTGGCGACAGTATTCCAGATATTTATGTTAACAGAACAAAAGTAAGTTCCACAAATGTTAATTTCTATTATTATAGAGTTAGTGGCAACACTGAAACGCCTGTTTCAGAAACAGATGTAACAAGCACTGCAGGTGTTTATCGTATTTATGTTGAAGGGAAGCCTTCAAGCAACTATGCTGGGAAATCGGAAAGCTATGTGGAAATAACAGTTAAAATCAACATCACCAACGCCACAGTAACTCCAACCGATGGCGTTATGGAAGCTAGTGGAACATTTCCAAAAATTTATATAACAAATAATGGAACAACTGTTGAAACAACCTCAACAGATTTTGACTATCATTATTATAGATACTACGAAGGAAACGAAATAAGCATTGACTATAATAAAATGATAGCGCGTGTTGGTGTTTATCGTGTTTATGTTGAAGGAAAGTCAAGCAGCAACTATACAGGAACAACAACAAATTTTGCAACAATAACAGTTAAGAAAAATTTGAGCACAAACGAAAACATTGGGCATGTTATTCACACAACAAGTGCAACGGGAACTGGAGCGTTCACTTATGACGGTGATGCAAAAACTTTGAATGAATATTTCTTGTATGACAAAGGGATTTATGCCACAGCGCTTACAAAAGTTGAGGGAGTGGACCACTTGGTTGTTGATGGCATAGACTATGGAACAAATTATTATTATTATGAAAGCGGTTCAACTTATTATTATAAACTTCAACAAGGCACTGACTATACTTTTGTTTATGTTTCAAGCACAGATGTTTCTGCCCCAAGCGAGCTTACTTCTGTTACGCCAAGAACTCCGGGCAGATATTATGTTAGAGTTCAAGGGCTGGGCTTATACACAGATTATTATGACACCGACAAAAACACCACAGGCTATCAATTTTCAAGCCTTGTCATAAACCAACGAGCTATAACAGACTCAAAAGTTGGGGTTATACTTGCAGAGGGAAGCTATGAGTATGACGGCTTGGCTCATTACCCAAGCGGAGATGAGATAACAGTTTATTACACTACAATTTCAGCCACAGCGCTTGAAACTGTGACTTTAGCTAATAACGAAGAGGAAGACCACTTGGTTGTTGACGGCATAGACTACGGCACAAATTATTATAAACTAACATCAACCTATTATTATAGGCTTGTGGAGAACACTGATTATACTGTTAGCTATCAACAAGACGGACAAACAATTGATAAAGACGACATAATTAACGGTGGAGTTTATCAAGTTGTTTTAACTGGAATGGGGAACTTCAGCTCAGCAAGAGGGGCAAACTTTGAAATAACTGTTCCAGCTTTGGAAGTTGATGGCATTAAGTTTGATTTTGAAGAAGTTAATGGAGTTCTTCAAACAACATATAATGGACGTGAACAACGCCCAACAGTTTTGCGTGTTTATGTAACTGTTAACGGCACAGAATATGACCTTGCCACAACAGACTATGTTGTGTCTTACAGCGGAAATTTTACAGATGTTCAATATAATAACAATGAGGTTGTTGCTGGCGGAAAGGTTGTGATAATTCCAACCAATGATGCCTACACTGGCTTAATTTCAAGAGATGTTAAAATTTTGCCTTACAACTTAAGTGATGCCACAATCGAGCTTGATTATGACACCCACGAGTTTGCGGGCAAACAACTCACCCCAGATGCCACAGTTTATTTTGGGGTAAGTGAGTGGGACGGAGTTTCATCTCAAGCTCCAACAAGCGGAAGCGGAACTGAAGCAGACCCATACATAATAGACAGCGCCGCAAAACTTGCGTATTTATCAAAAAACCCAACAAGCGCAAATGTTGTTGGCAAATATTTCTTGCAAACTGTTGATATAAATTTAAATAACTATAAGTGGACACCAATCAACAACTCAACCAGTTTAACAACAAAAATTAACGGAGAAACTGTTTCAATAGATTATTATTATGATGGTGGAAATCACACAATCCATAACTTATATATAAACAGCATTGCAGGAGGCACTCGTAGAACAGGGCTTTTTGGAACAGTTTCAAATGGATATATAAAAAACTTGAGCATAGAAAATGCCGATATTTATGCTGAGTGCACAAACACAACTGGTGTTGAAGTCGTTATTGGAACATTTGCAAGTTATCAAGTTACTGACAGTTCTTTTGAATTTTTAAACCTAAAAGCCAAAAATGTTAAGATAAGTGGGCACGTCAGTGGAACTGGTGCTTTTAGGGTTGGTGGAATTGTTGGTTATATGAATGACGCAACAATAGATGGTTGTGAGTTTGAAGGAAGCATAACAACAACAAAAGAAGAAGCAACAGCAAACCTTATGGGATTTGGTGGAATTGTTGGTGTTGTGGGCTCTGCTGCGACCAATGTTGTGATTTCAAACAACATAAACAAAGCAAATATAGAAGCAAAAGAATCAGTGCCTATAAATGCATATTTTGGTGGAATTGTTGGTTATATTGCTACAGCAGAAGGCGTTAAAATTTTAAAAAATAAAAACTACGGCAACATTTCAGCAGTTTATTGCAATAAAAATATAAAATATTTTGGTGGAATTGTTGGTTCTTGCAATTGTGATAATGTTAATGCCGTTATAGTGGCTGATTGTGAAAACTATGGAAATATAACAGCTATAGCTGAAACATTCACAAAGCCAGATACAGGCTCTCACCGTACATATGTTGGTGGAATTGTTGGATGTCAAACTGGGGCTTATACATATGCAATAACAATAACTCGCTCAGCAAACCATGGTAAAATTTATATAAACAACACTCAGAGTGCGCAAGTGTCATATGGGGCTGGTGGCATTGCGGGGCTTTGTTATGGCATTGATATTCAAAATTGTTATAATGATGGAACTATTTGCGGGACTGGAACTGAAGAAAGCACACTTGTATTGGGGGGATTGGTTTCATATCAAGGAAATCCTTCATATTTGCAACTTAAAAATTGTTATAACGCTAGTGCTGTTTTAAGTGGCATAAACAGCCGAAACCGTATAGGTGGAATTTTGGGTGGAGCAACTAGCAACAGTGTTACTGCAACAAGGCAAAACATTGTTAATTGTTATTATGACACTGATGTTGTTGATGACGGAATAGCGCCATTTAGTCCAGTTTATACTCCAGACAACGTAAAAGGAGGTATGATAAGTTCTTTATACGGTTCAAACTGCTTGGGGCTTTTGTCTTCGCAAATGAAGTCACAATATAGTGGAGTGGCTCCAAGTGGAATGTTTGGCTTTGCAAAAGATGATTGGGAGTTTGTTTCAGGGTCCTACCCAAGGTTTAAAACAGCTCAAGATGTTTATGGTGCCAGCCTTTGGGACGGCACAAACGAAGCTCCAACTCTTCAAAACACAAGTGCATCAAACAGCGCCACAAACCCATTTATTATCGACACCGCCGCAAAACTTGCTTGGCTTTCAGCAAATGAAGACACTGCCAAAGGCAAATATTATTTGCAAACTGTTGACATCAACTTAGCTGGGCGCAATTGGACGCCAATAAACCCAACTGCAACTGGCAGAGCTTATTATTATGACGGAAATGGCCACACAATTTATAACATGAACATAAATTTTGCAAAGGTTACAAACACAAATTCAACTAACCATGCCTATGTTGGACTTTTTGGAAAAACAGCTGGTTATGTTAAAAACTTAACCATTAATGGCGGAAAGATGAATGTTTCACAAAGTGTTTATGGGGGCTACATTTTGGCGGGAGTTATTGCTGGAGAAGCAGCTGGTAACTCAAAAACAATTGAAAACTGCCATGTTCTTAATTATGAAATTGTAGCGTCAAAAACATCAATTGGGCAAGATGCCAAAGCTGGTGGAATTGTTGGAAACATTGCTGCTGATGATGTGACAATAACAAACTGTTCATCAGAGTGTAACATAAGCATGATGTCTTCTTCAACAACAACATCTGTTGGTGGAATTGTTGGTTCTGGTTACAGGAATTTAACAGTAACAAACTGTTCAAATTTTGGAAAAATAAATGTGATTTCAGGAAACACCGCTCGTGTTGGTGGAACCATTGGTTTTGCAACTTATAACTCAACAAGCACAACTCACACAACAATAAGTGAGTGTTCAAACTACGGAGATATTTATGCCAAAGCATCTCAAAACAATTCTTGTGTTGGTGGAATCGTTGGATATGAAAACAGTCAACAGGCGGGTTCAAGCAGTTATGTTTCTGATTGTTTTAATGCTGGAAACTTGCTCGCAGAAGTTGCAATAACAACAACCGGCAGCGCTAGGCCTTGTGTTGGTGGAATTGTTGGTTTTGTTTATGGAAAAAACAACGCAAATGACATTCAAATTTTAAGGTGTTTGAGTGTTGGCTCAGTTGGAGCTATTAGCGGAAACAATGTTGACTATATAGGTGGAGTTGTTGGAGGAATTCAAAACAACTATTTTAGCATAACAAATTGTTATTATAACTATGAAACAGTGGCAAGCGGAAACTGGGAGCAAAGCGTAACTTATTTGGGAAACACAAACACCCTAAATCTTTTGTGGGGGAATGGCAGCTCTCGTGCAACAATAACAAACTCTTTGCCACTTTCAACCGCACAAATTCAATCAACAACAGACAACATTGCAAACTTGGGTTCAAACTGGACTTTTGAGGCAGGTAAATACCCAACATTAAACACCGCAGTTTTGCCACTTAAGGCAACTGGGTGGGATGGAGCTTCTTCAGAGCAGCCAACATTGTTGAACTCAAACTTGGCAAACAGTGAGGCAAACCCATACATCATAGACACCGCCGCAAAACTTGCTTGGCTTTCAGCAAATCCAAACACTGCCTCAGGCAAATATTATTTGCAAACTGTTGACATCAACCTAAACAACAAATTATGGACGCCAATAAACAACTTAAACGCATCTGGCAATCAAAAAATTTATTATTATGACGGCGGAAATCACACAATTTATAATTTGTATGTTAACAAAACATCGAGCACTTCAAATAACAGATTTGTTGGGCTTTTTGGTTATGTTTCAAGTGGATACCTTAAAAACTTAACCTTAAATGGCGGAAGTGTTTCTGTTGAAAAAACAAATTCAGGAACAGCTAGAGCAGCAGCTTTTGTTGGAGTCCAAGTTGGAACAGATGAATTTGTGTTTGAAAATTTGCACAACATTGGTGTTAACGTAACAGTTTCAATAACTTACGCTTCAAGCGCATCTGAGTGTAGCGTTGGTGGAATTGTGGGTTATGTTGGAACAGCAAAAATAATAAATTGTTCAAACACAGGAACAATATCTTTTGGTAGTATCACAACCACTAAGGATGTTATGCTTGGTGGAATTGTTGCGCAGAGTGCTCAAGAAAATTCAATTGTAATTATAAAAGATTGTGTTAACTATGGTTTAATCACAAGTGTGGCAACAGCAAACAACACAACATGTCATGTTGGTGGAATTGCTGCAGCTTTAGGACACGCAACAGCAAATTACTCAATGACAAACTGCTTAAACTATGGTGAAATAAATCTTAACTCAAATATTTCTTTTGAAGTTGGTGGAATTGTTGGAAGGTCAACTCAATATGGCTCTTTCACCGATTGTTTTAACTATGCTAATATAACAGTGGAGTCAAACACAACTGGCACATCAACTCAAGCCGTTGGTGGAATTGTTGGAAGATTTAAAGATGCATACACAACCAATCAGCTCATAAGGTGTGGAAACTATGGAGATATATATGCAAAAATGGCCCAAAATGTTTCTGTATCAAACATTATTGGTGGACTTATTGGAATAAGTTATGGCGGAGTTTTTGAAAACTGCTTTAACCAAGGAAATCTTGTTTCAGAATATTATGGAACAAAAAACGAAGAAGTTGGTGGATTTATTGGAAACACTTATGGTGGAGCTGGAGACACATTCACAAATTGTTATTCAACAGGTTATATTACTTATACAAACAGCGCAGATTATATTGGTGCTTTGATTGGTATGAAACAAAACAACGCCAATGTAACATTAACAAATTGTTATTATAATTCAGACAATTTAACTCCAACAGTTGCTCCATTTTCTGGAGCTAAGTATGCAACCACTGGATTTGGATATAAGTATGCCACAACCCCAACAACAAAAATTGATGATTTGCCACAAGTTTCATTAACAAATGTTTCAGGCCTTGAAACTTCAGCAATGCAAAGCTCAGCAAACGGAACAGCCCCAAGCGGAATGACAAACTTTGATTCATCAGTTTGGGCATTTTCAAGCGGGGAATACCCAAGGCTAAAAACAAGTGTTAAAGGCCTAAAAATTGAATCTGGCTATGAGACTACATATGGGGCTAACTTTGATGTTTCAGATGGCGGAAGTGTTACAATCAAGGCAATAGAAAATTCAAACTTCACATACCCTAGCTCTAAATCAAAAACTTTTACAATAACCCAAAGGGCAATGATTGAAGAGGGTGAATCAGGGAATGTTGTTAACGCAGTTATGACTTTGGAAGATAGCTCAAAAGACTATCGCAACAAAGCTTTCACAGTTGGTGACGGAATCACTTTAACTGTTGCCGACAACAATTTGGACGGAGTGAGTTACACATTAGAAAAAGGCACTGACTATGATGTTGTTTATAGAACAACAAATGTTTACACTGAAGGTATGACAAGTGAAACTATTAAAGACGCAGGAACATATTATGTGTTTATTGTTGGAAGGGCAGGCGGAAACTATTCTGGCTATAACTTCGCCCAATTCACAGTTAACAAAATAAGCTTATATAATGCTGATGACATAACATTGCCAACAAGTTTAGATTTTGATTATGATTATAACAACACAGAAAAAACGCCAACAGCAACATTAACATACACTGGCTCTGGCACCGTCATACAGCTTTTTAGTGGCACAACAAATACAACAGATTATACAATAACTTACTCAGACAACATAGATGCAGGAACAGCCACAATAACAATAACAGTCACAAGCGACAACACAAATTTCGAAAATGGCTCATATAAAACAAAAACATTCACAATAAACAAGCGTAATATAGCTAACACAACGATGACGCTTGCGTATAGCACAAAACCATACACAGGTGCAGAACTAAAACCAGGGGTTACACTAAAAGACTTTGTAGGAGCAACGAATGAAATAACACTTTTGAGCAACAGGGTAAAAAGTTTGACGGGTTATACAATAACTTATTCAAACGATTGCACAAATATTGGAGAAAAAACAGTAACAGTGCTCGCAACGAGTTCTAACAAAAATTATACAGGCTCAATTTCATCTTCTTACACAATCACACAAAGAAGTTTAAACGATGTTACAGTTGTTTTATCATCAAATAGCTTTGTGTTTAATGGAACATCTCAAGTTCCAACCATTGGTTCAAATTCAGTTTCTTATAACACTCAAAGTTTAACAGAAGGCACGCATTATACAGTTAGCTATAAAAACTCATCAGGCGCAACAGTAACGGCAAACAATATTATAGCAGCTGGAACATATTATGTTGTTTTAACTGCAAAATCTGGCACAAACAACTATAGCGGAACAAAAGAAGTTGAGTTCACAATAGCAAAAGCCACTACATCAAACGCAACTATAACAGTAACTGTTGCAAGTGTTGCTGATCAGCAATGGACTGGTTTAGCCATAAAGCCAACTCCAGGAGTTGTGTCAGTTGTGATAAATGGAGAAACTGTTGATTCAAGTTATTATGGTTCATCAATTTCATATAGCACGGCAAACCCAACAGATATTGGAACATACACAATAACAAGAACCATAACTGGAGATAACGTTAACGCAACAGGCACAACAACATTTGCAATCATTCAAAGAGATATGACAGATGCCACAATAACTTTGGAATATTCAGAAACCCCTTATGTTGCATATAAGCGTGAACCAGCAGTGACAAACATAACACTATTAGGTTATAGCGGAGTGCTTCCAAGCGCAAGTGATTATACGGTTACGTATAGCGATAATAAAGACGCAGGAACAGCAAGAGCTACATTAACATTTACAAACAATTTTAGTGGAACAGCTTTTAAAGACTTCACAATTTCAAAAGTTTTGTTAACTGATTTATCAAGAATAACAACAACATTTAAAGATGGCTCAAAAGTCATAACAAATGGTGATGAAATCACTTACAACAAAGCAAATCACAAGATAAGCGTAACTGTTAAAGACAGCGGGCGTTTAGACTCCAATGGAGACCCAGCAGGTGATGTAACCTTGTCAGGTGTAAAAGCTTATGAGGTTAAATATTATTATAAACAAACCTCATCCAGCTCATATAGCACTATTGACCCAGACACCCAAATGACAAATATTGGGTTCTATAAAGTTGAAGTTGTGGGGATGAATGCAAATTATAGCAATACTCCAACAGTTTCTATGGAATTTAAAATCGTCGCCGCAGACCTTCCTAGTGGCGTAATAACATTTACGTCAAGGGATTTTGCTTCAAACAGTTTGGATTCAAACGGTGTTCCAAATGCAATAAGTTTGCCAACTCCAACAATTCAAGATGGTGTATTAACTGTTGGAACAGATTTCACCTATGCAATAACCGATGGGCCAACTGGGCTAACTGACTGGAACGCAACTTCTGCTGTTCAAGCTGGAGAATACACCGTTACAATCACAGGTCAAAACAACTATGCTAACTCAACAACAACAGCAAAATGGGTAATAAACAAAATAGATGCTAAAAACTTGTTGTTCACAATTACTGGTGCACCTTTCACATATAATGGGTCAAATCAAAAGCCAACAGTGTCTGATATCGTGGTTAAAGTAAACACAAGCGCCACGGTTTTGAATAGCAATTATTACACCACCACAATAACAAACAATGGTGGAACAGATGCAGGAGAATATTCTGTTACAGTGACCGTTGCTGGGAATAACATTAACACGGAAGAACTAACAAAATATTATAGCATAGACAAATTAAACATAACTGGCGCAACGGTAACAGTTGATAGCGCAACATTCTCGATGACGGACATAGATCCAAACAACCAAACAAGAAGTGTTCAAAAAGGCTCATTAACTGTGCCAACAAAAGACTACACACTTTCAATAACTGGTAGGACAGATGGGCTAACTGGGTCAACTGCCTATACATCATCAACAGGAAAAAGAGCAGGAACTTATAACATAACAGCCACAGTAAACAATGACTCAACAAACTTTACGGGAACCGCAACAGGAACTTGGGTCATTAATCCCGCAACACTTCAAAGCATGAACCTAACTCTAAACCCAACAAGTTATAGTTACACCGGCTCAGCCATAGAGCCAACAGTTGGGAATGGAATAAGCTTACATGGCGTTAAAGTTGCGGGCAACTCAAACTTTATTGATTCGAGTTATTATGGAAATTACACTTATTCTTACTCTAACAACATTGCAGTTGGGGCAGCGGATGGAGCAACCCCACCAACAGTTACTGTAACTTTGGGGTCAGATAGCTATGGATGCCAAAACATAACTGGTTCAAAGTCTGCTAAGTTCTCAATAACTGGAGTTGATATTTCAACAGACTCCACCATAAAAGTTACATTAACATACGGCGGCAATGATTATGTTGTTTATCAAAGCGGGGCAAACATAAATGCTTTAACAATTCCTTATAACAACGCAACCATTAAACCAACAGTGAAAGTGGAGGACGCAAACAGAACTTTAACTTTAAACACTGATTATACGGTTAACTTTCCAAGTGATGTTAAAGCTGCAGGGCAAAAAACAATAACAATCACAGGGAAAGACGGCAGTGCATATTCTGGAACAATCACTCCATACTACACAATTTCAAAACGTAGTTTAGAAGATACAGAAATAACACTTGAATTTGACACACACGCTTACACTGGTTCAGCATTAAAGCCAACAATAACATTAAGCTATACTGGCGCTGGAACTAAATATAATATTTTTACAAATAAAACGGCAGATATTGGTAATTACAAAATACAATATTTTAGCAACATAGACGCAGGAACCGCCACAGCAAGGGTTACAGCAAAAGACGAGAGTGTAAACTTTGTGGGAGGCACATATAAAGAGGCAACTTTCACAATCACGAAGCTTTCAATGGCTGATGCAACCATTACAAACTTGACTATAACAAAAGTTTATAATGGAACAGCTCAAGGCGTAAGTTCAAGTGATTTGGGAATAATTAAAATAGATGACTACGAACTTGTCTATGGAACAGACTATACAATTGCTTCAACAACACGAATAAATGTTGGAAGCGTGTCAGTTACATTAACAGGAAGTGGCGCAAACATTGACACCACAACAAAAAATGTAACGCTTGAAATCACGCCAGCAATCATAAGCTCAATAACAATCAGTGGAAGTAACATAACTTATGACGGCCAAGTTCACAAACACACAATAACAGGGGTTACAACCCAAAATGGCTTAAACATTACAACAGGCTCGCTTAATAATGAAACTTTAAATGACATTTTAACAACTTCTTACACCTATAATGGAGAAACAATCACATCTGGCTTTAAAGATGTTGGAACATATCGTGTTACTGGAACTCACAAGAGCGCAAACTATGACGGTTCAGCTTATGTTGAATACGAAATCACAAAACGTCCTTTAAGTGATGCCACAATTGTTTATCACCTAAATTCAGCAGAAGGAGAGGTTGTTAACAACAACTATAGCGCTCAATTTGACAACACAGCCAAAAAAGTTGTGCCAGTGATAACTTACAACAACACTCCTCTTTTAGAGCTTGAAAGCACAGCATATGAGTTAAGCTATTCAGCTGAAGAATTTGTTAACAGCGGAAGTTATTCACTTACAATAAATTCAGAAAATAGCAAAAACTTTAGCGGAAGTGTAACATTTAATTGGACAATCACACCGCTAACGTTTGACTCAACAAACTTTACAATCACAATTGCAAACAACTTAACATACAACGGTTTGGTTCAAATTCCAGCGGCAAGTGATGTAACAATTTCATATAATGCAGTCACCGGATTAAGTGGCAATATTGCAACGGACAAAATCACTGTTGCAAAGGTTTCTAGTGACGCGAGCTCTAGCGCTGGCACTCACAACGTTAATGTGAGTGTGTCTGGGGTTGCCAATGTGACAAATGGAACACGAACAGTTCAATACACCATCAACAAGCGCTCAATTGCAGAAGATGACGCATTAAATGTGTTCACATTTATTCTTGATGGAACAGATTTTGCCTACACTGGTTCAGAAATTAAGCCAACATTAACAACGGCAACATATAAATATAACAACGGGTCAGCTATAACTGTTCCTTGCTCGCTTAGTTACAGAAACAACATTAGCGCTGGGACTGCAACAGCAATTGTAACAGCAGATAATTCATCAAACTTTAAGGACTCAAGAGAGCTTCAGTTCACAATCAGTTCAACCACTTTGCCAAGCCTAGACCCAATTGCTGATGTAACCTACAACGGCTATGACCAAACACCAAACATTATTTTGATTCACAATGGCAAAACGCTTGTTCAAAATGTTGACTATGTTGTTAAGTTCTATCGTGATGAGGTTCCTTTAGCTGACCTCACAAATAATGAACTAACTAACCTCACAGATGATGAACTTACAACTGACCTCACAAATGTTGGAGAGATAACAGTTAAAGTTTCGGGCATCTCAAGTTTTAGTGGCTCCAAAACACAAACATTTAACATTTTGCCAAAAAGCATCAACTTGCCATATGTTGAAAAGATTTCCGACATTGTTTATGACACACAAAGCCACGCAGTTAACCCCAAAATAATTGACCGTGACATATTAAATCGTTCTGTTTGGAGTGGAAGTTTGGCGACCGCTGTTGCGCCAAGCCTTAAAGATACAACACAAGCAAACAGCGCTTCAAACCCATTTATTATCGACACTGCCGACAAGCTTGCATACTTAAGCAAAGAAGGAACTTGGGGGCATAACAAATTCTTCTTGCAAACTGCCGATATTGATTTGGGTGGATTTGAATGGACGCCAATAAACAAAACAAGCGCAGATTTATCTTTGGTTTATGACGGCGGAAACCACACAATTTACAACTTGAGCATAACAAACGCTAATTCAGCTTATGTTGGATTGTTTGGAAGGCTTTCAGGAAGCGCAAGCATCAAAAACTTAACTATAAACGGCGCAACAATAAGTTACACAAATTCAGGCTTATTTTATGTTGGAGCTTTTGTTGCTCAAAGCGTTGCAAGCGATAGCCTCACTTCAAAATATGAAAACTTAAAAACAATTAACGCAACCATAAGCGCCACTCAAACAAGCGGAAGTAGTAGTGTATTTATTGCTGGAATTGTTGGTTGTGCTGAGTTTGGCGTGTTTGAAAATTGTTATTCTTCAGCAAACATTTCTGCTCAAGCAACGGGTTATATTAATGCTGGTGGAATTGTTGGGCGTTGCGTAAACACTTATCTAATTTCAAACTGTGAAAATGCAGGAGCAATTTCAGGTCAAGCAACAGAAAACTTGTATGTTGGTGGAATTGTTGGGTATGCACTTTCTCCAAACACAGAAACAACACCAAACGCAACAAAATCATATGTTAAAAATTGTTTAAACACAGGAGCAATTTCAGGTCAAGCAACATCCAACGTAGCTAGTGTTGGTGGAGTTGCTGGAGTTTTGGGCTATGCCGACATCTCAAACCTCAAAAACACAGGAAATATTGTTGGAACAACAGAAGGCTCAACCTCGCAATGTTGCACCGGTGGAGTTGTTGGAAATGTTAGCGTGGCTTCAACAAACAAAACTCATGTTGAGTATTACATAAAATGTTTGGTTAACACCGGAAATGTTTATGGAAGCTCACCAAAGCAACAACAAGTTGGTGGAATTTGGGGAAGAATGCACGCAAGATATAACATTACATACAATGTTACAGAAGTTTATAACATTGGTTATGTAAGATATGGAGTGGAGGCCACCCCAGGCACAGTATCAGACAGAAACTATGGAATTGGATTTACTTATTCTTACAATCAAGCAGGTGACACAAACTCTATTCAAGTAAGCAACCGCTATTGCAACTCCGACACAATTGGTTTGGGCGCAGAAGATTGGCCAAATTCTTATGTGGCACAAGCAAACAACTCGTTAACAACAGCTCAAATGAGGTCACAAAGTGACGGCGTTGCGCCATCTGGAATGGTTGGCTTCACAACAGAAAACTGGATTTTTGAAGCTGGAAAATACCCAGAGCTTAAAGAGGCTGTTGGGGCAAGCGCAAAATCAGTTTGGGATGGAACTTCTTCAGAGCAGCCAACCCTTTTGGACCCAACAAACGACACAAACAGCGAATCAAACCCTTATGTAATCGACAGCGCAGACAAACTTGCTTGGCTTTCACAAAATCCAGGCACTGCCTCAGGCAAATATTATATTCAAACTGTTGACATTGATTTGGCAAATCACTCTTGGAGGCCTATTGGAAGCAACACAAGCCATTATTATTTCTATAACGGACAAAACCACACAGTTTATAACCTTAATGTTGATGGAACATATCGCTGGGCAGGACTTTTTGGCTTGATTGGTGGAAATGGTGAGGCTGTTGTTGGTTCAAAAATTGAAAACTTAAACTTAAATGGTGGTTATGTTCAGGCAGTTCATACAAGCTCTTCTTGGGCTGGTGGACTTGTTGGAGATTTCTATCACACAGATTCATCATATATGCAAACAATTGAAAACTGCCACGTTGTTGGAGTTACAGTTACAGCAAAAACCACAGGAACAAGCACTCAAATAACCTATATTGGTGGACTTGTTGGACAGGCAAGATATGCAAATATTTCAAACTGTTCATCTTCAGCTATAATCACACTTGCAACAGAAGAATCAGTTCGAAACTTTGCTGGTGGACTTGTTGGACAATTAACAAATTCAACCATTTCAAACTGTGAAAATTATGCTGATTTAACATTTGACGCAATTGAAGACACCATTGTTGATGGAGAGTCAATTGCTAGTGAACAACGCTTTGGTGGAATTGCTGGGGGTATGGCTGTTTCAACCATTGAAAACAGTGCAAACTATGGGAACATAACAGCAAGCGTTAAAATTAGTGTGCAAATAAATGTTGGTGGAATTGTTGGTTATGTTGATAACAATGTAAACACAATTTCTGATAGCGCAAACTACGGAAACATAACTGCTTTAAGAACAGAGGGTAGTGGCACCGTGGGTGTTGGTGGACTTATTGGGCGCATTCATAGGTCTGGAAACAAAGATGTTATCGTTACAAAATGCACAAACTTTGGAGATGTTTATGGAAATTCTGCCTCTTCTGCAATTTGTGTTGGTGGACTTTCTGGAGTTGTTCGTGGAGCCACAATAACATACTCAGCAAACCACGGAAATATTTTTGGGTTTAGATTGACAAATACTGATATAGAAGTTGGTGGGCTTGTTGGCTCACTTCCTTCAGACAACACATCAAGATATAACCAAGTTTCATATTGTTATTCAACAGGAACAGTTAAATCAAACAACAATTCATCTCTTATGGGTGGACTTTTTGGATCAATTGGAACAATTTCAGTTGATCAAGAGATGCTCTTAAGAAATATAATAACAAACTGTTATTATAACACTGAAAACATATCAACTGCCACAGCTCCTTGGAGCGGAACAACATATTCTCCAACAGCTTATGTTGGTTCAACTTTTGCCTCAGCTCTTACTGGCTCAGAATATGCATCAAACTTTGTTTCAAATGGTGGCCTCACAACAGTTCAAATGCAAAGTTTGAGCAACGGAACAGCCCCAAGCGCAATGGAAGGATTTAGCGCACCATGGATATTCACACAAGGCGAATACCCAAGCTTGTCTAGTGCCTCAAATGCGTCTAACTATGGGTTGATTTATGGCAAAGATTACACTCTTTCTTATAAAAAATCAACAGATAACGGCGCAACTTGGTTAGATGTGGTTAACCCAACTTCAAACATCACAGATGTTGGATTATACAAAATTTTGATAAACGCTCAAGGCAACTACATTGGCTCTCGTGAAGTTATGTTTAAAATTGTTCCAAAAGATATTAGCGATAGCGCTGAGTTTGTGATAACTTCAGCATCAAACCTTGTTTATAACAACACAAGCCAAACTTCAAACGCTATCAGTAATATTTTGTGGAAAGATTTGGAAACAGACGGAACCATTTTGGCAACCGTTCCAACAAGTGGATATTCAGTTACAGCCAGCGGAGATAACAAAAACGCTGGAACAAGAACAGTTGTGGTTCAAGGAACTGGCAACTACACTGGCTCGCAAACAGTTAACTTTATAATAGCTCAGCGTAATATTTCAAACGCTAGCATAACCTTTGGCAAAAATAGTTACAAATTTAGCGAAACCCCAACATTTACAGTTAAAGACAAAGCAATTTTTGATGAAACTCCTCTTCAAGAAAACACACACTTTAACAATGTTAAATATCTTTACAGTTCAACACAAAATGGAACATATAGTGAAATTTCAAGTGTTTCTCAAGTTGGATTCTATAAAGTTCAAATTTCTGGTATGGACAACTATACTGGAACATTAACAAGTGCAGGTTACTTTGAAGTTGCCCAAAAATCTATTAACGACTTGGCTGACGGCTTCTCGCTCACTGGCGTTAATGCTTCTTACACATTCACTGGCTCACAAATAACGCCAGCAATAACATTAACAGACGGCGGAAATGTGATTTTAACAACCAACGCAAATGGTGAAATAACATATGGCGCAAGTGATTTTAGCGTAAGTTATCAAGATAACATCAATGTTGCCTACAACGGCACAAATGTTATTGCAAACGCAAAAATTAAGATAACAGCTTTAGGCACAGGAAACTATTCAGGAAATTACACAAAAACCTTTGCTATCACGCGAAAATCAATTTTAGACAACACTAATCCAACAAATTTAGCCACTGGCTTCACTCTTAGTGGCGTTGATGCTTCTTACACATTCACTGGCTCACAAATAAAGCCAGCAATAACATTAAAAGACGGCACAAGAACAATATTGGTGGTAAATTCAAGTGGAACAATCACAACTGGCGCAAGTGACTTTAGCGTAAGTTATGGCGCAAACACCAATGTTTCAACAGGCGGAAGCGTTACAATAAGTTCAAAGTCAACAGGAAACTATTCAGGAAATTACACACAAACCTTTGCTATCACGCCAAAAGCACTAGCTGCTAGCCAGTTCACATTTTACCTAGATGCAGTAACTTATGACAATACTGACAAAGTTACATCAAAGCAACCAACACTTGTTGGTGGAACTGGAAACCCAACAGCAAATGATATAACAATAACATATTCTCGTGACGGCACAAACTTCTATAGTTTAGATGATGAAGGTTTAGATAAGAAGAGCGCCGGAACAGTTTACATCAAAATTGACGGTAAACGAAACTTCACAGGAACAATAAACGACATACAATTCACAATAGGCAAAGCCACAATCACTGGCATTGCTTATGGTGGAGAAAACACGGCAATAACAAGCAAATCAGTTTATTATAGCGGGGCATCACAAGGAAGTTTAAACAAAGTTACAGAAGTTTTTGCTAACGACATCGGTTTTGAAGATTTAACTCAATTTACAATTAAATACACAAGAAATGGTGTGACATCAGAAAACTGGGAAGAAATTAACTGGACAGATTCTGACGCTGTTGCTGGAAAAAGCGCAATAACCATAACAGTTTCTGCTACAAAAAACAATAAAAATTTTGATGACACAATAAGCCTTACAGCAACATTCTCAATTATGCAAGCAAACTTTAAAACAGTTGAAATAAACCCAGCAACATCAGTTTATGACGGCACAAACAAATTATCTTCACTTTCAATTAAGCTAAAAAGCTTTACAACTGATGCAAGCTTAACAACAGATAGATATAATCAAGTTATTTCAAGCGGAAAGGGCACTGATTATGAACTTGAGTTCTATAAAGGCGGGTCAAAAGTAGAAAGTGTTATAGATGTTGGAGAATATGATGTTAGAGTTATTGGAAAAGGCAACTTTATTGGCTATACAAACACTTCAACCAATGCAACAACAACATTTACAGTAACCGCACAAACACTAAGCGGAAATGCAACTGTTAACTATTATTACTGGAAAGATGGCAACAGCAACAACAAGTGGGATTCAGGCGAATTTGTTAACGAAAAAGGCGAGTCAGTTGCTGACGCAAACAAAGTTGAGCTTAAAGCAACCAACTACTATAAAGGTCAAAGAGTATGGCCAGTTGTAATATACGAAGGAACAACCTTAACTTATGGCACAGACTATGAAATTATTGAGGAATATAAAGCTAGCTCAAGTGGAACTTATAGCGCAGCAGAATCTTGGGAAGCAGTTGGCTATTATAACCTCATTGTTCGAGGAAAAGGCAACTTCTCAACCGATCAAAGCGGAGATATTACAAAAGAATATCAAGTTGAAGCCTTGCCATTCACATCAAAATACTTTAGTGTTGAGATGAAAACGGGTGAAACAGTAACATACACTGGCGGTTTGGTTGCACCAACAAACTCACAAATAATTGTTACAGACACATATAACAACATAACAATTGCTGAAGCAAACTACACTGTTTCTGCCAAATCAGGAACAGAAGTAGGTGGTGGAACAGCAGATGTTCAGCTTACAGGGCTCTCTCAATACGGCTCACAAACTATGACCGTAAACTTTACTATTGCCCCAAGGTCTATAGAAAGCACAACTGAATTTAACTTTGAGTGCAGTTCAGAAATCATTCCATACACAGGAAACGCAATCACTCCAAATCTAACAGAAGCAACCTACACATATAATGGAACAACAACAGACCTTATAGCTGGGACTCATTATCGTTTAAGTTATGTTAACAACATTGAAGCAGGTTTGGCAACAATAATCATAACAGGAATAGACAACTTTAAAGACACAAGGGAAGTTCATTTCACAATTGGCGTAAAAACATTTGATAGCAATATGGAATTAACCATGCCAACAGGAACAACCTACACTGGCTATGACCAAACACCGCTTATCATCCTTACTGACGGCAACTCAAGGGCGCTCAGAGCTGGAGAGGATTATGAGATAACATTCTACCGCACAGTGAATGAACAGTTGGTTGAAACAGCAGACCTCACAAATGTTGGCGAGATAACAGTTAAAATAACAGGAATAAACAACTATTCAGGCGAGTTTAAAGTTACTGCTCTAAACAACTTATCTTACGCTCAAAACGGAATTTACCCAGTGTTCAAAATTACTCAAAGAAGCATAGAATTTGCTCAAGTTGGAACAATTGCAAACATTGTTTATGACACTCAAAACCACGCAGTAACTCCAAGCGTAAAAGATTTGGGCGCAACAAATTCCAGCGTTTGGAGCGGTGACCTTGAAAAAGTTGTGGCTCCAAGCTTGTTAGACTCCACAAAAGCTAACAGTGAATCTAACCCATACATCATCAACAGCGCAGAAAAATTGGCATACTTAAGCAAAAACTTCAGCTCAAGTGCTGTTTATGGCAAATATTACTTGCAAACTGTTGATATTGATTTAGACAACAAGCCTTGGAGACCGATTGTTTATAATAGCTCAAATAACTATCCATTCTATTATGACGGTGGAAACCACACAATAAGAAATCTTTATGTTAATGTTACTCAAAATGATAATTCAGGTGGCAGTTTGTATGCAGGCCTTTTTGGAAAACTTGGAAATGGCAGTTACCTTAAAAACTTAACCCTTGAAAATGGGCAAGTTGGAATGGAAAACCAAAACACTTCAGGAAGCATGGTGGCATGTGCTGGAGCATTTGCGGCACAACCTTACGCAAGAGGAGTTACATTAGAAAACTTAACCAACAAAAGTGTTAATGTTTGGGCAAAATCAACAGGAGGAGTTGTTTATGCTGGAGGAATTACAGGACTCGCTTATAACGCAACAGTCACAAATTGTGTGAACTACGCAAGCGTTGTAACTAAATCAGCAACAGGTGCTTATGCTGGAGGAATTGCAGGTAGGGCAATGGGATATTCATCTAATGTGGACTCAGAAGACATTGTTGCCACATTTAGAAACTGCACCAACTATGGTTCAATCACAAACACAGAAAGCGTTTCAAACGAGTATTGTGTTGGTGGAATTTTGGGCGCTGTTGGAACGTATGGCAATACAAGCTATCCTATTACCACACTAGACAATTGTGTTAACTATGGTGATATCACTTTGTCTGGCTTTGTAACAGGTCGGGTTGGTGGAATTGCTGGATATTTGATTTCAAGAAACAACACTCAATTAAGCTATTTAAAGAATACAGGAACCATTAATTTATCTGACACAACTTCAACATCAGCCATAAACTTGTTTGTTGGTGGAATTGTTGGAGACTCCACTGTAAACCTCACCCACTGTCCAATAGAAGATTATCCATATTTAAGTCAAAGCATTGGCTTAGAAAATGAAGGGAACATCTTTGTTTCTAAAAGCTCTACACAAAACACAAATGCAGCCATTGTTGGAGGAATTTTTGGAAGAGTTTTGGGTGGAACTCATCAAATACTCGCAAACCGTGGAAACATTTATGCTTATCATCACGAAGGGCGTTTGAGAGTTGGTGGAATTGCTGGAATTTTAAATTACCCAGCAGTAACTATTCAAAATGCCTACCAAAGCGGAGCAATTTTCACAAATCAAGGCTCCGATTATAAAGTTGGAACAATAATAGGAAACATTGAGGGCACATCAAGCGCAAACCGTGACAGTTTGATAAATTGTTATTGGGATACTGAAAAGTTGGGAGCAACGCCAATAATCACTCCAGCTTGGGCGAACCAAACAACTGTTGTTCCAACGGGGGTTAAAGGGCAAAACACAGCGGCTTTAGGCGCTTCAACAAACAGCACAGCTCTTCAAACAGCACAAATGCAGTCTCAATCTAACGGCGTTGCGCCAGCAGGAATGGTTGGATTCACAACCACAAATTGGACTTTTGAAGTTGGAAAATACCCACAAGTGAGCGGAATTTTGGGTGCAACTCAAACAAACACCCCAACCCGTGATGTGTGGAATGGAGAATTATCACAAGCTCCAACAAACGGAAACGGAACGCAAGAAAGCCCATATCAAATTAGCTCAGCAGCCAACTTAAAATGGCTTTCTGATGTGTTTAACTCAGGCAGTTCATATTCAGGCAAATATTTTGTTCAAACTGTTGATATTGACCTAAATAGCCACGAGTGGGTGCCAATAAACAACACATCAACCAATAACAAAATTTATTATGACGGGCAAAACCACACGGTTTATAACCTAAAAATAACACAAAACCACACAGTTACATCAACCATCACAGCTAGGGCAGGACTTTTTGGAAAATTGTATGGTGGATACTTAAAGAACTTAACTGTTAATGGCGGAGAAGTTAAAGTAACACTTCAATATGCCGAAAACACTGAAGAAAACAGAAAAGCATATAACACAACAGTTTATGTTGGAGCAATTGTTGGAGTTGTTACATCAAACAATAATGAAAACCGCGTAACACTTGAAAACTTGCATAATGTTGGGGTTAACGTTAATGTTGATTATCTTTGCCCAAACATTCAAAATGGAAGTTTAGGTCGTGGATATGGCTCTATGGGGGCAGTCATTGGAGTTGTTGGCTATGCAGACGCCTCAAACATTTCAAACAGCGGAGAATTAAACATTAAAAGTGCCACAAATGAATGGAATGGCCAAGGTGGAGTTTTTGGGCAACTTAGATATGGCTCAACGGCAACTGGACTTTATAACAGCGGAAACATAACAGTTGAAAAAGTGACTCAATCAGGCATTGCATATTTGGGTGGAGTTGTTGGAGAGGTTCAAGAAGACTCAACTCTTTCAAACTCAGTTAACGATGGCATAATCACAGGAAAGTGTTTTGACCACAACGGCGCTATGACAATTGGTGGAATTGCTGGATTTTTGCTTAGTGGAGGAGTTATTGAAAACTGTTTAAACAGAGGAACAGTTCAAGCAGTTAGAACAGACGGCGCAAACACCACAACAGGAGTGGACGCAGTTGCTGGACTTGTTGGCAACATTTACACCACATCAAGTGGGCATAACCCTCAAGAACTTAGAAACAGCTATAACATTGGAACAGTTATTGGCGGAGCAAGAAGAGCAGGAATTTGTGCTTCTGTTGCTGCAAACCAAAAAATCACAAATTGTTATTATAACACAGACACAATAGACTTAGGAACAACTCAAACAGCAACTCCAGCATTAACTGGACAAGATGCAAGCGGAGTTTACACCAATGTTTTGGGCCTCACAACATCTCAAATGAAAAGCACAAGTGACGGAGACGCTCCAAGCGCAATGACTGACTTTAGCACACCATGGATATTCACACAAGGCGAATACCCAAGCCTCTCTGTTTCAGAAAATGCAACAAGCCACGATTTGATTAAAGATAAAGACTATACTTTAAGTTATGCCAAATCAACAGATAACGGAGAAACTTGGGATGATATAGTTGACACTGAAAAAGGCATCACAAATGTTGGATTATATAAAGTTACCGTAACAGGTCAGGGCAATTATACAGGCACAAGTTCAGTAACCTTTAGGATTGTTCCAAAAGATATTAGCGATAGCGCTGAGTTTGTGATAACTCCAGCATCAAACATTGTTTATAACAACACAACCCAAACTTCAAACGCTATCAGTAAAATTGAATGGAAAGATTTAGAAACAAATGAAACCATTTTGGAAACTGTTCCAGCAACTGGAGAAACTGGGGGCTATTCAGTTACAGCCAGCGGAGATAACATTAATGCTGGAACAAGAACAGTTGTGGTTCAAGGAACTGGCAACTACACTGGCTCGCAAACAGTTAACTTTATAATCGCTCAGCGTAATATTTCAAATGCCACAATAACCTTTGGCGAAAATAGTTACAAATTTAGCGAAACCCCAACATTCACAGTTCAAGATAAGGGAATTTCAGGCACACCAACACTTTATGAAAACACAGACTTCAATAGTGTTAAATATCTTTACAGTTCAACAAAGAATGGAACATATAGTGAAATTTCAAGTGTTTCTCAAGTTGGATTCTATAAAGTTCAAATTTCTGGTATGGACAACTATACTGGAACATTAACAAGTGCAGGTTACTTTGAAGTTGTCAAAAAATCTATTGGCTCAGACGACGACTTGGCTGACGGCTTCTCGCTCACTGGCGTTGATGTTTCTTACACATTCACTGGCTCACAAATAACGCCAGCAATAACACTAAAAGATGGCGAAAATGTGATTTTAACAACCAACGCAAATGGCGTAATCACATATGGCGCAAGTGATTTTAGCGTAAGTTATGACGCAAACACCAATGTTTCAACAGGCGGAAGTGTTACAATAACAGCTTTAGGCACAGGAAACTATTCAGGAGATTACACAAAAACCTTTGCTATCACGCAAAAATCAATTTTAGACAACACTAATCCAACAAATTTAGCCACTGGCTTCACTCTTAGTGGTGTTAATGCTTCTTACACATTCACTGGCTCACAAATAAAGCCAGCAATAACACTAAAAGACGGCACAAGAACAATATTAGAGGTAAATTCAAGTGGAACAATCACAACTGGCGCAAGTGACTTTAGCGTAAGTTATGGCGCAAACACCAATGTTTCAACAGGCGGAAGCTTTACAATAAGTTCAAAGTCAACAGGAAACTATTCAGGAAACTACACACAAGCCTTTACTATCACGCCAAAAACACTAGCTGAAACTGACTTTACATATAACTTGCCAAGCAATGCGGTTTATGATAACACCAACAAAATCACAGCAAACCTAATAACCTTGAAAAGTGGAAATGCTTATCCAACAGCAAATGATATAACAATAACATATTCTCGTGACGGCACAACATATAAGGCACTTTCAAGCTTAACTGACGCTGAAAAGAAAGACGCCGGAACAGTTTATATCAAAATTGAAGGTAAACGAAACTTCGCAGGAACAATCGACGACATACAATTCACAATAGCCAAAGCCACAATCACAGAATTTTCACTTAATGATGCTGACGCTTGGGTGGCATACACTGGAGCATCACTTCAAAATGAAGGTTCAGTTAAAGCAAAATCAGTTAAAGCAGGAAGTTTAACTGTTCCAGAAGCAAATTATGAAGTTTGGTATAAGCAAGGAGAAGGCTCATACAGCCAAGACGCAGAAACAATTGATTGGATAGATTCATATACAATTTCAGGATTAATAACCATAAAAGTTAAAGGAAAAGGAAACTTTATGGGAGAACTCACTCAAGACTTTACAATTGCTCAAGCAGAAATAACAGGCTTTACATTAACAAACTCTTCAAAAACATACACAGGAAGCAGCTTGAAAGACCAAATAACAATTTCAAACATTACAACACAGTATGCTTTAAACTCTTCAAGAGTGATAACTGAAGGAAGCGAAAAAGATTACACAGTTAGATATTTAAGAGATGGCTCAGTTACAACTGATTTCACAAGCAAAGGCATAATAACAGTTGAAATAACAGGTGTGAACAACTTTATGGGAATAGTAACAACAACCTTTGAAATCACCGCTCAATCACTAAGTGGTTTTGAAACACATTTCTATTATTGGAATGATAACGGCGATGGCCAGTTTGATTCAAATGAATATGTTGATAAAGCTGGAAAACCAGTAGCAACAAAAGAACTATTCAAAAACTTGACAAACAACGCCAGCACCTCAGACCCACAACTTAAGTATTATATAGGGGTTAGAGTATGGCCAGAAGTGCTAAATAATAACGAACCTCTTGAAAAAGGCACAGACTACACAGTTTCTGAAACATACTCAAGCACACAAAATGGAAATTATACACAAACAAATGATTGGACAAAAATTGGCTTCTATAAAATAACCATACAAGGAATAAACAACTTTGGTGGAACAATAACAAGAACTTATCGTGTTGCGGCACTTCCTTTTACAACCAGCTATATAACAATTTCAGATATACAAAATGTTGTTTATGATGGCGTTTCAATAAAACCAGCAAACAATCAAATAACAGTTACAGATACATATAATAAGCGCATACTAGACCCTAGTGAATATGTGATAACAACAGACTCTAACAACGGAGTTAATGTTGGAACTTACACTGCAACAGTTAAATTTAACTCAACCCACGCAAATGCATCACATTATGGAACTCAAAGTGTTTCATTTAACTTTAACATTATTCCAAAATCAATTTCTGATTGCACCTTAACAGTTGGTAATTTAACATACACAGGTGCTAGCCAAACACCAACCATAAGTGTTGTTGACTCAGACATTTCAAGCGACCCAATAGCTGCAACAAATTATGCTGTTGTTGAATATTACAAAGAATCTTCGGGCGAGTATGGGCCTATCTCAGCAAATAATATAATAGGAGTTGGAAACTATAAAGTTAAGATTCAAGGTCAAGGAAATTATAACAGCTTAACATATTTAGAGGCAACATTCACTGTTGGAGTGGCAAGTATAGCAAACGCTCAGTTCACAATTTCAAACAATTCAGTGCCTTATAATGGTTTAAGCCAGACCCCAACCATAAGTGGAACATTTAACGGCAAACCTATAACGGCAGGCACAGACTATGTTGTTAAATACTATACAAACAGTGCTTACACAACAGCAACAGAAGTAACTGAAGAGAATGTTAAGGATGTAAGAACTTATTACATCAAAATTTATGGTGCTGGCACAAACTTTGATAGTGCTAGTTCAACAACAAAAGACGCAAGCAATAACACACTCACTCACACAATTTCAGGTTTGGCAATAGATAACAGTTTGGTTAAACTTAAACCTGTTGCTGATTTAACATATAACACCCAAATTCAAAAACCAAGTGTAGAATTAACGTTTGACGATGGAAGTTTAAACGGCAAGCCTTTAACTGAAGGCACAGATTACACTGTTTCATACACATCTGAAAAAGGAAACTTTGTTGATGTTCAACAAATAACAATAACAATAAGAGGAAAAGGCAACTTTGATGAGGGCACAACAAGAACAACAACTTATAACATAACTCCAAAGAGCATATCTTCTAAAACTGAGTTTAAGGCAGAATACAGCCAAAGCGTTGAATATAAAAACGCCCCTTATGAGTTAACACTTTCTTCATTTAAGTGGGTGGACGAAAACGATGGAACAACTGTTATTGCATCACTTACACAAAAAACAGACACAAACTCTAATGGGGACTACATATTAGGCTGGTCAAACAATGAAAATGTTGGAACAGGGAGCATAACAATAACAGGTCAGGGCAACTATACTGGCTCACAAGATGTAACATTCACAATAACACAAAGAAGCATCACAAACGCCACAATAACCTTTGGCGAAGACAGTTACACCTTTGACGGAAACAACAAAACAGTAACATTCACAGTAACCGACTTTAATGGAGCAAAAATATTAACAACAGATGACTATACTGACATTACATACCTCTACAGCACAACACAAAATGGAACATACAGCGAAGCAGAGAACAACGAGGTTAAAAAAGCTGGATTCTATAAAGTTCAAATCAGTGGTCAAGGCAATTATAAAGACGCAACAGAAAGTGAGCCTTTTGAAGTTGGGCAAAAATCTATTGCGGGAGTTAGAATTGCTTCTCTTCCAAATTGGACATACACAGGTTCAGCTCAAACAATAACAAATAGTGATATTTTAGTTTATGATGATGCAGTTAGCACCACCAATCCTTTGGTGTTGGGAGAAGACTTTGTTGTTGCAGACTTTTTGCAGAAAAACGCACCAGATACGTTTGTTTCAACAGGCTCAACAAGCATTGTTAACGCTGGAACATATAAAGTTGTTTTAAAAGGAATGGGCAACTATTCAAGCTCAAGCTCAATAACAAGTAGTGATACCTTTAAAATCAACCCAAAAACACTAGATGATAGCGACTTTATATTCAACTTGCCAAATGACGCAGTTTATGACAACACCAACAAAATCACAGCAAACCTAATAACCTTGAAAAGTGGAAATGCTTATCCAACAGCAAATGATGTTGTGATAACATATTCTCGTGATAACACAACATATTTAAGCTTAGATGATGTTGAAAAGAAGAACGCCGGAAAAGTTTATATCAAAATTGAAGGTAAAAACAACTTCACAGGAACAATTAAAAATGACTTTACAATAGGCAAGCGTAATATTAAAAATGCAACTGCAACATTAACAGTTAGTGATGACACCTACACTGGTCAAGACTTATATTCAAGCTTTGTTGTTACGGATTTTGGCAATGTGTTAACTCATCAAAAAGATTATGTTTATGGATTCTATTATAGAGCAAATAGCGAAGACGAATGGACAAAATTAAAAGCAAACACAATTATAGCTATGAAAAATGCAGGGCAATATCAAGTTAGAATCAGGGGTTCAAGTGCCTCAGGTAGCAACTATTTGTATGGAACTCCAGGTGAGCCAACTGACGATTACTATGTTTTATATAGCAACCTTGTAACCATTCAAAAAGCCACAATAACAGAATTTTCACTTAATGATGCTAATGCTTGGATGCCATACACTGGAGCATCACTTCAAAATGGAGGTTCAGTTAAAACAGTTAAAGCAGGAAGTTTAACTGTTCCAGGGTCAGATTATCAAGTTTTGTATAAGCAAGGAACTGGCTCATACAGCCAAGACGCAACAACAATTGATTGGATAAATTCAACCGCTGTTTCAGGACAAATAACCATAAAAGTTGTTGCATCAGGGAACTTTACGGGAGAACTTACAAAAAACTTCACAATAAGTCAAGCAGAAATAACAGGCTTTACATTAACGAGCGATCAAGCAACATACAATAAAACAAGCTTGAAAAATGAAATTATTGTTAATAATGCTTCAGTGACAACAGAAGTTGGATTATCATCAAGGCAAGATGTTGCTGAAAACACTGGTTACACACTTAAATATTACAGAAATTATGGAACAGCAGATGCAGAAGAAATAACAGATTTCAGTGACTTCATCGATGTTGGCATAATAACTGTTGAAATGACAGGTATAAACAACTTTAGGAGAACAGCAACAACAACCTTCACAATTAACCCAAAACCATTAAATGGTGAAGGCATAAGTGTTACATATTATTATTATAATGACAGCAACACAAACGGAAAGTTCGATTTGGGCGAATATTATGTTGACGCAAACGGAAACAGAGTGGATGACAAAAACGATGCAGTGTTCACAGGCGAAACTCAAACCTACAAAGGCTGGCCAATTACAGCTGAAGTTGTTTACACATATCAAACCAACAGCACCTACACACTTGTTGAAGGAACAGATTATTTGGCTTCATACACATATTCAGACACTCAAGACGGGGCATATTCAGCCACAACAAACTTTGCTCCAATTGGATTCTATAACTATACCATAACTGGAACAAACAACTATGACCCTAATGTTTCAATAACAAAAGCTTATGAAGTTAATGCTTTTGTTATTAGCCTTGATGAAAATGTTTTAGCAAGAGTTGAAGGAAACGAATCAAGAGAATATACAGGTCAAAATATAACATTAAACACTTCAGAAATCACAATAACAGACACGGTTAATAACTACATCTTTAACTCAAATGAAATTGAAATTGTTTCATATAACAACAACATTGTTGCAGGAACAAATTCAGCAAGCGTTATTGTTAGAGTTAACAAAGCAGGTTATTCAACCGACACAATTCAACTTAACTTTACAATTCACCCAAGAAATATTGCAGATCACTCAAGTGAATTCAACTTTGTTGCAAATTCTGGTGGAACTTATGACGGAACGCCAAAAACTCCAACACTTGCAACAGCAACATACACTTATGGTGGAACAGCAACAAACTTAAGAATTAAAACTGATGGAACTGGTGATTATATAATTTCTCACAAAAACAACACAAATGCTGGAACAACTGCTGAAATTATAGTTGAAGGACAAAGCAACTTCACAGGAACAGTTACGGTTTACTTTACCATTGAAAAAGCAAGCTTAAGCTCAGCAACAATAACAATGACAGAAAGCGTAACTTACAACGGAGTTAGCCAAGCCCCAACTCCAGCAACAGTGACATACAACGGAAATATCACAGTTGCAGCATCAAACTATGATATAACTTATTACACAGATTCTGAATTAACACAATTAGTTGAGGCAAAAGACGTTAAAAATGCAAGAGATTATTGGGTTAAAGTTACCGCAAAAGATGAGTCAAAAAACTTTAAAGATTCTAACAGCAAAAAATTCACAATAACAGCAAAACCTTTAGATGTAAAACCTTTTGATGATTATTTCACTTTAAGCACATTCAACTCAATTGATTATGATAGGGATGAACACAAACTCATTCCAACCATAACAGACAAAACTTTGGCAACAAACACAGATTATGCTTTAGCTCAAAAAACCACCCAAAACCCAAGTGGTGATTTTGAAGTCACTGGTTATCAAAAACAAAATGGCGCAAGTTGGAGCGGCGATGTGGCAAATGTTGCAAATGTTGTTGATGCTGGAATTTATAGAGCAGTAATAGAGGGACGAAACAACTATTCTGGCACAATTTATTCTAAAAATATTGTTATAAATCAAAGAAGCATTTCAAGTGGATTTGTTTTGAATATGTCACACGAGAGCACAGTGTTCACAAAATCTCCAATAAATATTTTAAGTTACATTCAAAATGTTCACTGGACGGACGAAAATTATGATTTAAAATCATCAGAACCAACAGAATATAGCGTTTCATACTTAAGAAATGGCGAACCAACAGATGATTTAACAAGTGCAGGAACAGTAACTATAAAAATTAGCGGTGAGGGCAACTATAAAGAATATTTCACCAAAGATTTTGTTATCGAGCAATACAGCTTGTCTGTAACTGCAACAATAGCCAACATTGAAGTGGTAACCTACACTGGAAGCGAACGAGAGCCAACTTTTGACCTTTATGAAACATCAGATACAACAGAAACAGGCACAAAGTTAAAATTAGGAACTGATTATAGAATTTTGGGCTATTCAAACAACATAGAAGCAAGAAATGCAAATGCAGAAAATGCCCCTACGGTAACAATTGAAGGAATAAACAACTATAAAGGCACAAAATCATTTAACTTCACAATTTTGGGTAAATCAATAAACAGCGCCAATGTTTCTGGAATAAACAGCACCTACACATTCACGGGAGCTGAAATCACTCCACAGCCAGTTGTAACTGACCCAGACATTCAAGTTAACGGAAATGACAAAGTTTTAACTTTAAACACAGACTACACTCTTAAATATTACAGAAATTATGGAACAGAAGATGAAGAAGAAACAACTGATTTTACAAATGTTGGAACCATTATAATTGTGATAGAAGGAATAAACAACTATTCTGAAACCTACACAAAGAGCACAATAAGTTATGAAATAACTCCAAAGTCACTCACAGACAGCAATGTTGCTGTTCACGCAAACACTTACTTTAATCACTCAACCATTGTTTATGCGCCAACAGTTTATGACAACGATAGAGCAGACCTCACATCAACAGACGGCAAAAAACGTTTGGAAAGCACAAACTATAGCGTTCTATATTCTAGAGATAATGGAGCAACTTATAAGGCATTTAACAGTTTAACTGCTGATGAACTTGTAAGACCAGGAAAGGTTTACATAAAAGTTAGTGGAGCAAACAACTATACTGGCGATGTTATTAAATCATACGATGTTGCAAAAAGAGATATGAGCAACACAACAGTTGCTGCATCAATCGAAAGCCCTAACATTTATAAAAATGCGGCATTCACAATAAGTTTAACAGTAACTGAAACAACAATAACTCCAAACATTCCTTTAACTGCTGGAACATATTATAAAACGGCATATAAGATTTATTATAGCACAACAGAAACAGTTGCTGCAGACATTGTTGCAGAAAATAACACCGTGCTTGAAATTAAGAATGCGGGCTATTATGTAATAGAAGTTGAAGGTGATGGAAAATATTATGAAAACACTCAAATAAGCAATGTTATAACCGTTGAAAAAGCCACAATAACAGAATTTTTACTTAATGATGCTGATGCTTGTGTGCCATACACTGGAGCATCACTTCAAACTGAAGGTTCAGTTAATACGGTTAAAGCAGGAAGTTTAACTGTTCCAGTGGCAGATTATGAAGTTTGGTATAAGCAAGGAACTGGCTCATACAGCCAAGACGCAACAACAATTGATTGGATAAATTCAACCGCTGTTTCAGGACAAATAACCATAAAAGTTGTTGGAATAAATAACTTTAAAGATGAGCTTACTCAAGACTTTACAATCAGCAAAGCAGAAATAACAAGCTTTACATTAACGAGCAATCAAGCAACATACATAAAAGGCAGTTTGCAAAGTCAAATAACAATTTCTAGCATTACAACAAAATATGCTTTAAATTCCTCAAAAGTTATAACTGAAGGCACTGATTATACGCTTAGATATTTAAGAAATGGTTCAGTTACAAACAACTTTACAGATGTTGGCACGATAACTGTTGAAATGACAGGTATAAACAACTTTATGGGGATACCAACAAAAAGCTATGTTATAAATCCAAAATCAATTGATGATTTAACTCAAATTGAATATAAGTTCTACACAATTAACACGTCTGATATAAGTGTTTATAAACCAACATTTATTGAAGAATTAACAGAAGACCAAGAATATGCAGGGCAATTTGTTGTTGCAGAAATTAAGTATAAAAATGGTAACACCGTTTTAGAAACTTTAACAGAACAAACAAGGACAGTAACTTATTCTGGTTCAAGCAACACATACACATTTACGGGAACTGATTATACATATTCATTCACAAAACAAACTTCTTATGAATCTGTTGGAAGCGCAACGCTAACATTTAACGGGCAGGGCAATTACGCCGGAACTTACACAAAAACATATAGTGTTGCTCCAAAAGAATTTACTCCAGCCACAGTTGGTTCTATTGTTAACACAACAAAAACCTACACAAGCGCTGAAATAACATTAAATTTAAACACAGATATAACTTTGTATGATAAAGAGTATTACAACACAACATTAACAAATGGTGAACTTATTTGTATAAAAGATAGTTTTAATGCTGGAACAAATTATGTTGAGGTTGATGTTGAAGGAACCACTTATTATTACAAAAAGCTTGTGCTTGGCACAGACTTTGAGCTTTGGACAAATGTAACTTATGAAAACATAACATATGCAAGTGGTTATACCAACAACATAAATGTAACAGACAAGGCATCAGTGTTCTTGCATGGAATTGGCAACTATCAAAATGATGTTACCCCTTATGTGTTACACTTCACAATTGACCCACTTAGCATAACAGGCAACAATAGCTTTAATTTTGGACTTGATAGCGCAAGCATAACATACACCGCTGGAAACATAAACCCAACAGTTACAACAGCAACCTACACTTATAATTCAAATGACATAGGTTTAACCAAAGGAACAGACTTTAGCGTTGTTTATAGTGACGTAAGCACTTATAGTTCATCATTAGAAAGTCAAGAAACAGAAAATGTTGGCTCATATTATGCTTATGTTGTGGGTATGGGCAACTTCACAGGTTATCAAACAATTCCATATAGCATAACCAAAAAAGATATAAGTGATAGTGATGTTTTGTTAAAATCTCCAACATTGCCACTTGAATATAAGTTTAATGGAACAGAGCAAAAACCAACAATAAGCTTAGAATATAACGAAAAGAGTTTGAAAGAAAATATTGATTACACAGTTTCATACACGACACCTGCAGGAAACTTTGTTGATGACCAAACAATAACAATAACCATAAGTGGAATGGGCAACTTTGATGAGAACACATCAAGAACAATAACTTACACCATAACTCCATTAAGTATTAAAGAAGTAACTTATCTTGTTGATAATGAGAGTTCAAAAACTTACAGCACATCAACATTCACTCCAACTTTAACAATTCGTGATGAAAACAACAATGAATTAGATCAATCACAAAATGGAACAAGATTTAACATAACTTATAGTTATTTTGACATAAATGGCACAGCAAGAGCACAAAACTTTGTTGATGTTGGAAGCATAACAGTTACTGTTTCTGCAATCAGCGGAAAAGGTTACACAGGAACACAATCTGCAACATTCACAATCAACCGTAAACCAATTGACGAAAATATGATTAAATCAACAATTGCAAACAAAACATACAACGGGACAGAGCAAAAAGTTGATGGTGAACTTGTGTTAGTTTACAATAATGACGATCCTCTTCACATAACAACCGATGGCTCAAACGGTGACTATAGCCTAGCTTACACAGATGCCACAAATGCTGGTGAGGTTACAGTAACTATAACTGGTTTAGGAAATTATTCAGGAACTCAAACAACAACTTACATAATTGAACAAGAATCGATTGAAAATGTACAATTAGACTCAGTAGCAGTTAAATCAAAAACTTATGACGGAGATGATTGGACTCCAAGGTTAGCTGGAACTGATTTTGTTGGCGTGTTTAAGATGAACAACCAAAACTTAACGTTTGGAACAGATTACACATTAGACGGAATTTCAAGAATTGATGCGAAGGACGATTATAAAATAACCATTACTGGTGCTGGCAAAAACTTTAAAGGAACAACAACCGTAGATTTTGCTATTGACCAAAGAGACATTAACACAAACGATGTCACTGTTGCTGGAGTGGAAGCTAGTTATGTTTACACCGGTTCTCCTATAGAGCCACAAGTTACATCAGTAACAGATAGCAGCATTCAAGCTCAAAACAAACAAAAGTTGCAAAGTTCTGATTATAGCGTTGACTATTCAAACAACACAAACAAAGGAACTGCAAGCGTGTTAATTGTTGCAAAACAAAATGGAAATTACACTGGAACAAAAATTGTTAACTTTAACATCACAGAAGCAAGCTTAACAAAAGCCACAGTTGAAATTAACGCAAACAAAGTTTATAACGGCTCAGCTCAAACACTTTCAACAAAAACATCAGAAGATGACAATTCAGCAAAAGAATTAACAGTAACATACAACGGCCAAACTTTAATTGACGGTTATGACTATGAAGTTATTTATGTAGCTAATTCAAACATCAATGCTGGAACAGTTCAAATAACAATTAGCGCTTTAAGTGGCAACGGATCTTCAAACAACTATTCTGGATCTGTTACTGCAGAGTTTACTATTGCTCCAAAACCAATTGGTGATGCTTTAAATGATGGCATAAACATAGCAAGTGTTTCATCTCAAACATTCACAGGAGCGCAAATCACACCAACCACAACAGTAACTGACACAACATTAAATGATGAGCTCTCAGAAGAACAAAATTCAGCAGGCGACTTCTATTACACATATGGTGAAAACACAAATGTGGGCGTTGGAACAATAACAATTAATGGTATAAACAACTACACCGGCAGTAAGAGCATAACATTTACAATCAATCCAAGGAATATTTCAACTGATTCTGGATTCACATTCACTTTAGATGATGATGAATTTGATTACACAAGAGGTCAAATTACGCCAGAATTTACCGCAAGTTACACATACAACAGCCAAAATATTGAGTTAACTTATGGTGTTGGCTACTTAAACAACACAAACGCAAGAAGAAGTGATGCCGAAAATCCTCCTCAAGTTGTGATAACAGGAAACGGAAACTACACAGGAGAGGTTAGATTAAACTTCACCATAAACCCTAAAGCGCTCACTGGAGTTACTCCACAAACTCAAACAAGTGTTTATAACAGGCAGCCAAAAACTGTTGGAATTAACACTGTTATTGCAGGCGACTTAACATTAAATCAACAAGATGAATATCAAGTTAAATATTATAGAAATTATGTTTTAGGTGGAACAAACACTGAAACAGATGACTTTACAAATGTTGGAGTTATCACAATTGAAGTTACCCCAACAAGCACAAACTTTAGTGGCTCAGCAACTGCAACTTATACAATAACTCCAAAGCCAATAACAGATAATGATGTTGTTATAAATTACTACACATTAAATGGTGAAAACAGAGTTCCAATAAACAATATCAATTCATATTCACAAACATATAAAGGTGAAAAAGTTTATGCAGAAGTGGTTTACACATATGACGGAACACACACACACACATTAACAGAAAATAACCCAATTGAAGTTATAATAACTTATAACTATAAAAAGCTTGAAACATCTGCTTATGAAAGTTATTCAGGCAACTTTGAAAATGCAGGTCAATATCAAGTTGTTGTAACTGGAAGCGGAAACTATTATAATAGCATCACAAAGGAATACACAGTAACAGCACTTAACTTTAGCTCAAATGATATAGTGGTTACAATAAACCCTAAAGTTTACACTGGAGAAGAAATAACATTAACGAGCAGTGATATAACCGTAACAGACACAAGAAATGGTTATCCTTTTAACTTTAGTGACTTAACAATAACATATCAAAACAACACAAATGTAAGTGATTCGGCAAAGGCTGTGATAACTGTAAATCACTTAAACGATAACACAAACAATATTTTACAAAACTATGACTCAAACCCAAAAACAGTTGAATTTAGAATAACTCCAAGAAGTTTGGATACATTTAAAAATGAATTTATTTTTGATATTGTAAGGCCAACAAGAGTTTATAAGATGTCAGCTTATGAGCCAGAAATAACAACAGCAACTTACACATACAATGGCAAAACACGCAACTTTATTAACGATGGAGATTTTGAAAACGAATTTGATGTTAGTTATTCAGACAACCTCAATGCAGGGACCGCAACAATAACAATAACTGGTATAAGAAACTTCTGTGACACTTACACATTAAATTTCACAATAACTAAAAAAGCATTAGGCAAGATATTAAATGGTGAAATTGTTTGGGCAGACGGAATAACTGTTTCTAACTATGAAACTCGAATTGAGTATGACGGCGAAAGCCACAACCAAGCTCCAACAATAACCTACGCAGTTGGGCAAAAGAGTGAAAATTTGGTGGCAAACAATGCTGAATCTGGTTACACTTTAAGTTATGAAATGTATGATGAAGAAGATGAAGAGTGGGAAGTTATAGCTGACCCAACAACTATTAAAAATGTTGGAACTTACAGAGTAAAAATAACAGCAACAGGAACAAACTATAGTGGAACAATTTATGCTGAATACGTAATTTATGAAAGAACAATAAATAGCGTTTCATTAAGCGTAAATGGGCTTCCTTATACTGAGGCTATACCTTATGATAGAGCAACACACACACCAACTTTAACAGTTTTAGACACCTATAATGTTGTTGTTCCACAAGCTGGTTACACAATAGAATATAAAGTTCTAAGTGTAAAGGGAACAGCTGTTGCCGTGGCTGACCAAGTTTGGACTTCAGAGGCACCAGAGTGGACAGATGTTAAACAAGTTCTAATAAAGATTGAAGGAATAGGCAACTATTACACAACCACTCCTCTTGAAGTAACCTTTGAGATAACTCAAAGAGAATTAACGCAAGGTATGGTTGACGTTCACGCAAACAAAACATACAACGGGCAAGATCAACCACTTAGTGTTAGTGGAGAAAATCCAGAATTAACAATAACATTTGATTCACAACCACTTGTTTATGGAGAAAATAAAGAGTTTGTTATAACAGGTTATAAAAAATATGACGGCTCAGATTGGGAAAACACTTTAAGCGTTGAAGATGCTGGAACATATAGAGCGGTAATACAAGGATTAGGCAATTACACAGGTTCGGTAACTGCAGAGTTTGATATTGACCAAAAAGCAATAAACACAACATCAATAACCGAAATTGATGACCAAACCTACACAGGAAGCGCAATAGAACCAACTCTCACAATCACAGACTTTACAAACGTTCCAGTTGTTTTGGGAACAGACTATGAAGTTGTATCATACAGCGATAACATAAATGTATATAGAGAAAATGGTGAGATAAAAGCACACGCAGTTATAACAATAAGAGGATTGGGTAACTATACAGGAACAACAACAGTAAACTTTAAGATAATCCCACAAAGCATAACAAACAGCACAAATGTTGCAATACAAAATATAGATGACCAAGCCTACACCGGCTTAGAAATTGAGCCAGAATTTACTGTTTATGACAACGTAAGAAGAGAATATTTAACAATAGCAAATAATGACTACACCCTAGAAGGGAGCTTAAACGGCTATCATGAAAACATCAATGTTTATTGGGAAAATGGAGTGGTTGTGGCTAACGCTTATGTAACAATAGAAGGGCAAGGCAACTACACAGGGTCGCTTACAAAATACTTTAAGATAACCCCAATAGATTTAAGCGGTGCAACATTAGATAAAACTAATATAGAAGTTCACACCTACAATGGTTCAGAGCAAACATTGTTAGCAACAGAATTGGTTGTTAAATATTTAAGCAACATCCTTGAAAGAGGAACAGATTATAGCATTAGTTATAGTGATAATATAAATGCAGGCGTTGCAACAGTAACAGTTAGTGCAATCAATGGAACAAATGTTTCAGGAACTGGATATTTAGGCAACTATACAGGATTTAACAGCACAACATTTACAATAGCACCAAAAAGCATAAGTTTGGCAACAATACAAGATATAGCTGATCAAACCTATGCAAGGCAAGAAATAACACCAAGCATAGTTGTTAAAGATACTGAAATAATCGTTAATGGTGAAGCAAAAGTTTTGGTTTTGGGCACAGATTATGAAATTGTTTCATACACAAACAACACAAACGCAAGAGATAAAGATGCACAAAATGCCCCTATGGTAACAATAAGAGGAAAAGGCAACTATGCCGTAAACACACAAAACACCAAAACATTTACCATTAAGCCAAAGAGCATTGAAGACAACGTTGAAGGCGTTTATGACATCACAATAACTTTGGAATATACTGAAGTTGTTTATGATGGAGCAGCAAAAACCCCAACAGTTAGTGTTAACTGGGAAGCTAAGAACCACACATTAACAACTCAAGGAGAAAACACTCCAGCAGAATATAGCGTTGATTATGACAAAAACACTGCAAAAGGCACAGCAGATGTTATTGTTAGAGGTGAGGGGAACTACACAGGAACAATCACAAAACACTTTGAGATAACAGCAAGGCCATTAACACAAGTTTTGTTGCAAAGCTACACAAATGTTTATAACACTGAGCCTCAAAGCATTATAATAAGTTCTGTTGATGCAAGTGGTGTGCCAGTAAATTCAAGTGAATATCAAGTTAAATATTATAGAAATTATGGAACAGAAGATGAAGAAGAAACAACTGATTTTATAAATGTTGGAATAATCACAGTTGAAGTGACCCCAATAAGCACAAACTTTAGTGGCTCAGCAACTGCAACTTATGAAATCACTCAAAAATCAATAGAGGGCAGTAATATTGCTATAAATTACTACACATTAAATGGTGGAAACAGAGTTTCAATAAACAATATCAATTCATATTCACAAACATATAAAGGTGAAAAAGTTTATGCAGAAGTGGTTTACACATATGACGGAACAAACACATACATATTAACAGCATCAGAAGCAGTTGTCACATATAAACATGCTCAAACAAACAGTTCGGATGAATCGCAATATTCAAACATTTCAGAGTTTGAAAGTGTTGGTTCATATATGATAATTATCACAGCAGATAATAACAATTATTCTGGCTCAATTAGTGCAAAATATATGGTTAACCCACTAGCCTTTATAAGCGATAACATACAAATTGATATAAAAACAACAGAGTTTACCTACACTGGTGAATATATAACATTAACTGACAGTGACATAACCGTAGAAGATATCAAAAATAATGTTCCATTCACAATAGATAAGTTAGACATAACCTACACAGGCAATAGAGAGGTAACTTATGAAAACGGTGAAGTTGTTAGTGGCGTTACAATGCTAATTAAATTAAATTCAGATTATCTTGCTGGTTACACACAAGACACAATAACAATAAACAATGCCTTCACAATAACTCCAAGAAGTTTGGGTTTAGCTAATGGAGGATTTACATTCACATTTAACAGTACTCAAACAAGAATTTATAACATCACAGGTTATAACCTAGACACTGAAATTCAAGTTGATTATGAAAATAACAATTACTCAAAAACTTTAGAGCAAGGATTAAACAAAGATTATATCATAACTTATGAAAAATATGACGGTTCAGTTTGGAGAAGCACTTCAAGCGTTAAAGATGCTGGAACATATAGGGCAGTTTTAAGCGGAAAAGGCAACTTTGGCGGAACAAAAACCTTAGATGAGTTTGTTATATCGCAAAAGAGCATTGCTGATACCACCGATAAAAGCATTGTTGTTGCTATATCAGACATTCAATATAATAACGGCAATGTTTTAGAGCAAAAACCGAAATTAACATACACTTTATCATCAACAATCAATGAACAGCTAGAAGAAGGCGTTCACTATGAAATTTTGCGTTATGAAGATGCATCACAAAACACAGTTTCTCCAACAGATGTTGGAACATATTATGTTGTTGTTTCTGCAAAAGCTAACACAAACTATAGTGGAACAAGAAAGATAGCATATGAAATTTATGGAAGAGAAATAACATCCTTAAGTTTAACTGTTGATGAAAGAGAATATGACGGCACTCCATTTGACCCAACAACTCAAAGCAATATGATTGTTTTGGATGCACTTAGAGATGTTGTTCCACAAGCTGGCTACACAATAGAATATAAAGTTTTAAGCGTAAAGGGAACAGCTGTTGATAATCCAGTTTGGACTTCAGAGGCACCAGATTGGACAGATGTTAAAAAAGTTCAAATAAAGATTGTTGGAACAGGCAATTACTTCACAGAATCTCCTCTTGAAGTAACCTTTGAGATAACTCAAAAACCAATCAGCGAAACTTATCAAGTAGGGCAAAATCTCAGCAACAAAACCTACACAGCAAGTGACATAACTTTGACAGCAGACGATTTTGCAGGATTATTTAAGTTAGGAAATGATAACTTAGCATTTAACACAGATTACACCTATAGTTGTTCAACAGTGCTAAAGAATGCGGGAGAATACACCATTATAGTTAGCGGTCAAGGCAACTACACAGGAGAACAAGAGTTAACATTCACAATTAACAAAGCATCAATTGAAAGCGCAAAACAATCAACTCCAGAAGAAGTTAAATCAAAAACTTATGACGGAAGCGATTGGACTTCAAGGTTAACTAAAACTGACTTTGAGACTATAGATGAGACCACAAATAAGACTTTAAGTATGTTTATGATGAATAACAAAAACTTAACCTTTGGAACAGATTACACAGTGGACGAAACTCAAAGAATCAATGTTGGAACTTATGAAATAACTATTTCTGGTGCTGGCACAAACTTTGACGGAACAACAAAAGTAACCTTTAAGATAACCCAACAAGACATAACAAACAGCACAACTGTTAAAATATTAGATATAGCTGACCAACCATACACAGGTGTAGCGTTAACTCCAGCTATAACAGTTAGGGATAGCAACAGGCAAAATATCGATCTAACACCAACCAATGATTACATAATAACTGGCTATCATGAAAACACCGATGTTTATTGGGATAATGGAGAAGTTGTGGCTAACGCTTATGTAACAATAGAAGGGCAAGGCAACTACACTGGAAGTTTAACAAAATACTTTAAGATAACCCCAATAGCTTTAAGTGACTTAAAATTAGTTTCAGTTGTAATTAACACAAACAAAGTTTATAACGGCTCAGCTCAAACACTTTCAACAAAAACATCAGCAGATGACAATTCAGCAAAAGAGTTAACAGTAACATATAATGACATAACATTAATTGACAGTTATGACTATGAAGTTATTTACATAAATGACGCCACCTCTAGCAACATCAATGCTGGAACTGCTAAAATAACAATCAGCGCATTAAATGGCAACTATATAGGAACTAGAAGCGCATTCTTTACAATAGCTCCAAAAAGCATAAGTTTGGCAACAATACAAGATATAGCTGCTCAAACCTATACAAGTCAAGAAATAACACCAAGCATAGTTGTTAAAGATACTGAAATAATCGTTGATGGTGAAGCAAAAGTTTTGGTTTTGGGCACAGATTATGAAATTGTTTCATACACAAACAACACAAACGCAAGAGATAAAGATGCACAAGATGCCCCTATAGTAACAATAAAAGGAAAAGGCAACTATGCCGTAAACACACAAAATACCAAAACATTCACAATCAATCCAAAGAGCATTGATGGTTTTGAATTGGCGTTGAGTTATGACGAAAACAAAACCCCATTTAATGGAAAAGAGCAAAAGCCAGGCATTTCACTTAAATGGACTGAAAAAGATTATGTCTTAAGAAATAATAACCCAACAGAATATTCATATATCATAAACACTGACGAATATGATTTAGTGAGTGATATTAGTCCAGTTAATGTTGGAACATATTATGTTCACGTGTTTGGTCAAGGAAACTATGCAGACCACAAAGTTATAAGTTATCAAATCACAGCAATTAAATTAACAGATGCTGTTTATGATGATATAAGCAACATAGTTTATTCAAGAAAAGCAAATCCACTAAACATAACAGCAGTTCATGCAGGGACTCAAAATGTTGCTCTAAACACAATTGAGGTTAAATATTATAGAAATTATGTTGAGGGTGAAGAAAACACTGAAACAGCCGACTTAATAAGTGCAGGAAACATAATTGCAATCATAACCACAACCGACACAAACTTTAGCGGAAGCTTAAGAGTTAACTACACCATTTTAAAGAGAAGTTTGTTGGATGAGGCAGTTAGAATAACATACTACACACTAAATAACGAAGTTGAAACAACAATTGCATACACAAAGCTTGTTGATAATAGTGTTGTCTTGGTTAAACTTGATGAAAATGGAAAAGAAGTTAGTGTAACACAAGCTGACCTAAATCAAATCTTTAAAGGAAAGCAAGTTTTTGCAAGAGTTAGTTATGACAACGGAACAGAAACTTATGTTTTGAACACAACAGAAAATGTGACTGATTATAACTTAACTTATAAGTATGCACAAACAGGCTCAGAAAGTTATAATTTAGCAAACAGTTATATTGAAGTTGGTTCATATAAAATTGAGATAGAGGCAGAAAATAGTGGAAACTATAAAGATTCTTACACATTAACTTATATGGTTAACCCACTAGCCTTTACAAGCGATAACATACAAATTACAATAAAACCAAACCTTGAAAAGACCTACACTGGTGAAGATATAATATTAACTGACAGTGACATAACCGTAAAAGACACAAGAAATGGTTATGAATTTGAATTTGCTGACTTAACAATAACATATCAAAACAACATAAATGTAACTTATGAAAACGGTGAAGTTGTTAGTGGTGTTATAATGGAAATTAAAGCAAACATTGCTGGCTACACAGATGCCGTAATAACAATAAACAATGCTTTCAAAATAACCCCAAGAAGTTTGAACACAACTGAATTTAACTTTGCAATTGAAAATGAAACAAGAGTTTATAAGATAACAGCTTATGAGCCAGCAATAACAACAGCAACATATGATTATCTTGATGATGAAGAAAATATTGTTAACTTAACATTAAATGAAGATTATAAGGTTTCATATACTAACAACCTCAATGCAGGGACTGCAACAATCACAATAACTGGTATTAAGAACTTTAAAGACACTTACACATTCACATTCAACATATCTCCAAAACAATTGGATGATGAAAATAGAGAAAACGGCTATGCAGAAGGTATAAATGTTGACTACACCAAATCAATTGAGTATGACGGCAACAGCCACAACCAAGCTCCAACAATAACCTACACAGTTGGACAAAAGAGTGAAATTTTGGTGGCAAACAATGCTAAATCTGGTTACACCTTAAGTTATGAAGTTTATAATACAGAAAATGAAGAATGGCAAGTTATAGCTGACCCAACAACTATTAAAAATGTTGGAATTTACAGAATTGAGATAACAGCAACAGGAACAAACTATAGTGGAACAATTTATGCTGAATACACAATTTATGGAAGAACAATAGATAGAGTTTCATTAGATAAAAACAACCTTACTTATAATGGTTTAGAACAAGAACCAACATTAACAGTTTATGACAATCAGGGTGACGAGGTAAATTCAGAATACTATGATGTAAGCTATTTAATAACAAGCCTAAAAGGTGAAACAGAAAACTCAACAGAAGTTCCAAACTGGACAGATGTTCAAGTTGTTACAATCACCGTAACAGGAAATATCAACTATAATTCGAGTTCAGCAAGCATCACATTCACCATAAACCCTAAACCAATTAGCGAAACTTATCAAGTAGGGCAAAATCTCAGCAACAAGACCTACACAGGCAGTGATATAACCTTAAATAAAGATGACTTTGATGAATTGTTTAAGCTTTTGGATAAAGACTTAGAATTTAACATAGATTACACTTATAGTCCAGAAGCGTTTGTGGATGCTGGAACTTACACCGTTACAGTAACAGGTCAAGGAAACTACACAGGAGAACAAGAGTTAACATTCACGGTTGATCCTAAACCAATCAGCGAAACTTATCAAGTAGGGCAAAATCTCAGCAACAAGACCTACACAGGAAGTGATATAACCTTAAATGCAACTGACTTTGCTGGATTGTTTAAGTTAGGAGAGGATGACTTAGAATTTGACACAGATTACACTTATAGCCCACAAGCGTTTGTGGATGCTAGAACTTACACTGTTACAGTAACAGGTAAGAACAACTACACAGGAGAACAAGAGTTAACATTCACAGTTGACCCAAAACCAATTGATAGTAGCGATATTAAAATTATATTTAAAGACAACAAATATGAGTATGCTTACACCGGCTTAGAAATTGAGCCAGAATTTACTGTTAGTGATGAGACAAGAGGAGAAAATTTAACAATAGATAACAATGACTACACACTAATAGGTGATAATTTAGGTTATTATGAGAACATCAAGGTTTATTGGGAGAATGGAGTGGTTAAGGCTAACGCTTATGTAACAATAGAAGGGCGAGGCAACTACACAGGGTTGCTTACAAAATACTTTACAATAACTCCAATAGATTTTAGTGACTCAAAATTAGTTTCAGTTGTGATTAATGCAGACAAAGTTTATGATGGCTCAGCTCAAACACTTTCAACAAAAACATCAGCAGATGATAATTTGGCAAAAGAGTTAACAGTAACATATAATGGCATAACATTAATTAATAACACTAACAAAGATTATAGCGTAAGTTATGAAAACAACATCAATGCGAGCGATAACAAGGCAGAAGTGATTATTAGCGCAATCGATGGAACAACAGGTGAAAATAGTTTACGAACAGGATATTTGGGCAACTATACAGGAAGTAGAAGCGCATTCTTTACAATAGGGCAAAGAAGCTTAGAGGCAGAAGAAATCAGCATAGAAGAAGTTTTGCCTATAGACTACACAAGATTGCCAATCACACCAACTCCAAGTGTAACTGACAGCATAAGAGCAAGCGAAGAGCAAACTTTGGTTAAAGGAACAGAAAATGACACTTTGGGTGACTTCTATTACACATATAGTGAAAACACAAATGTTGCAAGAGATGGAAGTGGAAATGTTATTGCAAAAGCAACAATAACAATTGTTGGAAGAAATAACTACACTGGTAGCAAGAGCATAACATTTAAAATCAATCCAAAGAGCATATTAAGTGATGGCTTTAGTTGGAAATTAGCGCAATATAGATTCACTTACAATGGCGAAGAACACAAGCCACAAGCAATTGTTATGTGGGATAGTTTTGGGCTAACTGAAGGTGAAGACTTTGATGTTCAATACTTTAACAACATAAGTGCAGGAGAGGCAACAGCCAAAATTATAGGTAAAAACAACTATACTGAAAACAAAGAGTTAACATTCACAATTGATCCATTAGCTCTTCATAGCGTTGAACTTGACTCCTATAATGGAACATACAACCTAAAATGCCAGATAACTGATGATAACATCACAAAAATCTATGCAAAAGTTGGAGAAAAACTTATTGAAGTTGATAAAGGCATGGTTCAAATTTTCTACACAAGAGGGCAAGCTCATGACGAATTTGGCAATGAAACCGAAAACTTTGGCAACGCAAACGATAAAAATCAACGAATTGACGCAGGAACAATAACAGTAACTGTTAAAGCAAAGGGCACAAGTGACTTCTCAGGCTATATTGATGTAACCTACACAATTGAGCAAAAAGACATATCAAAAGAAGATATAATTATAACATATTATATTGACTCATTAGACAGCATAGATAATATTGTGGCTTACTCAAAATATATAAATGGCGCAAGAGTTTTGCGTGACAAAAACAACAACATAACAACAGAATCAGCTTTGGCACAAAAATATAAGGGTAAGAAGATTTTAGTAAAAATTGATTATATCTATGACAGAGAAGAACGCACTGAAAGCATTTTGGATGAAGAAGGAAGTGTTGTTGGAACAGAAACTTATTATGAAGATATTATTCAAACATTAACAACCCCTCTTGAATATAACATTGTTTATGCCTACAGCACAGACGGCGGAAGCACTTATGACGAAAGCAACACTCAAGCTCAAAAAGTGGGAAAATATCAACTTAGACTTGAGGGTTCAGGAAACTACACTAGTTCAGTTTACTTAAATTATGACGTTCAACAACTTGAGTTTACAACAGCCAACATAACAATAAGCTTTAAAGAAGGCAAGAGGTTTATCTACACTGGAAATACTTTAAGTGTTTTGGAAGGCGACATCATTGTTTATGACAAAATTAATGGCGATTACCTAACATTTGATAACTTAGAGTTAACTTATGAGGGAGATTGGAAAAATGCAGGAACTGCAAAACTAAAAGTTAGCGTTAAACAAAGCGCTTATGACGGCGGTTATGACACACAACCAATTGACATTGATGTTCAAATAGAGCAAAGAAGTTTGGTTGAATTTGAAAAAGAATTTAACTTTAATGTGGCAGACACAAAAAGAATTTATAATAGAAGTGAATACACTCCAGAAATAACAACAAAAACCTACACATACAACAAAGTTCAAGCCAATGAACACATCTTTAGTGCTGAAGAGTTTGCAAACGAATTTAGGGTTAATTATGAAAACAACATAAATGCTGGAGAAGCAACAGTTACAATCACTGGTGTTAAGAACTTTAAAGATACCTACACATTCACATTCACCATAGATCCAAAGGCGTTAGACAACAGTGACAATTATGAATTTAGCGTTACAGAAACAAATGTTCAAAACATGGTTGTTTATGATGGAGAAAAACACAAACAAGAACCAAACTTTAAGTATGTTAATGTTGGGTTAACTGAAGGGCAAGAAAATGATTATACTTTTGTTTATAAAAAATATGTTAACGGAGATTGGATAGATTTAGGAAGCGATGAAGACATTATAAATGTTGGAACTTACAGAATTTTGGCAACAGGGCACAAAAACTTTAATGGAGAAAGAGCAATTGAATATACTATTTCAGCAAGGCCAATAGAAAGGGTTGCTATAACTCCAAACAGCGTTGTTTATAAAGGAAGCCCTTACATTCTTGGCTTTACGCAATCTCAAGATGATATAGACTTGTTTGCACAAGTTGTTGACTATGAAGGCAAAGACGTTCCAGTTGATAGGTTTGATGTGAAATATTATAATGCTTTATATAATGAAGAAACTGAAGAATATTCTTTGGGAGAAGATGAAATTGAACCAGACTTCACCTCAGCAGGAGTGTTCTACATAAAAGTTATAGCAAAAGATGGGCTTGGATATTCTGGAAGTGCTTATGCTTTGATAAAAATAAATCAAAAAGAATTAGAGATGAGCATGGTTTCAGGAGTGACAAACAAAACCTACACCGGAAAAGCTATTGTTCAAGACGGTTTAACATTAAAATATAATAATATACCTTTAGACTCAGATGATATCAACGTAAATTATGAAGACAACATAAATGTTGAAAGGGATGATGAAAACAATCTTGTTGCAAAAGCAAAAATAACAATTGAAGGAAAGGGCAACTATAAAGGCACAATTTATGTTTACTTCACAATTCTTCCAGTTAACATTGAAACAAATGAAAACATAACATTTAATGAAAATAATATTATAGACAAAACTTATAACGGAAAAAATGCTGAAGTAACAGAAGATGAACTTGCAGAAATTTTAAGTTATTCAGTTGAAGATTATGGTTATTTGAAATCTTATGACTTCTTGGTGTCTTATCAAGAAGATGAAAGAATAAATGTTAACAATGATTATAACTACACTGTTATTTTAACAGGAAAAGGCAACTTTGAAGGCTCAGTTTCAACAACATTTAAAATCAAGCCAAAAATCATCACAGAAGATAATGACATTGTTATAACAGAATTGAGTGACCAAACTTACACTGGCTTAGAAATTATGCCAAAACAAGATGTTTACGACAACGCAATAATAGATGCATCAACATACAAAAAGCTTGAAGAGGGAACTGATTTTGAATATGACTTTGATGAAGATGGCTATGACAACAAAAATGTTTCAAGAGATGAAAATGGAATTATAATTGCAAATGCAATCATAAAGATTGAAGGAATAGGCAATTATCAAGGTTCAAAATTCATAACATTTAAGATAACTCCAAAAACTATTTCTGACGGAGATATAATTTTGGGAGATGTAAACTCACTTCCATACACAGGTTTTGCTCAAGAACCAAAAATAACAGTAACTTGGGAACGAGAAAACTTTGATGACATAACTTTAGAAGAAGGCACAGACTTTGACTTTGGTTGGGAGAACAACATAAATGTTTCAACAGATGAAAAGAAAGCTAAGATTATCATAAACGCAAAAGGAAATTATGACGGGCAAACATCTAAAGAGTTTTTGATAACAGCGGTTAGCATAAAAGAGGCAACAATAATATTTAACGAGCCAGTTGTGTTTAATGATGAAACTAATCATTATGAAGTTGTTTATAACAGGCAGGCTCAACAAGCTTCGATAGTTGTTATGTTAGGCTCAAAAGAATTAACTGAAGATGAAGACTATGAACTTACATATATTGGCGACACAACAAACGCATCAGATAACCCAGTAAAAATTGTAATAAAAGCAAAAGGCAACAACGTAACAGAAGTAACAGAGGCTTTATATTACATAATTAGAAGAGCATTAAAAGAAGAAGATATAACATTAACTGGAATTGGAAGCTCTTACACTTACACGGGTTATGAAATTGAGATGACAGGAGATATAGTTATAACAGTTAATGACTTAAATGATTATGAACTGATTAACCAAACATCGGGCGCTGGGGCAGAATACAGAGTGACATATTCAGAAAATCACACAAATGTTGTTGATTCAGATGTGACTGTTACAATAGAATTTATTGGAAATTATTCTGGACAAATCACAAAAACATTTAAGATTGTTCCAAAAGAATTGACAAGTGATTTAATTTTAGCTATATCTAACCAAGAATACACAGGTTCAGCCATAACTCCAGATGTTGTGATAAATTATAATGGACGAGAATATAAAAATGACGATTACAACTTTATTATAACTTATAGCAACAACACTCAAGCTTCAACAATCACAGAAAAAGCAAAAATAACCATAAAAACCACGCAAAACAGCAACTTCTTTATTGATAATGACGATAAAGAAATTGTGATTGAATTTGTTATAGAAAGAAAAATTGTTAGTGATAATATTTATGATGACTTTAATGTTTTGATTGAAGGAGATGAAGATTATTCAACCGTTTATAACGGGAAAGCGCAAGAACCAACTGTTTCAATAACTCCAAAATTTAGCGGAGCGGAAACTCTTAAAAAAGGCGTTGATTATGAAGTTTCATATAATTATAACACAGAGGTTTCAAGAAATAATGAAAACAAAGTTATCAAAAATGCAGAAATCATAATAACATTCATAAAAGATTATATTGGAACAAGAACAGTTAAGTTTACAATCACTCCACAAAGCATAAATAATGCTGGTTTAACCCCAATTGATGACATAACTTATGATGGCTTAGAGCATCAAATTGCTCCAACACTTACTTATAAAATAACTTCTGATAATGATCCTTTAGACGCTAAGAATTTTGAATATCATTATTATCGTGGAAGCGCTTTAACTGAAGATTTCATAAATTATGGTGAAATAACAATAGAAATTATAGGAAAAGGCAATTTTGAAGGCAGAAGAGAAACAAGTTATGAAATTTTGCAAAAGAGTTTGAGTGATGATGATGTTATTGCAAAAATGGAGAAACAATATTATTCTAGGTCAAAACTAACTCCAGAATTTAGCATAACCTATAATGATATGTTGCTCACAAACATTGTGGATGGAGAAGTTGTGTCAAGTGTGTTTGATATTTCTTATGGAGATAGCACTCACAACAATAAAGATGTTTCAAGTGGCGGTATTATAATTATAGAAGCTAAAGAAAACACCAACTATAAAGGAAGCAAACGAATTGAGTTTGACATCTTAAGGCAAAACATAACTGAGCTTTCAATAAGTGTTAACGATGCAATTTACAACGGGAACAAACAATTCCCAGAAGTTAAAATAATTCACAACGGTGAACAATTAACAACACCAAATGACTTTAAATGCAATTATTCAGACAACATTTTGGTTGGAGATGCAACTGTTGTGATAGAAGGTCAAAACAACTATTATGGTGAAGTTACAAAAATATTTAAAATTGCAGCAAGGAAGCTAACTCCAGATAACGTTGTTATTGCTTGGACCGATGTTTCAGGACAACCAGATTTAACCTATAACACAAAACAGCATACGCCAAGCTTCACACTATATTTAATTGATGATGAAAACATCAGACATCAGCTTACAAGTGGCGACAAAAATGATTATGTTTATAGTTATAGAAACAACATAAATGCTGGTGAATTTGCAGAAATCGTTGTTCGAGGCACCAACAACTTTATGGGTGAAGTTTCAAAATACTTCACAATAAAACCACAAAGCATTGAAACTAAAGAAATTGTTTTGTTTGAAGACATTCCTCCACAACAATTTACGGGACTTTCAATTAAGTTTAACATTAATGGAACATTTAAACCAGACAAAGACACTTTGAAAAATATTTTTGGTGTTGATAGGTTGCAATATAGCGAAAACAACGCAAACGGTTACTCTTTTGTGATTGATTGGGAAAATAACCAAGGCGTTACAACAGAAGATAGCAAAGCAAGAGCAATTCTAACTGGAATTGGCAACTTCACTGGTCAAAGAATTTTGGAATTTGACATAACTCCAAAGGCAATTGATTATATTGTTCTTCCAACAACAATCACCGACTTTAATGCACAAGACCAAAAAGATAAGATTAGTTATTCAGTTTATTCAGGAACAACAAAACTTGTTGATGACGTGGATTATGAAGTTAAATATTATAGAACTTATGTTGAGGGCGGAGAAAAAGTTGAAACAACCGACTTTACAAATGCTGGAAAAATATTTGTTGTTGCAACAGGAAAAGGCAATTTTGCAGGAACTCAAATAAAAGAATTTACAATTAAGCCAAAGAACTTTGCCGATGAAGACATCATTGTTTCAGGAATAGAAAAAATCAAATTCTATAATTATGGCGCAGAAGTTAAACAAAACATTGTGGTAACCTATAATGGAGAAGAGCTAACAGAAGGCGTTGACTATATTGTTGAGTATGAAAACAACATCAATGCAGGAAAACGAATTGATGACAAGGCAAAAATAACAATAATAGCAACAACTGGCGGAAACTTTATGGGTCAGAGAATTGCATACTTCACAATAAGCAAGGTTGCTCCAATAATTCATCCATTCATAGAACAAATAACATATTTTGTTGGTTCACAATTGCCAACACTAAACTTAGATTTGGATGACACAAAAGGCACAATTTTCTGGGTTAACGAATCACAATTAATTGAGCTTGGAGAATATCAATATGCATATTTGTTTATTCCAGAAGATGCAGACAACTATGAAACAGTTTCTGGCTTTATAACAATAACTGGAACACCAATTGTTATTAATGAAATTGTTGTTGTTGGATTTGAACAAACAGAATACACTGCTTATGACAAATTTAACAGCGAAGGCGTAACAATCATAGCCAAATATAACAATGGAGATGAAAGAGAGCTTGCTGGAGATGAATATAACTTTAACCATTTTGAAGAAGAAGAGTTAACTGTTGATGACACAGAAATTGTTGTTAGAACTCCTCTAAACGAGCTTGTTCAAACATCAATAGACATAAATGTTAATCCAGTTGAACTTGAAGTAACCTTTGAAGATAAAGAAATATTTATTGAAAATGGCGAAGTTCAACAAATTGGCTATGAAATTTCAGGCATATTAGAAAATCATGACCCAGAAATTCAAGTTGTTTACACAAACACAGAAACAAATGAACAATCTTATGGAATTCTTAAGAGTGGAAACTATAAAGTTAATGTTTTGGCACTAAACAAAAACTATAAATTTGTGGGAGTCACAGAAAAAGATATTTTTGTAAGAATTGGAATAATAAGTTCAGAAGACGGCAGAGTTGTTGTTATAAGTGATGTTGGCTTTGAAGAAGGCATAACAGTAACAATGATTGAAGCTGAAACTGACCGAGATAAACAAAGTTATTTGGGCAACTTTAGGTATCCAACAGAAAAAGTTTATGTCGTCCAGCTTTGGAAAGACGGACGAGAATATCATCCAAACTTTGACATGACAATAAAAATTCGAACGGATGCAAGACTTTTGCAAAATGAAGGGCTAAAATCTTATACAAAACAGATTTCTGACTTTGTTTATAGAAAAATTGATTTTGAAAACGAAAATAATGAATATATAAAATTCAATGCAACTGATGCGGGAGTGTTTATATTATCAACCGCTGACATACACTTTGCAGTTTCAGGCTGGTTATATATTTTGATTCTTGTGTTGTTTATTTTGGTTATTATATTATTCATTATATTTGAATACTTGCGAAGAAAGCATAAACGAGAAAGATTTATGAAAGAGCAAGAGAAAAATCAACAATAAAAAATAAAGCACTAAAGTTAGTGCTTTATTTTTTATATTATAGAGTTTATCAAACTATTTAAACAATTTTGTTCTTTAGCCAGGTTTAAAAGTTTTGGTGTTATGATTGCATTTTTTCTTGCAAGAATAATGTTTTTATTGTTAATTAAATCTCTAAAAAGTCTTTTTCCAATCAAGCTGTTGTTCGGCACAACTTTTATGGGAATTTTGCTTGTTATAACAACTTTTTGGTTGTTGCTTTGTTTTATGATTATTTTATTTTTGGGTTTAAATTGATGTTTTTTATATGTTTTTTCGCTATTATTTACTATTATTATGTTGTTGTTAGAAACAATTTTTTCAGGGTTTATGGCTGTTTTTAAAGTTAAAATTTCTTTTATTTTTAAATTTTCTATGTTTAAATCAACAACAGTTCCCAAAATTTTCCCGTCAAGGGTTATAACTTCTTTGTTTAAATAACTTTCTTTATTTTCATTTTCTGAAACAATAAGTTTGCTATTATTTTTTATAACAATGCATTCATCAAAGCAAAAAACATCTTTTGTGTTTAGTGTTTTAAATTGCTCATCACTTGTTTTTATAATCAGTTTTGTTAGTTTAAAATTTTTGTTAAACAAAATTTCAAAAACAATTCCTTCAACTTTTCCTTCATAAACAGAAACAACTTTTTTATTTATTAAATTTGTATAATTCATAACAATTCTCCCAAAATTTATAATATGCTTTAAACTTTTGTTTAATTATAAAAAACAAAATATTTTTTGTTGATTGCAAACAAAATATATGTTATAATAAGCCTTAAATAGGAGATATCTTTATGGGACTCATTAAATTTTTCAAAAAATTATTAGACAGAAAAGTTATTCAAATGAAGCCTTCAAAACAAAATATTTTAATTCAAGCTCAAAGTTCCAAGTTAAGTGTTATAAAATTGGGGCAAAAAATTATGGTTGAAAAAGGTTATTCAGCCGTTATTGTTGCAAAAGATAGAGTTTTGGATGTGTTTTTTGAAGGAACTCATGAAATAAGCCTTGCCTACATTCCAAAAACAACAAAATTATTAAAATTAGACCACGGCAAAGTTGTAAAACACGGAATGGTTGCAGAAGCTGTGTTGCCAACAAAGTTTAAGTGTGATTTATATTATGTTAAAACAGAAGAAATATTAAATAGAATGTGGAAAAGTGGAAAAGTTAAGGTTCGAGAAAAGGGTAAAAAAAGGTTTCATTTTAGTATGCAAGGCAATTATTCTTTTCAAATAACAGACCCAGCAAAAGTGGTAGAATTTTTTTTGATTGATTGGGCAAGAATAGTTCCAGGCAAAGAGCTGAAAAAACTGGATATGCTTGTTGGAGATGAAATAACTGAAGCTTTGTGGAGAAAGAAAATAAAAAGCAAAGATGAATTAACAGAATATGACATGGGCAACAATGTTATAAAGCCAGCTATATTTAAAACATTTAACAAATATGGCATTTGCATAAATGATATAGTGGTTGAAAATATAATTTATCCAGAAAATTTAAAGTCAAAAACCTATCAAAATGTTGAGGCAGAAAAGCTTGAAAATGCTCAGGAAGCAACAAACAACAGTGAAATAGAAAGCAAAGAAGATTTGATTGAATATGAAAACCATAATATAGCTAAAACAGAAAATTTAGAGCAAACAAAAATTCCATACAAAAGTTTTGAAGAAAGCAAGTTTAAATGCCCAAATTGTGGCCAAGAGTTGGATATAAGTAGCATTTTTTGCAATAAGTGTGGAACAAAGTTAAAGGAGGATTAAAATGGAAGAAGAAAACAGTTTAAAAGAAACAAAAAAAGTTAAAAAAGAAAGCACAAAAAAATCTATTCGAAAAAAACCTCAGTTCACAAAAGATAGCACTTTGGGTGAGGTAATACAAAAAAAGCCAGACGGGGTTGCAATACTCTTAGGCTTTGGGATGCATTGTTTTGGTTGCCCAGTAACTCAGTTTGAAACTTTGGAAGAAGCTGCCATGGTGCATGGGGTTGAATTAGACTTTTTGCTAAAAAAATTGAATGAAAATTAAATTTCTAATAATTGTCCAATAAATATTTGTTGGACATTATTTTTTTTTAAAATATCTAAAGGCGTGGTGTTATAAAGTTTGGCAATACTTTTTATTGTTTCGGTTGGCCTAACAAGATGATATTTTTTGTTTAATCCGCTTATGGCTATGCATTGCCCAGCATAAATGTTTTGTGTTTTGTTGTGTTTTAAAACCTCTAAGCTTATGTTATATTTTTTTGCCACATCAAAAAGTGTTTCATTTGCTGAAAATTGATGCAAAATTGTTTCATTGTATATTTTGTTTTTACCCAAAAATTTTATCATAAAAACTCCTATATAATTATTTGTATGCTTAAAAACAAAAAAATGAGCATTAGTCATAAAAAATTGGAACTTATAACAAAAAACAAAGAAGCGCTTTGCTTTTTTCATTTTAAGAGATAAAGATTGTTTTTATCTTTATTATTTTAAACAAGATAAAAAACCATTTTTTGTCATTGTTGAGCATCGCTTGCAATGTGTTAAATGGAGATTGCCACGGAGCAAAAGCTCCTTGTAGTGACATTTTAATTTTTGCAAGTTTCAAAACACTTTAATCTTAGTTAAAAATTTTTAGCATTAAATTTTTAATTTTGTTATAAATTTTAGGTTAATTTCGTATGTTTTAATTATACTAATTTATGGAGGAACAATGGCAAAATCTTTGTTTAAGGCTGTTTTTGTTGTGGCGATATTTTCAATAATAACAAGAGCAATAGGCTTTTTGTTTAGAATTTATTTGTCACGAGAAATGGGAGCTGAACTTTTGGGAATATATCATATTGCAAGTTCTGTTTTTATGATTTTTGTTTTAATTGTGTCGTCAGGGCTTCCATTAACCATTTCAAAAAACACAGCAAAATGTATTGCCAAAAATGATTCAAAAAATTCGCATTTTGTTGCAACTTCGGGCTTAATTATTGGAATTGTTGCAAGCCTTATTATATGCCTTTTGGTTGTTGCTTTTCAAAATCAAATATCACAGCTTTTCACAGATTCAAGATGTATGAAAATATTACTCATACTTCTTCCAGCTGTTTTGTTTAGTGCAATATATGCTGCACTACGTGGTGTTTTGTGGGGCAAATGTGATTATTTTTCACTGGGCTGGACAGAACTTTTTGAGCAAATAATAAGAATTATTGTTTTTGTTTTGTTTGCTGAAATTTTGTTTCCTTTTGGCTCTAAAGCAGAATTAGCGGGTTATTCCATGACAATTGCGTGCTTTCTTTCTTGTGTTGTTGTTATCTTTGTCTATTACAAAAAAGGTGGCAAGTTAAGTTATCAAAAAGGGCACATAAAAGAAGTTTTGAAAAGTTCAACACCAATCACTGGAGTTAGAACAATTTCAAGTTTGATTCAGCCAATAATTGCTGTTTTGTTTCCGTTTATGATGGTTTTAAACGGATTTAGCAACAGTGGAGCAATGGCTGTTTATGGAGCGGTTATGGGAATGACTTTTCCGCTTTTGTTTTTGCCATCAACAATTATTGGAGCACTTTCTTTTGCATTAATTCCAGAATTATCATCTGTTTTAGAGCAAAAGAGATATGATATATTAACTCAGCGCATAAAATCTGGTTTGTTGTTTTCACTAATAATTAGCGCTTTGTTTGTGCCAGTTTTTATGGGTCTTGGAGTTCCTATTTGTCAGCTTTTGTTTAACAATACCCTAAGTGGCGAATTTTTGGTTGGAGCTTCAATTATTATGATTCCACTGGGGCTATCAAACATAACTTCAAGCATATTAAATTCATTAAATTTAGAGGTTAAATCTTTTGTTAACAACTTAATAGGAGGCGCCTCTTTAATTGTTTGCATTGTTGCTTTTTCGGGCATTTTGCAGGCGTATTCACTTGTTTTGGGATTTGGACTTTGTATGCTTATCACAACAACTTTAAACCTTTTGATGATAAAAAAACACACAAAAATAAAGCTTGGACTCATAAAACCAACACTTTTTTGTTTAATTTTTATAATTCTTTCTGCCTTGCTTTCAAAATGGTTGTATGGCTTGATGTTAATTATTTTTCCAAATATTATCGCTTTAATTATGTCTTGTTTTGTGTGTGTTCTTTCGTTTGTTTTGCTTTGTGTGTGTTTTAAATTGTTTGATGTTATGATTGTTTTTTCAAAAGTAAAAAATATTGCAAAATTTTCAAAAAAGAAGCATAAAAATGTGTGATTTAAACAAAGTAATAGTATGTTTATAATCCTTTTTAGAGTTTTAATAATTTATGTTATTGTTTTAACCTATTTAAGAATAATGGGTAAGCGTCAGGTTGGAGAAATGCAACCTTTTGAGCTTGTGATAACACTAATTATGGCAGATATTGCCACTCTTCCAATGACCCAAACAAGTATGCCACTTTTGTTTAGCTTAATTCCTTTAACAATGATTGTTATTGTCCATTTTTTGGTGTCGCTTTTATCTCGAAAAAGTATAACTATGCGAAAGATAATAAATGGCAGACCAGTTGTTGTGATTTCACCCAAAGGAGTGGAACTTGATGCTTTAAGAGAGCTTAATATGACTTTTGATGATTTAATGCAAGGGCTTAGAGCGATGGGAGTTTATAAGCTTGAAGATGTGTCTTATGCTTTGGTTGAAACAAATGGAACTTTATCAGTTATTCAAAAAGCAGACACCTTGCCAGCATCAAACAAAGACCTAAACATAAAAGTGGCTCCATCAAGTTTGCCTTTAATTTTGGTGTCTTGTTCAAAACTCATTGAAAAAAACATAAAAATTGCAGGAATTGATAATAATTTTTTGCAAAATATATGTGAAAAAATAAAAGTTAAAAATTATAAAGATATTTTAATTTTAACATTAAACGCTTTTGGCGATGTTTATGTTCAACCCAAAAATGGATTTGCTCAAACATTGAAAACAAATTATAATGGGGTGGGCAAATGGTGAAAAAAGTTTGGGTTATGCTTGTTATTTTTATAGTTTTGATTGTGGGCGTTAGTTTAGAGCAAAGCTATATTGACAAAACTTATAATAGTATGGTAGCCAAAACAACAACTCTTCAAAGTGAAATTTTAAATCAAAATGAAGAAAAAGGTTTGGTTGATATAAAAAATATTGATAAATATTGGAAAGATAGAGAAATAGTCTTAAGCTTGTTTGTGGATTATAAAGATATTGAACAAATAGGAAGACAAATAAGTTTGATAAAATCGCATTTAAACAATCAAGATTTTGAACTTGCAATGGTGGAGTGCAATTTGCTTTTGCACATCATTTCAACTTATTATAAAACTATTAGTTTTGATTGGCAAAATATTATATAAAGCAATAATTTTAATTTATATAAAAATTAACAAAAAACTCTATTAAAATAGAGTTTTTTATGTTTTATGACAAATTTTTTAACTATTTTTGTTTTGCGTGTTTGGCAAATATGAATATTGTGGTTGGTTGTTTATATCTTTATGGTTTAAAATCCCTGTTGGAGTTAATTGAACCAAAACTGTGTCTTCTCCAATTTTGCAAATGCTGTGATAAGGAATAAAGATGTCTTCTTTTGCTTTAAAAATTGAAAAAAAGCCTCTGTTTCCAGGAACAATAACTCCAAGTATTTTTGCCGTGTTTTGCTCAAATATGAGGTCAATAATATGCCCAAGTTTTTTGCCGTCAGACAAATTTATAACAAGTTTTGAGCGAAGTTCAGAAAAACTATTTTCCATTTTTTAAAAAGCTCCCTAATATTTTATATGAAAAAACAAAAAAAATAAATTACTAAAACACTAATACTAGACTTTTTTTGCTATTTTTGTTACAATAAAAAAAGAGGTGTTATATGAAGTGTTTGTATTGTGGCTTTCAAGACACAAAAGTTATAGATTCACGAACAAATGAAGACATAACTTCAATAAGAAGAAGGCGTGAATGCCCCAAATGCGGAAAGCGTTTCACAACTTTTGAGGTTTATGAAAGTTTGCCCGTAAGAGTTATAAAAAAAGATGGCAGAGTGGAAGCCTTTGACAGAGAAAAAATAAGAAAAGGGCTTGTTAAAGCTTGTGACAAAAGGCCAGTTACAATGGCGCAAATTGAACAAATTGTTGATTCAATAGAAAAAAATATTTATAATAGCTTGGCTCAAGAGGTGACATCACTTCAAATTGGTGAGCAAGTTATGAAGGCTTTAAAGCCACTTGATGAGGTGGCATATGTTAGGTTTGCCTCAGTTTATAAACAATTCACTGATATTGACAATTTTATAGAATTATTAAAAAAATTGAAAAAATAAAATTTAATATTGTTTTATAAAAAATAATGTGCTATTATTTTGTTGGAGGAAAAATTATGTCTAAACCAGTTCTTGCAATAATAGGAAAACCAAATGTAGGGAAATCTACATTTTTTAATCGTGTTGCAGGAAGGAGAATAAGCATTGTTAAAAACATTCCAGGTGTTACCCGTGACCGCATAATTGTTGACACTGAGTGGTCGGGTTATGCTTTTTCAATGATAGACACTGGTGGGATAGAACCAGCAAAAGATGATGAATGGCAAAAATATATTTTTGCGCAAGCTGAACTTGCTATTGATATTGCTGATGTTGTTTTGATGATAGTGGACGGAAAAGAGGGTATAACATCAAGTGATGAAAATGTGGCTCAAATCTTAAGAAAAAGCAAAAAACCAATAGTTTTGGCTGTTAACAAGCTTGAAAATGACAAAGAAGAAACTTTTGTTTCTGATTTTTATAAACTAGGGTTAGGAAAGCCATATGCTATGTCTAGTGAACACGGAATGGGCGTTGCGGATGTTTTGGATGCTGTTGTTAACAAATTTAAAACAAAAGTTTCTCCTCAACAAGAAACACAAAAAACAAAAATTGCCATAGTTGGAAGGCCAAATGCAGGAAAAAGTAGCATAACCAACAGGCTTATTGGTGAAAACAGAGTTGTTGTGAGTGATGTTGCGGGAACAACAAGAGATGCTGTTGATGTTCCGTTTAAATATAACAAAAAAGATTATATCTTAATAGACACTGCTGGCATTAGGCGAAAAAGCAAAATAGATTATGAAACAATAGAAGGCTTTAGCGTTATGCGAAGCTTGCAAGCAATTAGAAGAGCTGATGCTGTTGTTTTTGTTTTAGATGCAAGCGAGGAAATAAGTGAACAGGATGTAAGGCTTCTTGGTTATGTTCACGAACAAGGCAAACCAAGCGTTATTGTTTATAACAAATGGGATTTGGTTGAAAAAGACACAAAAACTGCAAATAAATATACAAAAAAATTACAAGAAGAGCTTAAATTTATGGATTATTTTGTTGCTTTGTTTGTTTCAACTTTAGATGGCACAAGATTTGGTAAAATTATGGAAAGTGTTGAAATGGTTTTAAATAATGCAAAAACCAGAATTTCAACAGGTCTATTAAATGAAATTTTGCAAGATGCCATAGCAACAACAGAGCCACCAACTCACGCAGGCAAAAGGCTTAAAATTAAGTATATGACACAAATTGATATTTGTCCGCCAACTTTTGCTATTTTTGTTAATGATGAAAGCCTTATGCACTTTTCTTATAAAAGATATTTAGAAAATTCAATACGAAGAGCAAAAGATTTTAGTGGAACACCAATAAGACTACTTGTTCGTCAAACAAAAAAGGAGGATTAAAATGAATTTCTGGCTTCTTTTTGTTTTGGTTGTTTGTTCATATTTTGTTGGCTGTATAAGTTTTGGAAGAATTTTGGCAAAATCAAAAAATATAGACATAACAAAAAAGGGTTCAGGAAATCCAGGGGCAACCAATATGTTTAGAAATGTTGGTGCGGGAATTGGTTTTTTAACCTTGTTTTTAGATGCTTTAAAAGGCGCTTTAAGTGCTCTTTCTGGCTATCTTTTTTTTGGAATTAACACAACTGAAGGGCTAATTGGGCTTTATGCTTGTGGCCTTTCTGCTGTTGTTGGGCATATGTTTCCAATTTATTATAAGTTTAAGGGTGGAAAAAGTGCGGCAACAATGATAGGGGTGTTTGCTGTTTCTCAGCCAATTCCAATGCTAATTTGTTTTGCTATTGCTTTTGTTTATGTGTGGTTTTTTAAGTATGTTTCAGTTGCATCAATGCTTATAGTAACAGCAATGGTTATTTATCAGAATTTAACAATGCCAGAGCCAGATTTAACCATAAGCCTTTTAACTTTTGCCATATTTTTGCTTATTTGGTTTGCTCATCGTTCAAATATTGAAAGGCTTTTAAAAGGAAAAGAAACTGAAACCAACATTCAAAAGAAAATTTTTAAAGATAAGAAAAAACAACAAAAAATTGAAGAAAAACACGAAGATAGAGCAATAAAAATTGAACATAAATTTGAAAAGAAAGAAGAAAAGGCTGAAATAAAAGAAGCAAAACACGAAATTAAAAGAGAAAAGAAAGAAATAAAAAAGATAAGAAAATCTGTTTTAAAATCAAAAAAGCCTAAAAAAAGATTAAAAGCATTCAAACTTTTAAAAAGAAAAAAACAAAAAAACACTGAAAACAACAACAAAAACAATGAAAAATAGTGCTAAAAAGCACTTTTTTTATTATATTTAAAAAAGTTTAAAAATTTAACTACTTTTCATTTTCACACAAAAACAAAATTTGCCATATTATTTAGTAGAGGTTTTTATGGATAAATTTATAATTGTTGGCGGAAACAAACTTGAAGGAGAAATTGAGGTTGAAAGCGCAAAAAATGCCTACCTTCCAATTTTGTCTGCCTGCCTTTTGTGTGAAGAAGAAGTTGTGTTAAAAAAGTGCCCAATGTTTGAAGATATAAAAAATATGTGTGATATATTAACATCTCTTGGGGTTAAAGTGGAAAGATTTGAAGATGAATTACATATAAATGCAAAGTGTGCAAATAATTTTTTTATTTCTCAAAATTTGTCTAAAAAACTTAGGTCAAGCATATTCACTTTGGGCTCGCTTTTGGGTAGGTTTAAACAAGCAAAAGTTGCTTATCCAGGAGGGTGTGAAATAGGGCTAAGGCCGATTGACCTTCACTTAAAAGGCTTAAGGGCTTTGGGTGTTAAAATTAAAGAGTTTCATGGCTATATAAGTTGTGACGGAAGTGGGCTTTGTGGGGCGGATATTTATCTAGATTTTCCAAGTGTTGGAGCAACAGAAAATTTAATAATGGCAGCAGTTTTGGCTAAGGGAGTTACCACAATTTTTAATCCAGCAAAAGAACCAGAAATAGAAGATTTGCAAAATTTTTTAAACAAAATGGGAGCAAAAGTTTGTGGAGCAGGAACAAACTCCATAAAAATTGTTGGGGTTAAAAAACTTTATGGTTGCACCCACACTCCAATTCCAGACAGAATTATTGCAGGAACTTATTTAATTGCATGCGCTATGTGTGGCGGAAAAATGTTAATCAAAAACACTATTTCAAATCATTTTTCTATTTTAATCAACAAATTACAAAATTCTGGTTGCAAAATAAAGCAATTTAATGATAAAATTTATATAGAAAGCACCAAAAGGCCCAAATCCATAAATTTTGTAAAAACAATGCCTTATCCGGGCTTTCCAACAGACCTTCAATCACAAATACTTTGCATGCAAACAATTTCAAAAGGTTATTCACAAATTCAAGAAAATTTGTTTGAAACAAGGTTTAAATTTGTTCCAGAGCTATTAAAAATGGGAGCAAACATAACAATAAAAAATCAAATAGCTTATGTTTTGGGAGTTAAAAAACTTTTTGGAGCAGAAGTTTATGCAAAAGACCTAAGAGGAGGAGTGGCACTTGTTTTGGCTGGGCTTTGCGCTGAGGGCTACACAACAGTTTGTGATGTTTATCATATAGACAGAGGGTATGAAAATTTAGAAAAAAAGTTAAGCCTTTTGGGTGCGAACATAAAAAGGGAAAGAGAGTTAAAATGACAAAAAAAAATAAAATTTTAACCATATTTTTTTCAGTTTTTGCAGGAGTTGTTTTGCTTGTGATTTTGTCAAGCACTCTTTTTTCAGTTAAAACAATAAGTGTTAGTTGGGAGAGCGAAAAAAATGTTTTGTCATCCACATTAGATTCAGACATTATTGAAAAATCCAACATAAAAACTGGAACAAATGTTTTTTTTGTTTCAAAAACAAATGGGCAAAACAATATTGAAAAAAACTTTCCTTATATAAAAATTTTAAACATAGAAACAAAATTTCCAAACAAAATAATAATTCACGCAATTGAACGAAATGAAGTGTTTGCATTTCAAAAAGATGACAAATATTATATAACAGATAGTGACCTAAAAGTTTTAAGAGTGGAGAGCGGGGATTATGTTTCAAACAAAGATAATCCCATAAAAATTTTATCTTATGAGTGTGAAGAGGCTTTTAGTGGAGATTTTTTAAATGCTCCAAAAAACTTTGATGCAATAAAAACTCTGGAAAGCAGTTTTTGCCAAAATTATGAACAAGAAAATCAAGCAATAGCTCTTGTTGATATGCTGGCAATGTTTAGTGAAATAACTGTTTTTGAAGATAAGATGTTAATAAAATATTGTGATGGGGTGAATATAGCAATTTATGCTCCAACAATAAACCAACAAAAAAAGATTGCAATGGCATTATATATGCTTGACAATGAGCTTAGTGTGGATGAGAAAAAAACTGGAACAATTTCTGTTATAACAAAAGATGGAAAAATTGTTGGAAGTTATAAACAATAAAAATGGGTAAAAGAAGAACCCATTTTTTTGTGTTTTTAAGCAAAATCCCTTAAATTTGTTTGACTTATTTTTCTAAATAAATTAAGATATATAATATAGTTAAGTTTTTAATTGTATAAAAATAAAAAATAAGGAGCGAATTATGGCGAGAAAAAACATAGCAGTTTTAGATTTCGGAAGTGGTCATATATCTGTTATGATGGGAAGCCTTAGCCTTAATGACACTTTAAATTTAAAGGGTTATGGTGAAGTGACATATGCGGGTTTTATGGATGGTGAATTTTTAGAACCAGAAGCTTTGAAAGAAGATATTCACTCTGCCATAAATATGGCACAAAACAGTGCTGGTTGTCAGATAACTCATCTTTATATTGGTGTTCCTGCAGAATTTTGTTCTGTTGTTGTGAAGCAAACAGAAATGAATTATTACACTCCTCACAAAATAACCGAACAAGATATTGTTGATTTATATAACTCAGCAGATAATTTTAAAAATGAAAGATTCAGCGTTGTTAGCCGTTCACCAATTTATTTTATGCTTGATGATGGTGAGAGAATTATAAAAGCAAAAGGCAAAACAACAGAAAAGTTTTCGGGGCTTGTTAGTTACACCTTGGCGGATAACAAATTTTTGGAAATTGTGCAAGGAGCATTATCTTCACTAAACATAGAGCATGTTGAATTTTATGGCGAGCAATTAAGTGAAAGTTTGTTTTTGGTGGACTCTGAAGAAAGAGATAAATGTGCGGTTTTGATTGATTGCGGATTTTTAACAACAAGCGTTTCAACAATTATGGGTGATGGGCTTTTGGATTTAAAAAGTTTTTCATTAGGTTCAGGACATATGATATCTGATATGTGCAAGCTTTATGAAATCAGCCCAGAGCAGGCGGAAGAACTGAAAAGAGAAGTTTCATTAACTGAAGATTGTGAAGGGCAAGTGTTTGAAATAAGTTTGGATAACGGTGAAACAAAAGAAATTAAGGTTGAAGAAGTTTGTGAAATTGTGAAATATCGCATAAAACAGATTGCCAAAACCATTAAAAAGTGTTTTGATGACAGTGACATACAAATTCCATCACAAAGCAAAATTTACATAACTGGTGGAGGGCTTGATTTTATTGAAGGAGCAGAAGAACTGGTTTCAGAAGTTTTAGGAAAAGAAGTTATCCCAGTTGTTCCAAAAGTTCCAGGGTTAGACAAACCACATTTGTCTTCAACAGTAAGCTTACTTAATATGGCACTAAAAAACAACAGGCAAACAATAGGATTATTTTTTATAAAATTATTTAAAAGGAAATAAAGATTATGGAGGAAAATATGAATTATAACGATTTTGCATCTGAAAACCAAGTGAAACCAGTGGTAAAAATAAAAGTTGTTGGCGTTGGTGGAGGTGGAAACAACGCCGTTAACAGAATGGTTAACGCAGGAGTTAGTGGCGTTGAATTTATTGCCGTTAACACAGATAAACAAGCATTGCAAGTTAGCAAGGCTGATTATAGAATACAAATAGGAAGCAAACTCACAAAAGGTTGGGGAGCGGGAGCAGACCCAGAAGTTGGCCTAAAGGCAGCTGAAGAAAATTTGGATGAGTTAAAACAAACATTAAATGATGCTGACCTTGTTTTTGTAACAGCAGGAATGGGTGGTGGAACAGGAACAGGAGCAGCCCCACTTATTGCTTCTCTTGCCAAAGAAAAAGATATTTTAACAATAGCTGTTGTAACAAAGCCTTTCAATTTTGAAGGTAGAAAAAGAATGGAAAACGCCGAAAAAGGTGTGGAGGCCTTAAGAAAGGTTGTTGACTCTCTTGTTATTATTCCAAATGAAAAGTTGTTTAAGCTAGTTCCAAAAGGGACGTCAATTGTTGACACATTTAGATATGCTGATGATGTTTTGAGGCAAGGTGTTCAAGGTATTTCAAACATTATTGTTGACAACTCTTTGATAAACCTTGATTTTGCCGACATTAACACCATAATGAAAAACAGAGGCCTAGCACACATGGGTATTGGAAGAGCAAAAGGAGATAGAAAGATATTTGATGCTTTGTCTCAAGCTGTTTCAAGTCCGCTTCTAGAAACAACAATAGAAGGAGCAACAGGAATTATATTCAACGTTAAAGGTGGAGTTCAACTTCCAATAGATCAAGTTCACGAAGCTGCTGACCTTATGAGAGAAATTGTTGATCCAGATTGTAACATAATTTTTGGAACAAGCGTTGATGAAAGTTTGGAAGATAGCGTTGAAATAACTGTTATTGCAACAGGATTTAAGGGAAATGAATCTCAATCACTATTAGAAACCCAAGAAGAAGAGAAAAAGCCAGAAATGGCAACTGAGGATTTAAAATATAACAATCAATATTCAGACTTTTTAAGAAATCGCTTTAATGATGCGGATGAAGAGCAATCAGTTTTCAAGAAAGAACAACCAAAGAAAGAAGAAGAACCAAAAGAAAAGTTGTCAAGTTCAAGAATTCAGGTTGATGAGTCGGATATTCCACCATTTTTAAGAAAATTAAGAAATAAATAAAAAGGAGAATAAAAAATGGAAGTTGTTAAAAACAAATTATATCATTTAGTTTTAGGTTGTATGGCATTAGTTATGCTTGTTTTGGGAATTTTGCTTGTTGGAGGAATTATTCCTTCATCAGTCCCATCTTGGGTTTGGGCAATAACCCTAATATGTTGCGGAATTAGTTTGGTTGAAATGATTATTTATTTTATGTTTTCTAATTCAGAAATATCATTGCTTCTTTGCAAATGGCTAAATTTATTTTTGGGAATAATACTTCTTATTGTAAACTTTGCAGGACTTTGCCTTGCTGAAGACGAAATGTTTTCAAACTTTGGAGCAGTTTCAGGTTGGCTCAGCTTTGTGTTTGTTTTGTTTAATGTTATTCAATTTGTGTTTATGTTTGCTTACTTTATCTTTGCTGTTAAAGCAGAAAGTGAAGAAAAAGCATTAAGAGCAGCAAAAAGAAATTCACAACCAGCAAAAGAAACACAAAAAGAAGAAAAAGAAGAAAAGGTTAAAGAACAAAAAGCTGAAGCAAAACAAGAAGCTAAAGAAGAAGTTAAGCCAGCAAAAACAGTTAGAAAGCCAAGAACAACATCAACAAAAACTGCAAGCGCAGAAAAAACAGAAAAACCAAAAACCACCAAAACTAAAAAAACACAAAAATAATTAGTTAAAATAAAAGGGCATTTTGAATAATGCTCTTTTTTGTTGCATATATTTTGATATACAAAAAGGAGCGATTATGGAAAATAAAAATATTTATGAAGATATTATGACCAGAACAAATGGTGATATATATGTTGGAGTTGTTGGGCCAGTTAGAGTTGGAAAGTCTAGTTTTATAACAAGATTTATGGAAGAGTTTGTAATTCCTAAAATAGCAAACAAAAACACAAAAGCGTGCGCTATTGATGAGCTTCCGCAAAGCGCTGACGGAGCAACAATTATGACAACGCAACCAAAGTTTGTTCCAGCAGAAAGTGTTAAAATAGACCTTAAAAACAGTATTTCAATGAATGTTAAAATGATTGATTGTGTTGGTTATTTTGTTAAAGGAGCAAATGGCGATAAACAAGAAGGCAAGCCTCGAATGGTTAAAACTCCGTGGAGCAAAGATTTAATGCCACTAGAATCTGCCGCCGAATATGGAACTCAAAAAGTTATAAAAGAACATTCAACAGTTGCCATTTTAATGACAACAGACGGCTCTTTTGGGGAAATCCCACGAGAAAATTTTGTTGAGGCAGAAAACAGGCTTGTCAGTGAATTAAAAGAATATCAAAAACCTTTTGTTATTGTTTTAAACAGCAAAAATCCACAAGATGAAAAAACAAAAAAGTTAGAAAAAGAACTAGAACAAAAACACAAAGTTTCAGTTATTTCATTAAATGCTGAAGTTATGACCGAGCAAGATGTTGCAAACGTTTTTGAAAAAATGTTAAATGAATTTCCGTTTGTTAGCATCAACATCAATATGCCAAATTGGCTTACAGCTCTTTCGTTTGATAGTGAAATAATAAGTGAAGCAGCAAATGAGTTTAAAAAAGCAGTAACAAATTTAGAGCGAATTGGCCAGTTTGATAAAAATATGATATTGTTTGAAAATAGTGAAAATTTTGAGCCAACAAAAATATCAAACGTTGAACTTGGAACAGGCAAGCTTGTTTTTAACCTAAAGCCAAAAGAAGGGTTGTTTTATCAAGTTTTAAGCAATGAATGTGGTATGCAAATAAAAGATGATTTCGAGCTTGTTGCAAAAATGAAAGATTTAGCTTTTTCAAAGCAAAAATATGACAAACTTAAAGATGCGTTAACTCAAGCTGAAAAAACAGGTTATGGAGTTGTTTTGCCAAGCGTTAATGACCTAACTCTTGATGAGCCCGAACTTGTTAAGCAAGGCTCAAACCGTTATGGGGTAAAGCTTAGAGCAACGGCGCCAAGTTTGCATATAATGAGGGTGGACATTGAAACAGAAATAAGCCCAATGATTGGCTCGGTTGAACAATCAAAAGATATGATAACTTATTTGACAGACCAGCAAAAGAACAACCCAGAAGGGCTTTGGAACATAAATATGTTTGGCAAGTCTATGCAAGAACTTATGAATGAAGGCCTAAACGGAAAAATTAACAGAATGCCAGTTGAAGCTCAAAAGAAGATGCGAAAAACACTCACTCGAATTGTTAACGAAGGCAAAGGCGGAATAATTTGCATATTGTTATAAAAGAAGAAAGCATTTAAAACACAAAATGCTTTTTTCTTTTTAAACAAAACAATATTTTTGTTTTATATAACAACATTTTTGAGCATAATAATAAAACAAAGGTTTTAAAAATATTTGCTTTTTGCATAATATAATGTTATAATAAGTCATAAATCTATTATTTTAGGAGGCTTAAGTGGAGCAAAGAAACAATTCACCCCAGAAAAAGCAATTTCCATATTTTACTGTTATTTTAATAGCAATTTTGGCAATTTTGCTAATTGCTAGTTTTATGCAAAGAGGAGATAACAAAAAAATATCTCGCAGTGAGTTTGAAACTGCATTTCAAGCTGATGAAGTTGCGGGAGTTTATGTTTATGGAACAACCGTTAAGGGAGTTTATAGAGAAGGTTTAGACAAAAATAAAGTTAAACTTGAAACTTTTCAAAAATCAAATGGTGGCTCTTATGACTTTTATTTCACAATCATTGCAGGCTCTGAAATAGACACTTTGATTGAAAGCATAAAAGCATATAACAATTCACACGTTGATGTTATTTGGTATGATGAAAGACCAGTTGAAGAAAGTTTTATAAGCAGAATTTGGCCATTTGTTTACATTATTTTAATTGTTGTGTTCTTTATTATAATCTTTAAATCTTTTAAAAGAATGGGCGGACAAAATATGGACTTTGGAAAAAACAAAGCCAGAATGGAGTCTAACTTAAAAGTTAGATTTAAAGATGTTGCTGGTTGTGAGGAAGAAAAAGAAGAAATAGCCGAAATTGTTGAATTTTTAAAGAACCCTAAAAAGTTCACTGATTTGGGGGCAAGAATTCCAAAAGGAGTTTTGATGGTTGGCCCTCCAGGAACTGGAAAAACTTTACTTGCAAAAGCAATTGCTGGAGAAGCTGGAGTTCCTTTCTTTAACATAACAGGAAGTGACTTTGTTGAACTTTTTGTTGGTGTTGGTGCAGCCAGAGTTAGAGATTTGTTTGAAACAGCCAAGAAAAACAGCCCATGTTTAATTTTTATTGATGAAATTGATGCGGTTGGAAGGCAAAGAGGAGCAGGACTTGGCAACACAAATGATGAAAGAGAACAAACATTAAACCAGCTTTTGGTTCAAATGGACGGATTTGATGTTAATGAAGGCATAATTGTTATTGCTGCAACCAATAGGCCAGATGTTTTGGACCCAGCCCTTTTGCGTGCGGGAAGGTTTGACCGAAGAGTTACAGTTGGATATCCAGATGTTAAGGCAAGAGAAAAGATTTTAAGGCTTTATGCCAAAGATAAGCCAATGGCAAAAGGCATAAATTATGCTGATATTGCAAGGCATTTAGGGCCGGGAACAACAGGAGCTGAAATAGAAAACATCTTAAACGAAGCAGCAATTTTGGCAGCAAGAGCAGGTCACTCCATAATCACTCAAGGTGACATTATGGAAGGAACAATAAAAGTTGCATTTGGGCCTCAAAGAAAGAGCGCAGTTGTATCTCAAGAAGACAAAGAAAACACAGCTTATCACGAGGCAGGGCACGCCATTGTTAGCCGAACAGCCAAAAACTTAAAACAAGTTGTTAATGAAATTAGCATAATTCCAAGAGGAATGGCGGGTGGCTACACATCCCCATCAGCAGAAAAAGAAATGAATTATTACACCAAAGAACAACTTCTAGATAGGATAGAAGTTGCAATGGGTGGAAGAGCAGCTGAATATATAAAATATGGTCGTTACACAACAGGCCCATCAAATGACTTAAAACAAGCAACTCAAACAGCAAGAAGAATGGTAACTGAATTTGGAATGAGTGAAAAGCTTGGGCCAGTTTCATATAGTGGTGATGGCGAAGTGTTCTTGGGAAGAGATTTCCAAACAAGAAACAACATCAGTGAAAAAACCTCAGAACTTATTGACCAAGAAGTTAAAGATATGCTTGAAAAAGCTTTCCAAAACGCTATAAAAATTTTAAACAAACACAAAGATGAACTAGAAGTTATGGTTAAAGTTTTGCTTGAAAAAGAAACAATTTATTCAAAAGAAGTTGATATGATTTTGGAAGGAAAAACCTATGAAGAAGTTATTGACTTTGTGAACAAGAGAGAAGAAGAGCATAAAAAAGAAGATTCTGAAGCAAAAAAAGCCAAAAAGGTTCAAGCGGTTGTTGAAAATGAATATGACGCACAAAGAATGCAAGAAATAAAAGAAAAGGCATTAAAAGCATTTAATGGGCAAGATGAAAAAGAGAAAAAAGAGGAAGCAAAAAAAGCTAAAAAAACTGAGCCAAAAACCGATTTAGAAACTGATAAAACCAAGCAAAAAAAGACGCCGAAAAGTGGAATAAAAAAAGAGCAAAAACCAAAAACTAAAAAAGATGAACAAAACTAGAATTTGCTTGACTATATTTTAAATTTAATTTATAATAGAATAAACAAAATTAAGGGAGCTAAAAATTAATGAAAGCTAAAGAATGGATATGTTATTCATTGCTTGCGGTTATTGCTGTTGTTATTGTTATTGTTATTATTTTGTCTTTTGTTCCAAAAAAACTTGCACCAACAATAAGTGCGGTCTCAAGCAAATCTATTGTTGATGAGTTGCCAACAGCTCAAATAAGCGTTTCAAAATATGAAGATGGAAAAGAATATGCCTATAAAATGATCACATCAAAGTTGGAGACAGATGAGACAATGAAAAGTGATTATGAAAGCGTTATAAAAACTTTTAACAATTTGAGCAGTTATTCAATTATGCAAGGCTTGTTTTTGGGATTAAGCAATGCTGACCAAAAAATAACTTATAAAGAAAGTGGCCCAAGCATAACATCACTTCATCAACAAACAGATGGATATTTGATTGAGTTTGAGTGGACTGAAAAGCAAAAACTTAAAAATGTTGACGGAACAGAATATAAAACTTCAGATAATCAAAGTGTGACATTCACAAAACTAGCAATTTTTGTTGATGACAAAAATGAAGTTGCAGACTATAAGATTTATGTTAAAACATACACAAGTGATGACAGTTCTTGTCGTTATTACTACACAGCATACAGCAATGTTTTAAGTTTGTATAATTTGGCAACAAGTTTTGACAACGCAAACAAATTGCAAGCGCCATTAAAATAACAAAAAAGTTGCAATTTTTATTGCAACTTTTTTATTGTGCACTAATTTATTTTACTTATATTTATTTTTGAGATATAATAGATAATATATAAAAAGTAGGTGAAAAAATGAGAAAATTAGATAAAATTTTATACCCAGAAAGCGTGGCTTTGATTGGGGCAAGTGAAAAAGAAGGGTCGGTTGGAAATGAACTTTTAAAAAGAATAACAGAATTTAAGTATAACGGAAAATTATATCCCATAAACCCAAAACATTCATCCATTATGGGAATAAAATGTTATGCAAAAATAACAGATGTTGTTGATGAAATAGATTTGGCAATAATTGCAGTTCCTGCCAAATTTGTGTCTGGCGTTATTGATGAATGTCATTTGGCACAAGTTCACAATGTTATTATAATTTCAAGTGGATTTAAAGAAATTGGCGGCGAGGGAATTGAGCTTGAAGAAAAACTTAAAAACCAAATTGAAAAATATAATATGACTCTAGTTGGTCCAAACTGTTTGGGAGTTTTTAATGCAGACGGAAAACTTAATTTTGACGGCTGTTTTGGCCCAACAATTCCAGAAGTTGGAACAATAGGTTTTGCCACTCAATCAGGAGCACTTGCTGGTGGTGTTTTCAACATTTCAAAAAGTGCCAGAATTGGATTTAGCCAAATGGTGTCACTTGGAAATCAAACAGATGTTGATGCACTTTCTGTTTTGGAGCAATGGGAAAATGATGATAATGTTGCTCAAATTCTTTTGTATCTTGAAAGCATAAAAGACCCAGAAAAGTTTAGAAAACTTGCAACCAAAATTGCAACAAAAAAGCCTATTCTTGCCATAAAAGCAGGCCGAAGCAGTGCTGGAGCAAAGGCTGCAGCGTCACACACAGGTTCACTTGCTGGAACAGATAGTTATTTTGAAGGGCTTTTAAAATCGTGTGGGGTTGTTAGAGAATTTAGCCTAAGAGAAATGTTTAACGATGCCAAAGTTTTGGGGAACTGCCCACTTCCAAAAGGCAAAAGGCTTGCGATTATAACAAACGCAGGTGGCCCAGGAATTATTGCAACCGACACAGCAAGTGATTATAAATTGGAAGTAAACACATTTAGTTCAGAACTTCAAGAAAAGTTAAAAACCTTAACTCTTCCTCAAGCAAGCGTAAAAAATCCCGTTGATTTGGTGGCAAGCGCTTCAATGGAGCATTACACCAATGTTTGTGAAGAGGTTTTAAAAAGCGATGAAGTTGATATGCTTTTGGTTATTTATTTGTATATCACAGGCAAGCACGATATGGATATATTAAAAAGCTTAGAACAGCTTAAAAAGAAATATCCAACAAAGCCAATCATAATTTCATATATGACAACTCCAGACTTTTTTGAAAGAGTTAAAACTGAAATGCCAAACAGCACAATTCCTTTGTTTGATGATGTTCAAGATGCTGTTCGTGGATTTAAACTTTTGTGTGATAGAAAAGAGTTTTTGGATGGAATAAAACAAAAAACTCCTATCTTTGAAGTGAAAAATGATGTTGTTGACAAAATATTAAAACAAGCTGAAAAGGAAGCAAGAACTCTTTTAACAACAAAAGAGAGCTTAGAGATATTTAAGGCTTATGGGCTTTTAATGCCAAAGTTTGAGTCAGCGCTAACTTTGGCTCAAGCTGAAAAAGCAATCAAAAAAGTTGGCTTTCCTTGTGTTTTGAAAATAAGTAGCAAAACGGTTAGCCACAAAACAGATTTTGGTGGAGTTGTTGTTGGAATTAAAAACAAAGCTGATTTTATCGAAAACTTTAATATGCTTTTAAACAAGTGTAGAGAAGCAAAGATAGAAAAATCTTTGGATGGCATAATTGTTATGGAGCAAGTTAAAGGAAGCTCAAGAGAGCTTGTTGCGGGGGTTGCTCCGGTTGGAGAAAAAGGACATCAAATGATGTTTGGAATTGGTGGAATTTTTGTTGAAGCTTTAAAGGAAGTTGCTTTCAGACCTTGCCCACTAACTATGCGTGATGTTGATGCCTTGGTTTCAAGCACAAAAGCCAAAAATATTATGGGAGAAGTTAGAGGCAAGAAAGCAGTTGACATAAATGTTGTTAAAGATTCCCTTCTAAGATTAAGCCAGCTTGTTTCTGATTATAAAAACATAAAAGAATTGGATGTAAATCCATTTATGATTGATGATGAAGGAAGGTTTTTAACAGTTGACGCAAGAATTGTAATGAAATAAAAAAGTTAAGTTTATTAACAATTTTTGTAACATTATTATATTTTTTGCATAATTAAGGATTAAAAAAATGATAAAACAGTGTTTTCAGTGCCCACGGCATTGCAAGGTTGATAGAGATAAAGAAAAAGGATTTTGCGGTGCATTAAATGATGCAAAAATTGCAAAAGTTATGCTTCATCATTGGGAAGAGCCAATAATTTCTGGAAGTGAAAAAGATAGCGGAAGTGGCGCAATATTTTTTAGCCATTGCAACTTAAAATGTGTTTATTGCCAAAATTATAAAATAAGCCATAATGATGTTGGAGAAGTTTATTCTCCACAAGATTTGGCAGATTTATTTAAAAAACTGGAACAAATGGGAGCTTTAAATATAAATTTGGTGACTCCAACGCATTATTCTAAAAGCATTTTAAAAGCCTTAAAAATATATAAGCCCAAAATTCCGGTTGTTTATAATTGTGGTGGTTATGAAGATGAAAAAATGCTTGAAGAACTGAAAGATTATATAGACATTTATTTAACTGATTTAAAATATTTTTCAAGTGATTTGAGCAAAAAATATTCTTTTTGTCCAGATTATTTTGAAAAAGCAACAAAAGCAATTTTAAAAATGCGAGAAAATGTTAAAAATGATGTTATAGAAAATCGCTTAATGAAAAAAGGCTTAATCATAAGACATATGGTTTTGCCAAATCAAACAGATGACAGCTTAAAAGTTTTGGATTGGATAAAAACAAATTTAGGAACCAAAACTTATATAAGTTTGATGAGCCAATACACTCCTTTTGGCGAAGCTAAAAATTATCCAGAAATAAACAGAAGTTTAAAACCACTTGAATATAAAAGAGTTTATAATTATTTGTTGAAGCTTGGTTTTTATAATGGCTTTATGCAAGAGATGTCAAGCAGCAACAATTGTTATATTCCAGATTTTGATAAAAATGAAAAGGAGAATTTTATGAAATCAAAAGTTTATTACACAAAAAACATAACCCCAGAGAGTTTAATAAAAATTTATGAAGCATTAAACATAAATTTAGATGGAAAAGTTGGTGTTAAAGTTTCAACAGGCGAAGATGGTTCAAGGGGATATCTAAAAAAAGAGTTAATAGCTCCACTTGTTCAAAAACTTAATGCAACAATTGTTGAATGCAACACCGCATATGCTGGCATGAGAACAAACAAACAAGACCATATGCGTGTTGTCGAAAAACACGGATTCACCAGTTTTGCCAATGTTGATATTATGGACGGCGATGGTGAGTTTAAAATTCCAGTAAATTGTGGAAAGCATTTAAAATATGATATTGTGGGCGAAAATTTAAAAAATTATGATAGTATTTTAAATTTAGCACACGGCAAAGGTCATATGATGGGTGGATTTGGTGGAAACTTAAAAAATCAATCCATTGGAATAGCTTCCAGAAATGGTAAAGCTTATATTCATAGTTGCGGAAAAACCATTGACCCAGACAAGGCTTGGACAGTTCAGTATGAGCAAAAAGATTTTATAGAATCTATGGCAGAAGCAGCAGGAGCTGTTTGTGATTATATGAAAGAAAACAACAAAAAAATTGCCTATATAACAGTTATGAATTTCTTGTCTGTTGATTGTGATTGTGACGCCAACCAAACAGACCCAGTTATGGAAGATTTAGGCATTGTTGCTTCTCTTGACCCAGTTGCAAATGACCAAGCTTTTATTGATTTGGTATGGAACTCACAAGATAAAGGCGCAAAACTATTACAGCAAAGAATTGATAGGCAACAAGGCAGACACATTTTGCCTTATGCCCAAAGTTTGAAAATTGGTTCAACTGAATATGAACTTATTGATATTGATAAATAATTAGTGGTATTATAAATTGTATGAAATAAATAAGATAGAGATTGCCACAGCCCTAAAGGGCTTCGCAATGCCTTGAGGCGTTAGCCGAAAGGCATTCTGAGCAAAACTTGTTTTGCGTGAGAATCTCAAAAAACTTTTATTTAAAAATTACACTTTTCATAATATCGCCAAACAATTTTAAAAAACAAAAAATAATATGCTTTTTTGCATATTATTTTTTAAATTTATTTATTTTTACTCTTTTTTAATTTTTATTGTCACATTTTCAACAACTGTTTCAAAATCTGGAGATGAAACTGTTTCAAAATCTGAAAGAGTTTCCGATTTAATATAATCTAAAAAGTTTTTAGGGATATCTCCAACAAGTTCAAGTTTTATTCTGTCCATAATTTCTAAATTTAGTTGTTTTCTGGCATCTTGAATGTTTCTAACAATTTCACGAGCTAAGCCTTCTTGTTTTAGTTCTTCACTAATTTTTAAATCCAAGCAAACAACAAGGTGTGAATCGCTAAAAACTGGAAGTTCACCTTTTGCAACAAAGTTAATTAAGATATCTTCTTTGTTTAATGTTAAATTTGCCTCACTCACAAAATAATTTTTTCCGTCAAATTTTAATGTGTTTGTTTTTATTGCTTTTGTTATCACTGGAATCATATTTCCCATAGTTTTTCCAACAGTTGCAAAGTTAACTTTATAATTTATTTCTGCAATTTCATCAATGTTTTCAACAATTTCAATGCTTTTAACATTAAGTTCTTCTTTTATAACCTCACTGTTTTCTTCTATGATTTTATAATCATTTTTATCAACGGATGCAACTTTCAAAAGGCTTAGAGGTTGCCTGTTTTTGATGTTGTTTTTGTTTCTGATGTTTCTTGCAAGGTGAATTAAGTTTTGAACAATTTCGGTTTCATTTAATAGTTTTTTATTATCATATTTTTCATCAATTTCTGGCCAATTTTCTAGGTGAACACTTTCTTTGTCTGTTAATGATTTATAAACCTTTTCGCAAACAATAGGGGCAACTGGAGCCATAATTTTGCAGATGTTTGTTAAGCAATAATAAAGTGTTTCATAAGCGTTTAATTTGTCTTTATTCATTCCGTCAGTCCAGAATCTACGCCTTGAACGCCTAATATACCAGTTTGAAAGTCCATTTAAAAACTCTAAAACAGGTGGCATATAACAATCTATTTGATAAGCATCCATTTTGTTTTTAATTTCTTTTTCTGTTTTATAAAGAAGAGCTAATATCCACTTATCCAGATTATTGTCTGAATTTGGCAATGTTTTTTCATTTCCAACAAAGTTGTCAATTTTAGAGTAACTTTGATAAAATCCAGCGCAGTTCCAAAGAGGTAAAATAAATTGTTGCAAGCTGTCTTTCAGCCCATTTTCATCAAACATCATATCATTAACAAGCATAGCATTTGATTGATACATATAAAGCCTAAAAGCATCAGTTCCATATTCATTTATCAAAAGTAGTGGGTCAGTGTAGTTTTTGCTCTTTTTTGAAAGCTTTTTGCCGTCTTTTGCCAAAACTGTTCCATGAACAATACAATTTTTATATGCTGGTTTATCAAAAAGTCCAACGCTTAAAACATGCAAATAATAGAACCAACACCTAATTTGTCCAGTATATTCAACAACAAAATCAGATGGTGAATGGCTGTCAAACCAACTTTTGTTTTCAAAAGGATAGTGAATTCTGGCAAATGGGGCAGAACCTGATTCAAACCAACAGTCCAAAACTTCAGGAACTCTTATGTATTTTCCGCCACAATCACAAGAAAATGTAACTTTGTCAAGATATTGTTTATGCAAATCTGTTATTTTTACACCGCCACATTGTTCAATTTCAGCAATACTTCCCAAAACTTTTTGCTTGTGGCATTTGTTGCATTCCCAAACAGGAATAGGAGTGCTCCAATATCTGTTTCTTGAAATATTCCAATCTCTTGCTCCGCTAAGCCAATTTCCAAATCTTCCAACTTTTATGCTGTTTGGAATCCAGTTAACAACTTCATTTTTTTCTATAAGTTTGTCTTTTAGTTTGTCAACAGACAAATACCAAGCCTCCATTGCCTTATAAATAAGAGGTTTTCCGCAACGCCAGCAGTGAGGATAGTTGTGAACCAAAGTTCCATCAGCAACATAACCGTTGTTTTCTTTTAAATATTTGATAACTTCAGGGTTGGCGTCAAACACCATTTTTCCAGCAAAAAGGCTAACTTCTTTTGTAAACACTCCTTTTTCATCAACAGGACAAACAAGAGGAATATTGTTTTTCTTGCAAGACCAATAGTCATCTTCACCAAAAGCTGGGGCAGTGTGAACAATGCAGATGCCTTCATTTTCATCAATATAGTCAACAGCAATAACTTTGAATGCACCTTTTTTTGCTTTATCTTTAAAGAAGTCAAAAAGTGGGGTGTAAGTTTTGCCAACAAGTTCGCTTCCCAAAACCTCTTTTAAAACTTCAGGATTTTCTCCAAATACATTTTTATATCTTGATAACGAGTTTGAACCAGCAACAAAAACTTCATCATTAACTTTTATAAAAGAATATTTAACTTTTTCACCAACTGCAAGTGCCATATTTGATGGAAGAGTCCAAGGAGTTGTTGTCCATGCCAAAAAATAAACTGGCAAGTTGTTAATTTTTAGCTCTGTTTTAAATTTAACCATAACCCAACGGTCTTGTTTTGGTCTTGTTGAGTCAGATTCTCTGGTGTCTGAAATTGAAAGCGCTGTTTCACAACGATAGCAATAAGGAGTTACTCGATAATCCTTATAAATAAGACCTTTAGAAAAAAGTTCTTTAAATGCCCAAATAACACTTTCCATATAGTTTGTGTCCATTGTTCTATAGGCGTTGTCATAATCAACCCATCTTGCCATATTTTCAACATATTCACGCCAAGAATCATTGTTTTGAGAAACTATTTCACGGCATTTGTTGTTAAAAACATCAATTCCAATAGATTTTTCAATTTCACTTTTATCAGTTATTCCCAAAAGTCCTTCCGCTTGAACCTCAATAGGAAGTCCATGGCAATCCCAACCCCATTGCCTTGCAACTTTGTTGCCACGCATTGTTTGATATCTTGCAACCATATCTTTTATAAAAGATACCAAAATTGTGCCGTGGTGTGGCTTTCCAGTAGGGAATGGTGGGCCGTCATAAAAAACAACTTCTCCTTTAGATTTTTTTTCAACGGATTTGAAAAAGGTGTTGTCTTTTTTCCAAAACTCTAAAACCTCTTTTTGCATTTCTTGCAAATTTGGCATACGGTCTAATTCTTTTTTCATTTTATTCTCCTAAAAAGCTAAAAATAGCTAAAATTTTATATTGAGGCTTAAAGCCTATGTAAACGCTTATAATTTTATTATAATTAACAAAAAAAGTCAACAATTTTATTGTTAGCAAAACTTTGTTTATATAAAATACTGTTTAAGTGGGTGATAAATTTTTTTATAATTCAAAATTTAAAAAATTATTTAAATAATTAATAATTTGGAATTTTAATATTTAACAAATTTTTATATTAAAAAAATAGCATAATTCTATGCTATTTTTTCATTTAATTATTCACTTTTTTCTTCGTTTTTGCTTTTTTTCTCATTTTTTGATTTTGGTTCATTTTGCTTTTTCATTTCATCCAAAATTTGAGTTAAAAGTTCTTCTGTTGTTGGTTTTGGTTCAACAACAACTTTGTTCTTTTCACGAAGTTCTTTTGTGGCTTTTATAACTTGTTTGTGGTCTTTCATGTCAACGCCTTGTTCTTTAAGCTGTGCTTTTTCTTCTTTTGTTGGTTGTTCAGATTTCTTTGCTTGAATATATCCTTGAGAAGACATCATAACCTTTAAAATAACAAACAAAACAAGAGCAATTAACAAGAAGTTTATGATTGCAGTTAAAAATGCGCCCCAATCAATATAAATTGAGTTAACCAAATCAACTTCACCAGTTGGATTGCCGTCTGCATCTTTTAGTGACACCCATTTTAGGTAAGTGTAGATAGAATCCAAGCTTTTTCCACCAGTTATAACCAGCAAAAACCAGTTTATGATTGGCATTAAAATTTTGTTTGTAAGGGCTGTTACAATTGCTGTAAAAGCTGTTGCAATAATAACACCAATAGCCATATCAACAATGTTTCCACGAGTTATAAACTTTTTAAAATCGCTAAAAAACTTTTTCATTATTATTTCCTCCAATATCTAAAATATAACATAAATCATCAAATAATGCAATAAAATGACAAAAAAATATTTAAATAAAATTAAAAAATAATTTAATGTTGCGTTTTTTAAATATTTATAGACATTTTTTTATTTTTGTGTTATAATCTAAGTTAAGAGGTAATAAAAATGTTTCCACTAAAGATATTTAAGTTTAAAAAATTAGAAGAACAGGTTTTTGATAAATATTTTGCTGAAAGTGATGGGAATTTTTATTTTGAAGGAATGTGGTTTAGAAATCAGCGTCCAGAAAACAAAAATCAATCTTTTTATGTTGATGAAACAACAAAGAGAAGAAGATATTTTCATTTTTATAACACATATCAAAATATAGATGGTTATTTTTCGTTAACCAGCACTTATATTTATGTTTCAAACACGCTAAAAAAAGAGGAAAACAAAAGATATCTAAACAGAATTGAAAAGAAGCTAAAAAATTTTAAGAAAATAAATGATAACACATATGAGTTTGAAAATTTATGGGTTATTATAAATAAATATGAAAATCATCCAAAGAACAAAATAGCAAATGCCGTTTTCCCAAAAGATTATAACACAGTTGATGTTATCATTTGTTCAAAAAATTATGATTATAAACCACTTTATGATAGAATGTGGGAACATTCAACAAAGCTTTTCAGAATTCCAGGCAAAAGAGATAACCCAACATACATAAAATCAGTGAAAGAAATACTGCCTTATTTGCCAGCTCAGGTTGAAATGGGGTGTGGACCATCAATAGAAGCTGGGATTGCACCGCTTTATGAAATGCATGAAACATATAAGGTTCAAAATCATCAAACCAAAAAGTTTTATTTTGCAGATGATGATGATTTTGTTGAAAAGTTTTTAGAAAATCCTGAAAAAAGTTTTATTTATTTTAGCAAAACTCCAGAAAATTGTATAAAAGCAAAACCAACAAAAGGTTATAAAATTTTTCAAAAATTATATGAAAAAGGATATTTTGTTGGAACAATTCTAAACAATAATTTTGATAGACTTGTTAAGAGAATGAACATAGATGAAAAGATTTTAAGAACATATAACAAAAAAACTTATATTCCTAAAGTTAAGTTTGAAAAAGGTGTTAAATCACTTATTTGTTTTGGTTGCCACGCAGATAGAAGGCAAGTTGAAAAGCAAGCACGAGAAGCTGGCTTAAAAGTTATTTACATAGACCCAGAATGTTTTATTGAAGATGGTCAAATTGTTGAATATCCTTTAGAAGCCCCACAAAAAAATGATTTTGTTTATCAGCAGTTTTTTTAAAAAGCAATGCTTGATTTTGAAAAAGAATTATTAAAATAAAATAGAGTAGTTTAAAAATTTTTGTTTTGAGTTTTTTGTTTAAAAAAGAACATATTGAAAAACTGTAATCAATATGTTCTTTTAAATTTAATGTTCATTTAAAAGGCTATCTAAAAGTGTTTTTCTGTTTGTTAGCCAATTATTTAAAAAATCTAAATTTTTTGTTGTTAAATCTTCATCAATTTCATTATACCATTTATCTTGATTTAACTCTAATGAAGTAATAATTTCATTTTGTATTTCATTTATTTTTGTAATAACTGTTGATATTGCATCACTTCCAACATTTTGATATCTTTGTTTATATAGTGTGAATAATTCCTCACAATTTTGAATGGCTTGAAAAAATATGTTTGAATATGAAATTTCATTAGACACAACATAACTTTCATTTGGGCATCCTGTCCAAGGAGTGTATAAACACCAATCATAATCCCAAATTGGACCAAAATTTAATTTATAGTTTTCTGAAATATTTTTTGAAGTTGTTGTGTAAAACATATTAAAAGATTTGTAAACATGGTCAGATTCACCCATAATTTGGTCAACTATTAAAAAATCTATAAGTGAATTTATATTTGTTTTGCTTTTTATGCTCTCAACATTTTTATCATAAAATGTATCAAAAATATCTTTAACATAAATTTTCAGCTGGCCAAAAAAGCTTTGAAATTGTTCTTCTGAACAAAAATCTTCTTTTTCAGGGTACTTTAATTCAATATATTTATCATATTCTTCTAAATAAAAATATGTTTTATCTAAAATACTAGTTGGGTCACCGGTAACACTAGCATCCATAGAAATAAAAAAGTTAAAATCTTTTAAATCTGCCATATCTTCGGTTATTTCATTCATTTCAATATTCATTCGACCGCTATTTTCTTGAACTTGTTCACATAATGTGTAAAGCCCAACATATTCATCATTTAAATATAAATTAACTTTTTGTGGGTGAGGTGTAAATGATAAATTGTCAAGCTCGTTTCCCAAATTTAAAGCGGCGTAGTTATGTAAATTTGAAGGGTCAAGATATTCAGCCAAAAGAACCCAACTTTTAGCTTTTGGCAAGCCAAACAAACTTTGTTTTTTATCAAATTTAATGCGGTATGGTTTTTTGTCATATCCACTTGTTGAATTTCCTCTAAGCCTTATGCCTCCACTTATATTGCTTAATTCATCTGTGCTATTTAATAGATTAAATGTCATTTGTGTGTAATCTTCTTTATCTTTAGAGTTTATTTCTCCATCTACATTAATGTTTATTATTGGCAATTCATCTGTTGCGTAATCAGCATAACAAATTATTGACGAGCTTTCTTTTATGTCTTTTAAATTTATAATATTATTAGTTATTTGGTTTCCATCAATTTCATAATATAAAAATTTGTAGCCTAATTTTGGAATAATGTTAACAGTTTCTAAATTTTTTATATTCTGATTTTCTAATGTATCATAAAGCTCCCCATCAACTTCAAAATTTAAGCCTTTACTTATATTTGAGTTTAATGTTAATGTTATATCTTTTTCAACTTCCAAATTTTCAATTATATCAGAGCTTATCGCATCTTCTTGCTTGTTTGAAGCATTTGAAGAATTTTTAAAATGAATCACAAAAAACAGTGTTAATCCAACCGCAATAACCAAAAAAGCGGTTAAAATTAAAGATATTTTTAATAAATTTTCTTTGTTCATAAAATTTTTAACTCCCCTTATTTGATATTATGATATCAAAGCTAGGGGGGGGGGGTGTCAAGCAAAATAACAAAGGCTTTAAATATTTTATCTAAGCAAAACGGCAACGTGCATTTTGGCGGGTTATAAATTGTATGAAAATAATAAAATAGTGTTTGCCACAGTTTCAAGGCATTCTCACACAAAACTTGTTTTATGTTAAAATCTCAAAAAAGCTTTCACTTAAAAATTATAACATCACCACATTTTTGTTCTTGTTATAAAATAAAATTTAAATTAAAAGCTTAAAAAACTTTAATGTTTAAAAACTGCAAAAAATAATATACAAAAACGCCGTAACTCTACGATTAATAGGGATAATTTCATATTTTTATATGATATAATAAAAAACAAAGGAGGGGATTATGGATATAATAAGTATTGGAAAATTCATAAAAGAACAAAGAAAGGCAAAAGGGTTAACCCAAAATGAGCTTGCATCAAAGCTTATGATAAGCGAAAAAACCGTTTCAAAATGGGAATGTGGCAATGGTTTGCCAGATGCAACACTTATGATTCCGTTGTGCACAGAACTCAATATCTCTGCCAATGAACTGCTATCTGGCAGAAAACTTTCAAGCGAAGAATATAAACAGCAAGCAGAGCATAATTTGTTTGATTTAAAACAAAAACAAGAACAAACCGCCAAATTTTTGCTAGCAATTGAGTGCGTTTTGGGCTATATAACATCAATTTCTTTTTTTATTTTTATTTTTATTGCTTCATATTTTAACATTCCATTAGGGTGGAGAATTGCGCTTATTGTGATTGGAATTTTAAATTTTTTTGTTGGAATTCACTTTTGCCTAAAAATTGAAAAAGATGCCGGATTTTATGAATGTAATTGTTGCCACAACAAATATATTCCAACTTATAATCAAGTTTTGTGGTCTATGCATTTTGGGCGAACAAGATATATGAAATGTTCAAAATGCAATAAGACAAGTTGGAATAAAAAAGTGATAAAATAACAAAAATGACTTAGTTTAAAGCTAGGTCATTTTTAATTATTTTTATAAATTGTTTAAAAAAGCTAACATAAAAGTGCAAAAACCCTTGACACACTGTGATATAATATAAACGATAAAAGGCAAACAACCTTTTGGCTTGTTTTTTATTCTAATTATTCTGGATGGATGTTATATCCTGAAGGAAAAATAGTGAACACCACACCATTCGGAGGTTGGATATGATGAAAAAATTTGATTTAGTAATTTTAAATAATGAAAAACCTTATGAGGGACTTAATATAAAAAAAGACACCTTAGGTGTTGTTCTTGACTTTAAAGGAAACAATGCACAAGTTTTATTTTTTAATTCAAAAAATTTGGGTGAATATATAGTTACAGAGATTTACCAAAAAGATTTAATTGTGCAAAAAGAAGAAATTTCAAAAGAGATAAAACAAGATATAAACAGCAAATTAGCTCAAATCTTAAAAAAAGCAAAAAAAACTTTTGATATTCCTAAGCTCAAAATATATGATAAAGTAAAACTATTGGTTGAAGATGAAAAATACACTAAATTTGGAATTCATAAAGGTGAAATTGGTGTTGTTGTTGATGATAATGCCGTGCAAGATTTTATTGAAGTTGATTTTTTAAATTTTAATGACTCAATTTCTGTAAATTTTAATGATTTGGAACCAATAAAATAAGTTAATATAATATAAACGATAAAAATCAAACAACCTTTTGGCTTGCTTTTTATTAAAATTAAAAATTGCTATAAACTAACCGGCTTAATGTGAACAATATTAAAGCTAAATTGCAAAGATTAAAAAATTGAGCATATTTATTTGCAAAAAAAAGCCAAAAGTGCTAACATATAGTTATAACAATTAAAAGGAGAAAAATAATGAAAGGTTTACAAAAGATTTTGCAATGCTGTGGAATGCTTTTAGGAGTTGTTGCATTTATTTTAATGCTTGCCTGCAGTTCAATGACTTATCAAGTGTTTGGCGGGACAGGTGCTTTTTCGGGTATTTTAGGAATTTTCGGAGGGGAATACCTTTACGTTGAATATAAAGCAACTTGGACAGCAATTATAGCATTTATTTTGTTTATTGTTGCTTTGCTTTCAATCATTTGCGCTTTGGTTTTGCCTTATGTGAGCAAAAAAACAAAAGAATTGCCAAAAATTTTAACTTTTGTTGCAGCAGGTGCAATTATTGTTGCAGGAGTGTTACTTTTCTTTGAAGTTGGAGCATTTAAAGGCGCTAATAACATTGAAAGTTGGGATTTAAGCCTTGGCATTGGTTGGATTTTCTCGGCAATTTTGGGAATCGTTTCAGGATGTTTGATGCTTTGCTCAAATTTTGTTAAAGGAAAATAATAAAACACCAAACTTAAGTGTGGTTATTCTTAAAAGAACTCTTTTTAAAGGGTTCTTTTTTATATTCTTTTTTTATTTTAATTGCAAAATAAAAAATTATATGCTACTATATAGTTATGAGAGGAGAAAAATTATGAATGTTCAAAAGGTTTTTCAAGCTATAAGTTTGGTGTTTGCGGCAGTTAGCTTTGTTTTGCTTTTGTTAACCCAATCTGTTGTTGGCAATTTTGGAGATGTTTTTGCAAGTGGAATTGAAGGCATTTTTGGAGGAAATGGTTATAAGCCAACGTGGACGGCAATTCTTGCTGTTGCTCTTTTAATATTTTCTATGTTTTCAATAATTTGTTCATTGGTTTTAAAAGCTCAAAGCAAAAGGAATTGGGAGCTTTCGATATTTTTCACATTGGTTGCAGCAATAGCTTTGATTTTGTGTGGATTTTCAGTGTTTTTTGAACCAAGCACTTTTGCTGGGGCAAATGATTTGATTGGAGACAACTATGTTTTGGGAGTTGGTTGGATTTTATCTATAATTTTATCAACTGCTGCAGGACTTATTTTGTTGGTTTCATTGTTTTTCACAAAGCAAAGAATAAAAACAACTTTTTAGCTTTATAATTTTGGGGGTTAAGTTACCCCCATTTTTCTTTTTGTGCTTGAAAAAATTGGTTAAAAATGATATAATTAATGTATAAGGAAAAATTATGGAATATAATAGTGATGAAATTAAAAGCATAAACACAAAAAAGCCAGTTGTTTTGGTTGTGGGGGCAAGTGGCTTTGCTGGCGATGTGTTTTTTGGCGGAGTTAAAAAAATATTAGATAACAGCTATAACATAGTGCCTTTTAGCTATAAAAAAGATAGTTACACAAAAGTTGATGAACCAGATGAAGAGCTTGTTAAAGATTTTTCTAAAAATGTTATTATGCCAAGAGTTATGAGTGGAAGTGGACAAAAGCTTTCAAATGTTCTTGCGATGAAAAATTTAAGAAATTTAAACATAATTTCACATAATTTTGGCTCTGATTTGGTGGAAAAAAGTTTTAAACAGGCAAAACAAGATATGAAAAATTTGGGGTATAGCAACAATGTTTGTGATGAAATTTTAAAACAATGTTTTCATATTTCATACAACTCACCATTAGAAGAAAAGTTAAAAGAGAAAACAGCCACAACTTTTGAACTTTTAGAAAAGGATAGCAATCTTTTTGGGGAAAAATATGATAAATATTTTAAAGAGCAAAACATAACACAGACTTATTTAAAAGCAGGAGTTTTAAAGAGAAGAAAAAATGATTTAATTCTTGCAACAAACAACTTAATTGGCGAAAAAAACAAAAAGCTGTATGAAGAAGCCTTGGTTGAGCTTGAACAAATTTTTAACAAAATGCCAGAGCGTGATGAAAATTTTGAGCTTGTTTTGTATGAACTTTATTTAAGTATGTTTGGTCCAAACAAAAATTTGGAAAAGAATTCACGCATAAATGCAATAACAGATTTTATTAGAAGGGCTATTCAAAATTCAGTTAAAAATGCTTTAAACAGCAATAATGACGAAATGGCGTTTGTTCCAAATTTTGATGAAGAAAAAGCAGAAGAGAATTTAGAAGAAATCATTAAGGAAGAAAACAACTCAAATTTTGAAGATGAGCAAGAAAAATTGTTTAGATACAAAAATTTTGGGAAACCATTAACTGAATCTATGCAGGAGTTTGGCATCACTTATTTTGAACTCATAAATGGTATGGTTTTAAATATTGATGAGTTTTTGGAATATGCCACAACATATAATGGTGAAGTTGTTGATATAGATTTTGAAGGAACAGACCTTAATATGGATATGTTAAGAATAAATCTAGAGCAACATAGGCTTAACCAAAAAATTCAAGATGAAGATTATCTTTTAGATTGTGAATGCGGAAAAGAAATGCTTGGAATAATTATGGAAGATGGAGAATCTTTTAATAGTTTTGAAAATAATGTTGATATGCAAAAAGATTGGATACGAAACAGCGCTATAGCAATGAAAATAAATCAAAAATACCCTAAAAACAATATTGTTTATAAGTTTGTGAAAAATGGTTCAGACAGCACAAAAAACTTTATAAATATTGAAAGTGGATTGATGTTAGAAGGTGGGCCATTTGATAGCGTTGAGGAAGCAAAAAGGCACCAAGTTTCAAGCATAAAAGGGGACTTTGTTCTTTCTGAAAAGCAAACAAGAGTTATTTTAAATTTGGCAATAGCAACAAAAACTCCATTTGAAAACATTTTGCTTCCGCCAAATTTGAGTTTAAACAAAAATGTTTTAATGTTTGAAGCGGGCATAACAAAAGATGGCAAAGTTGTGAATCAAAAAACAAGCAAAAAACCAAACAAACCCATAAAAGAAAGAGAATTAAAAAAAGGGGAGTAAGCGGGTGGCAGAAAGAGAACCATTTTTTATAGGGAAAAGAGTGGAAAAAACTGAGCAAAATAAAAATGGCTTTGAGATTGTAAAGACTTCAAAATTGTCTGAAAACAAACCCATTATTTTATGTTTAGGAGGGCAATATGTGTTATCTCCTCGAACGGCTAACGGACTTTGCAAATTTTGTTTAAACATAATGAACAAAGATGCTAAAAATAGTGATTTTGATGTTTTTTCAGTAATTTATGGAACTGATTTTGATGATATGAAAGGGAATCTTTCAAAAGATGAGATAACAGAGCTTTGTGAAAGTGTTTTTATTTCTAGAGTGAAAAATGAGAATAACCAAAAATTAAGCACAGAACAAGCAATGAAAAATATGAGACAAGTTAACATTTTATCTCATTGTTATGGGCAAATTGCGCTTAACCAAATTGTGGATGAAGCAGAGCAAAGAATGGAAAGTTTGGGGTATAGCAAAAAAGAGTGTAAAAACATTTTAAGCCAGTGTTTTAATATTTCTTATGCTCCACAAATTGATAGCCGAAACGATTATATCACCACTTTTGAATTTATGTCTTTAAAAGATAGTGTTTTTAACAAAAATTATGAAAGTTTTTATACGCAAAAAATGGGAAAACCTCCTCAATTTTTGGGCGCGGGAGAACTTTTGGTGGATGATGAAAAAAATATATTAACATTTATAACAAACAGTTTTTTGGGTGAAGATGAAAAGCTTTTGGGCACTGATGAGCATATGATAACAACGCTTAAAAGAGATGAAAATTTTGAACTTGTTGAGGATTGGAAAAACGAGCAAAATAGAACAAAGGCATTAAAAAACCCAAGAACAAACATAATTTCAATGAGTTTGGGATTTGCGATGAATTTGGCGGTTGAAAATTCAATAAAAAATCAAAAAAATGATGTGTTTTTGCCACTATTTCAGCCACAAAAGCTAAAATCTTTTATAAAACCTTTTGTTGATGAACAAAACAAAATGCCATTTGAGAAAAAACAAAAAAACTTATATGACCAAAAAGCAAAAAATGACCAAAAAATAAAAGCGTTATAAAAAAAGATTAAGTTAACTTAATCTTTTTTAGTTTCCGCCTTCAGCCAGTTTTTTGATTTCATCGTGTTTTGCAACTTCTTGAGCTAAATCTCGTTTTAAAGTCCAACATTCTTTATATAAAAGCTTATCATCTTCTTCGTTTAAATTTGAGTGATAAACATCATAAATTGTGTTTATATATTTTCTTGCAAGCAAATCTCTCTTTAAAATATTGTGCTCAATCACATAAGTTCTAGACAAAAATTGCAAAATTCTATCAAGTTTTGTGTGAATAACTGTTCCATGCAAATTTTGCCTTAACCTAAATTTTGCCAAAACTGCTGGAGTAACTCCGTCAGCATTAAGCCACAATCTTTGAAGACCGGTTGCGGTGTATTGCAAATTGCTGTAGCAGTCAGCATCTCTTAAAATTGGCATAAATTTGTTCATTTTTTCTTCTTTTCCAGTATATGGGTCAGTGTGATAAGCAATAAGTTTTAAAGCTAAATTTTGCTCTTGTTTTGTTTTAAAGAATCTTTTAATCCAACCAGTTTCCAAAAACTCAACACCCAAAAGTTCGTGAGGGCGTGTTTTTGTGTCTGAAAAATTTGCATATTTTTTCCATTGAATCATTCTTCCAATGTCGTGCAAAAGTCCAACGGTGTAGATAAAAACTCTTTCTTTTTCATTAAAATATTTTGAGCTTGCAAGCGAAAAACAACAATTTGCTGTGTCCAGACCGTGAACAAATCTCCTTAGTATGTTTGGGTCATTTAAGTTAAATTCTTTGCAAAGGTCAAAGAAATTTTGATTTATTGTGCTTATATCCATTTTTTTCTCCTATTTTTAATAGGATAGCAAAAAAAACACAAAAAATCAACTAACTGCGCTAATTTCTGTTTTGTTATTTTGATTTAAGTTTTTTATTTGATTTTCATTTATTACAATTTTGGTATTTTTTTGAGAGGGCAAGTTAAACATAATGTCAAGCATACTAACTTCAAGTATGCTTCTAAGCCCTCTTGCTCCCATTTTTAGTTCAAGAGCTTTTTGTGCAATTTGTTTTAATGCATTTTCATCAAACTCTAGGTCTATTCCGTCAAGCTTAAAAATGGTTTTATATTGCGATATTAAAGAATTTTTTGGAGTGGTTAAAATATCTATAAGGGTTTTTTCATCCAAGTTTTCAAGTTCGATAACAACTGGAAGTCTGCCAACAAATTCTGGAATAAGCCCAAATTCAATCAAATCATTTGGTGTTATTGTTTCATTTTGTTTATAATCTATTTTTTGTATGTTATTTTTTAAAGAAAACCCAACAGAGGAGCGTTTTGTTCTGTTTTTTATAATGCTTGCTAAGTTTACAAAAGCTCCGCCACAAATAAACAAAATATTTGATGTGTTAATTTCAACAGTTTCTTGATTTGGGTGTTTTCTTGTTCCGTTTGGGCTAATATTTACTTTTGTCCCTTCCAAAATTTTTAAAAGTGCTTGTTGAACGCCTTCACCACTAACATCACGAGTCAAGTTTCTGTTTTCACTTCTTTTTGCAATTTTGTCTATTTCATCAATATAAACAATTCCAATTTCAGCTTTTTTGATGTCATAATCAGCATTTATAAAAAGTTTAGACAAAATGCTTTCAACATCATCCCCAACATATCCTGCTTCAGTTAAAGTTGTTGCATCAACACAAACAAAAGGAACTTTTAAAATTCTTGCAAGTGTTTTTGCAATAAGAGTTTTTCCAACTCCAGTTGGACCAATTAACAAAACATTGCTTTTATCTAATTCAACTTTGTTTTCAATGCTTGATAAATTATAGTTAATTCTCTTATAGTGATTATAAACAGCAACAGCCATTGTTTTTTTGGCTTTGTCTTGCCCAATAATATATTTATCCAGCTGATTTTTTATTTCAAGCGGGGTGGGGAGCTTGAATTTTTGCTTATTGTTTTTTTGTTCTTGTTCTTTTAATATTTCTGTGCAAATATCAATGCAATTGTTGCAAATATATGAAGTGCCATCTGGGCTTGCAACCAATTTTTTAACTTCACTTTGATTTTTTCCGCAAAACGAACAAAATGTTTCTGTTTCCATTTTTTTATTCCTTTTAAACTATAGATTTACTTAAAACTTTGTCACAAATTCCATATAAAACAGCTTTTTCAGCATCCATATAATTATCGCGTTCAATATCTTTTAAAATTTGTTTTTTGTCTTTGTTGCAAAATTTTGCAAGCAGTTCAGCGTAGGTGTTTTTATCTTTTTGTCCTTCTTTTAAATAAATTTCTATTTCTGTGATTTGCCCCTTAACGCCACCCCAAGGTTGATGAATCATAACTTTGCTGTGTGGCAAAATAAATCTTTTTCCTTTTTCGCCACTGGCTAAAAGTAGGGCAGCAGCTGACGCACAAAGCCCAATGCAAATTGTTGAAACAGGGCATTTAATTAAGTTTATTGTGTCAACAATTGCAAGCCCAGATTGTGAAACCCCTCCAGGTGAGTTTATATAAAGAAAAATATCTTTTGAGCTGTCTTTACTTTCCAAAAACAATAATTCAGCAATAACAGTGCTTGCCAAATCATCATTTATTTCGCCACTAACAAAAATTATTCTATCTTCTAAAAGTCTGGAATAAATATCATAGCTTTTTTCACTCCCGTTTGTTTTATCAGTTACAGTTGGAATTAACATAAAATCTCCTTTTAAACAAAAAGAATCGCCCATTTTGAACGATTCTAATTCATTATCCTTAAAATTATTTGTTGCAGTTGCAGTCATCGCCACAATCGCAGTCATCGCCACATTCACAATCATCACCGCAATCACAGTGACCGTCGTGGCAAGAACATTCGCTTTTTGCTTCAACAGTTTCAATTTTGTTGTTTGACTTTAAAAAAGCAACCAGCTTATCCATTAGTATATCACTATAAAGTCTGTCCATTGCATGAGAATTTGTGTCTTTTTTGACTTGTTCTAGCGTTTTATTTTGAATTTTGGCAATTTCTTCCAATTTCTTGTTTGCTTCATCTGTTGAAACAGATAGATTTTCAGCTTTAACCAAAGCTTCCAAAACAAGTTTTGTTTTTGTAACATGTTCAGCATCTTTCATTCTATCTTGTCTTAGCTTTTCAACTGTTTGGTTTGTGTATTTTGCATAGTCAGCTAAGTTTAAACCTTGATAAGCAAGTCTATATTCAAGGTCTTTCATAATGTTATCCAAATTTTCTTGAACTAAAACAGGAGGAAGCTGAACTTCAGATTTTTCTATAATTTCTTTTAAGATTGAATCTTCTTCAACTTGTTTGTTTTGATGTTCTAGGTCATATTTTATTTGAGCTTCAACATCTTTTTTATATTCTTCAAGATTTTTATAATCTCCCATAGCTTTTGCAAATTCGTCGTTAATTTCTGGAACAACTTTTTCGTTAACGCTTTTAATTGTGCATTTAAATAATGCTTTCTTTCCAGCAAGCTCTTTTGCTCCATAATCTTTTGGGAAGGTTACATTAACATCAACCTTGTCTCCCTTTTTGTGACCAACAAGTTGGTCTTCAAAGTTGTCTATAAATGATTTTGAACCAAGTTCAAGTTTGTGGTTTTCAGCTTTTCCGCCATCAAACTCAACGCCATCAATTGAGCCAACAAAGTCTATAACAACAATGTCGCCATTTTCAGAAACTTTTCCGTCAACAGGTCTGTCAGTTGTTTTGTGGATTTGTGCGTGTTTAAGTTCTTCATCAAGCATTTTTTCACTATATTTTTTCACTGGAACTTTTATGGTTGTGTCTTTATATTTTGCAAGCTTAACAGGAGGAACAACTTCTGTTGTTATTGTTAATTCAAGCCCTTTGTCATCAACTTTGTCAACATTTAAGTTTGGTGAGCCAACTGGGTCAAAATCTTTGTTTTCTGCTATTGCCTTTCTAAAGCCATCGTTTGCAACTTCTGTTATAGCATCTTCCCAAAAAACAGTGTTTCCATAGTTTTGTTCAATAATCTTTTGAGGAACTTTGCCTTTTCTAAAACCTTGCAAAGTGTATTTTCCTTTTTGTTCTTCATAAACTTTTTCAACTGCCTTTTTCCATTCTTGAGCGTTGATTGAAATTTTTAGTTCTTGTGTTAATTCTGATTTTTTTATTATTTTATATTCCATAATTTTTTCCTTTTAAATAATTTTTGCGCAAATTAAAAATAAGAAGATTGAAATTCCTGTTAGGGCTAAAAAGGTGTAGGGAGCAAGTGAGTGATTAAATCTGGCATTTTTTAGTTGCCTTCTTTCTTTCCTTGAATATTCGAAATCTTTTACTGCGTCTTCATTTCCCATTTCTTCAGCATAGCGATATGCCTCTTGGTTTTTTTGGTCTTCAATTGCATTTTTATATAACTTATATTTAAAAAAACTTACAACAGTTAACCAAAAAAATATAACAGATAGCCCCAAACTTCCAATGATTGCAAAGGCATCGGCAACTTGAATTAAACAAAATGAAACTATCGTTATCAAGATAAGTGAGCAAAAGATTATAAAACTTGGTGATTTAAAGTTCATAATTATCTCCTAAAACAGGCTGGTTATTATCACAAAAACAATAATAACCGATGCAATAACTTGAAGAATCAAAAACATTATGTTTCTTCTGCTTCTAGCATAACTTAAACCGGTGAAAATTGCTAGCAAATATGCCAAAATGTTTGCAACACAAATAAGTGATGATGACACACCGTTTTTGAAAGAAAGCCCAGGAAGGCTCATACCAAAATGTCCATTTTGAATCCATGCAACAATCCCAGCGATTAAAATAGCAGTTGCTATTAAAATTGTTACAACAAATCCAATCAAGTTTAATGGTCTTTTTCGCTCCAAAGCCATAATAACAATCCTCCTTATTTGTATAATTATACACGCTATGAGCAAAAAAATCAATCATTTTCTGTTATACTTTTTTAAAGCTTAAGAAATAGGCTTTAATTTTTTTAATATATCTTCAAAATAAGAAGGCAGATTTGTTTCAAACTCCATTGTTTTTAAAGTTCTTGGATGAGAAAATTTGATGCGTTTTGAGTGAAGAAGTTGCCCGATGTGTCCAAACTTTTCTCCACTGCCATAAACTGGGTCACAAACAATAGGGTGGCCAATATGTTTTGCGTGCACTCTTATTTGGTGGGTTCTGCCTGTTTTTAAAACCCACTCCATAAGGGTGTAACCAGAATATCTTTTCAAAACCTTATAGGTTGAAATTGCAAGTCTGCCTTCGCCGTCATTTAAAACATCCATTTTTTTGCGGTCTTTTTTGCTTCTGCCAATATAGTTTTCAATAATCCCTTCATCTTTTTTAACATTTCCACAAACCAAAGCCCAATAACATCGTAGGCAAGTTTTTTCTGATATTTGTTTTGCTAGGCTCTTGTGTGCAAAATCATTTTTTGCAACAAGCATAAGGCCTGAGGTGTCTTTGTCAAGCCTATGAACAATTCCTGGCCTTAGCTCTCCATTTATGCCACTCAAGTTTTTTATTGAACCCAAAAGGGCATTAACAAGTGTTCCAGAATGAACACTGCTAGCTGGGTGAACAACCATTCCTTGAGCTTTGTTTAAAACCAAAAGGTCATCATCTTCAAAAACAATGTCAAGAGGGATTTTTTCGGGCAACAAGTCTGTTTTTATGGGGTCAAAAAGGGTTATAACAACTTTTTGATTTTCCTTTAATTTAAAACCACACTTAACAGCTTTTTGGTCAACCAAAACTTGATTTTTTTCAATTAAGTTTTGTATATGATTTCTTGAAGTGTTTTCAAGTTTAGACATCAAAAACATATCTAATCTTTTTTTGCTATCTTCTTTTTTAACTAAAAATTCTTTTGTTTCCAATTTATTTTCCTTTTTTGTTTTTTAGGTTAGATTTTTCTTTATATGAAAAGAACAAGAGCCAAACAATTAAACATATAACTCCAATTGTTAAAGCGCTGTCAGCAATGTTAAAAACGGCAAAATTCATAAACTGAAGTGAAATAAAATCTCTAACATAGCCCAAAAATATGCGGTCAACAACATTTCCTATAATTCCACCAACCATAAGTGATGCGCCCACAAAAAACCAAGCATTTAGATTTGATTTTTTGGCTAAAAGGCTATACAAAACAATTAACACGCTAACAATTATTCCAAGGATTATAAAAACAATTTGCGCTGCTTTCGAGCCAGCAAACATAGAAAAACTTGCACCAGTGTTATGAAAGCTTTCGATTGCAAAAACTCCTTTTATGCCTTCTTGAAAAACAACTCCGTCTGTGATTTTTTTTGTTATTAAGTCAATTATAATAACAAAAATTGCAATTAAATACCATAAAAAATTTAAGTTTATTTTTTTATTCATCTTCATTTATCCTATTTAAAATTTTTGTTCCACTTGGGGCAAAAACATAAAGCCCTTCACCAACGCACTCACATGTTGCCCCAGCAGCAGAAGCTCCACCCAAAATTATATCAAAAGCTCTTTTAACAACACTTTTTTCAAGCATTGAAACATTTATTAACACTGGTTCTTTTTGCCCTAAAAATTCAGTGGCTTTTAAAATGTCTTCCAAATTTGTAGGGCAAAAAATTGCGAGCTTGCTGTTTTTTGCTTGTGGCAAAAAGTTATCTTTTGAATTTTTTCTTAAAATTAGGCTGTCATCATTTTTTGTTTTTTCTTGGTCATCATTTTTTAATTTACGAACACCAAAGCCAGCCAAAATATAATCTAAAAAACTCAATTTATGCCTCCAAACAAAATGATATCAAAAATAATAATTTTTTGCAATGTTATTTTGGCTTTTATAGTTAAAAATAATGTTTTAATTTGTTGTTTTTTAAAAATAAACAAAAAAAGGCTTAAAAACCTTTTTAAGAATTTGCTATATTTTCATAGTTTTTAGTTTTTGATAAAGACCACTCTTAATTCATTTCTTCTTTGTTGTTCTTTTTGAGCCATTCGCTCCATTTTTATGTGCAAAATGAATTCCTTTATAATATTTTTTAATGTTGTTAAATATTATATTATTATGAAAAAAATGTTATTTGTTATATGTTTAGCAGTTGTGATTTTCTCTTTTTCGGGGTGCTCAAGCATAACTTATGGAACGCTTGTTAATCAAGATGGAAGCATATCTGAAGTTTTGGAAGTTATGTTGGATGAAGAAAAATTAGAAGAAAAGGGCATAGAGCCACAAAAGCTGTTTGAAGAAATTGAAAAAGAATATTCTGTTTTTGTTTATAACAAAACTTATAAAAAAAGCATTGAGGGGTTTGATTATAACTTAACAAAAGATGAAAAAAACAAAAAAATAACTCTAATACTAAATTATCAAGACATAAACAGCTATTATGCTTTTTGGGAAGCTAATTTAAATGATGTTAAAAGCAAGCAAGATTATGAATTTTGTTTTTTGTTTGACAAATTAAAAATTATTGATGATAAAACAGTTTTTCACAACATTCAAAACTCTTCCATTGCCAAACACTTTTATGATTGGTGTGAATTAAATTATGGGCAAATAGAGTGGAATAGTTGTGATTTTAAATTTAATTATGTTTATGCAATTCCAACATCATTTGGCTATCAAACAAACGCTCAAAAAGTTCAAACAATTGGTGACACAAGTTATCATATTTGGCAATTTGATTTATCTCAAACAGACCAAAACATAAGCGTTTTTGTGCCCCTTATAACAAACCGAAATGTTGCGTGCTGGTTTATTTTAATATTGTTTTTAAGTGGGGTTTTTGGCTTGTTGTTATATTTTAAATTTAGAAATAAATGATTATATTTTTAATTTTAAAATAAAAGTGGTGTTATAAATTGTGTTACACACATAAAATAGAGATTGCCACAGACCTAAAGGGCTTTGCAATGAATTGAAGCGTTAGCCGAAAGTTTGGTGCAGTTTTAAGCAGTTGAGATTGCCACGCAAGGAAGAACCTTGCTCGCAATGACGGAAATAAAAGCCAAAAACCATTTGCAAAAACAAAGAGAAGTTGATTGGTGCTTTAAAAAGAAGCTCAAGGAAGTAGCGCAGCACCAAGCTTTCGGCTGTCGCCTCAAGGCATTCTTAAGGAGGCACTTTAGTAGCCGACGTGAGAATCTCAAAAAAAGCTTTTATTTAAAAATCATATTTTTCATTTTATCACCAAAATAAAATAATATATTGATTTTTTGTGTGATTTGTGCTATAATGCCAAAAACGGGGGTTCTTTTAACAATTTTTAATTTGTATAAATAAGGGCAAAGGAGAAAATTATGGAAGAATTTAAAACACCAATCAGTCTTTTTAAAGAAACAGACAAGCGTTTTCAGCCACAAAAACCAGAAAATAAATATGATTTGTTTTGGCATACAAAACAGTTTTTGGAAGATAACAAAAACAATGAAAAAATAACAAAAATAACTGCAACAAATGGCGCTGAAACAAGCAATGAATTAAGAATAAACAGGCTTAATAATATAAAAAATTATTTAAATACAATTTATGATGAGTTTGATAAAAAAACTCAAAATCTTTGGAAGTATGAGCCAAAAAGAGAAGAAATTATTTCAAATGCAGAACAACTTTTGGTTAGAAGCCAATATAATATGGGTTATGCTCAAAGTGGGCTATATCTTGATTATAACAAGTTTTTTGAAGTTTTGGATAACAAAACAAAGCCTATGGAAGCAAAAAGAATTATTGATAACAATTTGTTTTTAGGGAATATGGCAACTTTTTACACCAGTTCTGTTGAAGAAGGGGAACAAAAAGAGGTTATAGAAAACGCAAAACATAATTATTTAAAAACGCTAGAGCTTATGCAAAGTGACAGCATTCATTTTAGATTGCCTTATGAAGAACCAAAATATTTTAAGTTTTTGGTTCAAGATGGAGATGTTAAATTAAAAGTTTTTTCAAAAGAAGTTCAAGATAACGGTGTTTATGTGGCGAGTGGCCCTCAGGTTTTGAGTGAATTTATATTTTTTAAGAGCAGAGAAAAAGAAGAAATAAAAAATCAAATTGATGAACTTTCAAAAAACTTAACAAGTGATAACAAAAGCTTAAAAGATATAAGCCAAAGAAAGAAAGACCAAAAGCAAGCTGAATTCGAAAAAATTTTAAAAGAACAACAAAGTTATAAAAATGAATTAAACAAATTGCAAAAACAACACAATTTAAATCAAGAAATGGGAATGAAAAGATAACAAAAAAAACTAGAATTTTTCTAGTTTTTTTGTTTTTAGGACTTCACTAATGGGACTGCAGGTCTTGTATCTGCCTTTTTTTGCTTTTGTTCAGGTTCTTTTGGTGGTTGATTGTTTACTTTTACTTTTATTGTGTGGAGTGTGGCGGATAAATTTTCACCATTCTCTTTATTTTTGTTTACTTCATTTTTTGGGGCACTACCGCCAACTGGTTTTTTTGCATTCTTTTTATCGTCTTTTTTGTCTTTCTTTTTGTCTTTTTTCTTATCTTTTTTTGCTGGCTTTGAGCCTTTTGATTTTGAGCCAGATTTTGCTTTTGCTGGTTTTTTTGCTGTTAATTTTTTGCCGCCAATTTTAACTGTTCCAGCGCCAGCTCCACCGCCAGAAGGGGCAGGAGCCTTGACGGTTGCAATTGCTTGAACAGCCTCTTTTGCTCTTTTATAATCTTCAGTTTCTTTTATTTCTTTGCTGATGTTTGAAGCTTTGTTTAAATATTTCACCGCCAAAATTTGCATAGAAATTTTATAAGCTTGCTCTTTTTCAAAATCATCAAAATAAGCTTCTAAAATGGAGGTTAAAAGTTCATTTAATGCTCTATATTTGTTTCTTGGGTTGTTGATAAAATATTTGTCTAAAGCACTTCGTTTTTTGTTGAATTCACTCAAAACCAAAGCGCCCTTCGGAATTTCATTTAGAATTTGAATTCTAGCATTAAAAAATGATTCTTCTAATAATAAATATTGGTCTTTGCTGGCTTTTTTAACTGCTGCCAAATATTTATAGCGAGCATCAACATAATGCGCATCTTCTGGTTTTAATGCGCCATCATCTTCAGCGCCCTCATTGCTAACAATATGCAAAGCTCGATAACAATAATTTTTATAATACTCATCATATTTATAAGAGTAGGTTGCAACAGGGGTGGAGATGGTGTTTTGTATATATCCATTAACTTTGTTAACAGTTTCAAGCAAATATAAAACACTTTCAGCAGTGTGAGTTTTTGGGTCTTCGCTCCCAATTTTTAACAAAAAGTTAAAGCTTCTTCCATCTTTATATGGAGCACGAACTTTGGTTCCAAATTCATTTGTAACTCCAACAATTTTTTTAAGATTGGCAAGTTCTGTTAAAATTTCAGTTGAAATATAATATTCTCCATTTTCATCAAAGCTTCCAAGAAGTTCATTGGCAATAACATCATATTTTCGCATTGCTTTTAATAAGGCTGTTTCATAAGTTGATGTTGTGTGGCCAGTTTCAGAATCTTCACGCTCATATTTCTGATCTTTTAAATCTTGAACTGTTGTTTCGCCTTCACCTTGGCTTGTTTCATCAAGTGTTGCAATTTGCTGTGATTTTTCTTTCTCTTTTTTTTCTGTTGCTTTTTTCTTTAATATTTCTTTTAATTCAGTCATTTCTTGTTCACTCATAAAATTACCTCCACCATTTGCAATATTTTAACACAAACACAAAAAATTAGCAAATAATTTATCATATTTATAAAATAAAAAAATAGCAAAATCTTGCTATTTAGCTCTTTTGTGTTTTTAAAATTTTGTTGTCTTTTATTTGAATTAAAACTTGCCTTATTCTTTTGTTTTCAACTTTTATAAGCTTAAAGAGCAGTGAAACCTCAATTTCATAATAATTTGCATCATCATCCACTCGTTCATCAATGGTTTTGAACTCTAAAGTTTGCCCCTCTCGAGGAACTTTTTCAGCTAATTCAAACAAAAAAGCTCCCAAACTTGTGTAGTTTTTGCTTGGAAGATGTTCAATTTTTAATTTTTCAAACAATTCTTCAAGCTCAATTTCAGCATCAGCAATAAATGTTTTGTCATCTTTTTTGATTAAAAGTTCTTGTTTTTGAACATCATCGTGTTCGTCATAAATTTCACCCCAAACTTCTTCAATGGCGTCTTCTAATGTTATGATGCCACTTGTTCCGCCATGTTCATCCAAAACAATAGCAATATGCTTTTTTTCTCTTTGCATTTTTCTTATCATATCATCAAGCTTCATATTTTCGTTAACAAACATAGGCTTGTTCATAAGCTTTCCAATATCAATGTTTTGGTTGTTTATAACAGCTGAGAAAAAATCTTTTTCAGACAAAACTCCAACAACGTTATCTATGTTTTTGCTATAAACTGGAATTCTTGAAAACATAGTGTCTAAAAACACTTTTTTAACACTTTCGATGCTATCATGAATTTCAATTGCTGTTACGTCAACACGAGGCGTCATTGCATTATACACAATTTTTTGATCTAAGTCTAAAACTCCCTGAATTAAGTCAGCATCTTTGCTGTCTATAACGCCTTCTTCTTCCATTGTGTCGATAATGCTTTCAAGTTCTTCCTCAGTCACTTGTGGGGCAGTGTCTTGTTTTTTCTTCAATAATTTTTGTTGATATTTGTTAAACAAAAAGGTTATTGGTGTTAAAACTTTTATAATCACAAACAATATACCCGAAAATTTTAAAGCAACTTTTTCTGGATTTTGTTTGGATAGCGCTTTTGGAGTTATTTCACCGCAAATTAAAAGTATGATTGTCATAATAAGCGTGTTTAAAATGTTTGCTAGCGCTTGATTTATTATTGCTTCAGCAAACAAAAACGCACAAATTGTGGTGCTTGCAATATTTACAAGATTGTTTCCAACCAAAATTGTTGATAATGTGATGTCATAGTGGTCACAAATCCAAACAGCTTTTCTGGCTCCTTTAACTTTTTCTTCCGCATAATGCTTCATTCTAATGCTGTTAACTGAAGTGTAGGCTGTTTCACATCCGCTAAAAAACGCAGAACAAGCAATTAAAAACAGAATAACAACACTCAAAGTTAGATTTAGTTGCCAAGATAAGCTGGCTAACATAATGGGGACCATAAAATTTAATAACTCCTTAACTAAATATTATTTTTAATATTATAGCATATGATTAAAAATATGTAAAGTATAATAAAAAGTTTCAAAATTTTTTAAAAGTAAACAATGTTTAATTTTTCTAAAAATAAAATAACATTATTTTTTAATATATGTTAATAATAAGTGTTTTGAACATATATCAAGAAAAATTGAATAAAAAACTTGCAATAAAAAGAATTTTGTGATATACTAAAAAAGTAATCGTGCAGGTGTGGTGGAATTGGTAGACGCGCTGGACTCAAAATCCAGTGAGGGCAACCTCATGAGGGTTCGAGTCCCTCTACCTGCACCAGAAGTAGATAAAATCGAACAAAAAAGGTTCGATTTTTTGTTTAAAAAATAACGAGTGAGGGACTCGAACGGGCACGAAAGAAAAGTTGCCAGTGGCAAGTTTTCAGTGCCCCGGCCTGAAAGCGAAGTAAAGAGGAAAAAGAAACCAAGAAGAATAGATAGAGTATAAAGGCAAAACAACTCAAAAAGCCCATAGCGGTGGGAGCCCTCCACCTGCACCAGAAGTAGATAAAATCGAACAAAAAAGGTTCGATTTTTTGTTTAAAAAATAACGAGTGAGGGACTCGAACGGGCACGAAAGGAAAGTTGCCAGTGGCAATTTTTCAGTGCCCCGGCCTGAAAGCGAAGTAAAGGGGAAAAAGAAATTAAGAAGAATAGATAGAGCATAAAGGCAAAAAGTTTTTGATTTGTTTTTTATATAAAAGGCTTATTCATTGAGTTAATTGTTGATTTCTTTTTGAAAATAGTATATAATATCTGTATAATAGTTTTTAAGGAGGTTTTTTATAATGGCAAAAAATATGAAGAAAGAGAATAAAAGCACCAAAAAAGAAAGAATTGTATTTGTAAATAATCCCAAATTTGACGCTGCTGTTTTAAAAATACTTGCTGAAAGACAAAAAATGTTTGAGGAGCTTGCAAAATGAAAAAAGTTTTTGATAAAGAAAAAGTAAAACTATATCACCAACTTTTAATTCAAAGCTCTGGTGGAAGTTTTGGAGTTAGAGATGAAAAGCTTTTAGAATCCGCATTAGAAAATATTTTTCAAACATTTGATGGTCAAGAATTATATAAAACAAAAGAAGAAAAGGGAGCAATGCTTGGTTATTCTTTAATTTCCAATCATGCTTTTATTGATGGAAATAAAAGAATAGGAATGCTTGTTATGTTGTCTTTTTTAGAATCAAATGGCATACATTTATCTTATAAAGATGAGGATGGGGTAAAATTGGGACTTGGAGTGGCTAGTGGAAAAATTGATTATAAAAAGTTGTTGGAATGGATAAAAACACACAAAGAGACATAAAAATTAGTTAATAATTGAAGTGAATCCCTCGTGTTGGATTAAAACGGGCACTGAAAGCGAAGTAAAGAGGAAAAAGAAATCAAGAAGAATAGATAGAGCATAAAGGCAAAACAACTCAAAAAGCTTATAGCGGTGGGAGCCCTCCACCTGCACCAGAAGTAGATAAAATCGAACAAAAAAGGTTCGATTTTTTGTTTTAACTTTGTTTAAAATGGTATACTTATAAGCGCCCATAGAACTTTATTTTTTTAAAATTTTTGCAAAAATTTTTTCAAAAGGTATTTAAATTTCAAATTAGTTGTGTTATACTTCAAATATATTCTTTAAAAGAATATAGATAATGATATATTTATATCATTTTATAACAAATATTAAATTTAAAAAGCCTTGCAAAGATAAAAAATGTTATAACAATTTTAAGATTAAAACAGATATAATATTTTTATAATAAATAAAACACAATTACATAAATAAAATTATAAATAGTTTTTATATCTTTAGCTCAAATTAACAAATTATTTAAGATTTTTAAATTAAAATCGCAATAAATTTAACCTTGCAAGGAAAATGCAAAGGAGAAAAAAATGAACACAATTCAAATGAAGAGATTATTTTTTCCACTTGTGTTGGTAATTGCACTATTTTTTAGCGCACTTGGTTTTTCAGCTTGTGGAAAAGATGATGGGAATGAAAGTGCTTTAGAAACTGAAACAAAGCTTATGAATGCTTACACTTTGGTGCAAGCAAATGGATTTACTGGAACTTACGAAGATTTTATTGGAGCAATAAAAGGAGATAAAGGAGAAGACGGAGTTGGCATCAGCTCAATTGAAAAAGCTTCAACGAATGGAAATGTTGACACCTACACTATCACATTAACAAACGAAGAACAATTAACCTTCACAATCACAAACGGCATAAATGGGAGTGACGGCAAAGATGGAACAAATGGCGTTGGCATTTCGCTTATTGCAAAAACATCTAGTGAAGGGCTTGAAGACACTTATACAATAACATATACAGATAACACGACTTCAACTTTTGTTGTTAAAAATGGTGCAAACGGTGCTGACGGACAAGATGGAAAAGATGGTAAGGACGGCTTAAATGGTCAGGATGGGGCAGACGGAGTTAGCGTTGTTAATGCAAACATAAATGAAAACGGCGAACTTGTTCTAACCCTTTCAAACAATCAAACACTTAATGTTGGTGTTGTTGGAGCGAACGGACAATCTGCTTATGAAATTTACAAAAAGTATTTTAATTATCAAGGCACAGAAAGTGAATGGATTTCTGACCTCATCAACGGAAATCTGGCAACAGTAAACACGGTAACTTTTGATTCACAAGGTGGAAGTGAAACTCCAGCTCAAAGCATAAAATATGGTGGAAAGGCAAGTAAACCTCAAAATCCAACAAAAGCTGGTTATGAATTTGCTGGATGGTTTTATGAAGATGAAAAGTGGGTTTTTGTTGGATACTCAATAACTGAAAACATAACTTTAGAGGCAAAATGGAATGCAATAAGCTATAATGTTACATTCAATTTTAATGGAAATGGCGAAAACTACACTCAAAGTTTAACTTTTGAAGATGACTTGGTTCTTCCTGTTCTAGATTTTGATGGTTATACTTACGAATGGCAAGTTGAAGGACAGCCTATCACAAACGGGAAATGGAATATTGCAAGTGATACTGAAATTGTTTTAACAAAAACTCCAATAAATTATAATATAACATATAATTTAGATGGTGGCACAAATGAAAATAATCCAAGCTCATACACTATTGAAAGTGAAACAATAATTCTTAACAAAGCAAGCAAAACTGGATATGACTTTGTTGGGTGGTTTGATAACGCTAAGTTTAACGGAAATGCAATAACTCAAATTTCTAAAGGCTCAACAGGCAACTTAACTTTGTATGCAAAATTTACTGAAATAGTTAGAGCAAAATTAACTTATTCACTTAACAATGATAACAATTCTTACTCAGTTACAGGCATTGAAGATTTATGTGGACAAACTGAAATTATAATTCCAGAAACTTATAATGACTTGCCAGTAACAAAGATTGGAGATTACGCATTTAGCTTTGATGGTGCAAGTGGAAATATATCCAGCATAGTTCTTGGAAGTGGCGTAACAACAATTGGCGATGGCGCTTTTGATAACAGTGGTTTAACCAAAATTTATTATAATGGCTCAAGTGAAGATTATGGCAAAATTTCTTTTGGAGAGTATGTTTTTCCTGAAGATATCACAGTTACAGTGTTTTATTTAACTTTAAACAAAGAAAATGAAACTCAAGAAGGCAATTGGTGGTATTATAACAACGGAGAAATCACAGAAAAGGTAATAACATATTGCACGGTTACATATATAAGTGGAGAAGATGGCACAAGCGTAGAAACAAAAGTTTTAAAAGGCTCTAAAATAACAAATCCAGAAGATGCCGAAGAAATTGATACTTTAACTTTTGTTTGCTGGTGCACAGATGAAGAATTGCAAACTCAATTTAATTTTGAAACGCCAATAGAAAATAATTTAACACTTTATGCAAAATATGTCCTAAATTAAAAATTTAAATAAAAATGTAATATAATGTTAAAAAATTTAAGTTATAATTAGAAAAAATGAAAGTATAGTTAAATTTTTTAAAAAAAACAAAAAACCTAAGAGCTAAATCTTAGGTTTTTTTGTGTTTTTATTTTTTTATTTTTCTTCTTGTTGTTCAATTTGTTTTTCTTCAGCTTTAGGAGCTTGGTTTCCAATAGCTTTTTCTTTTTTTAAGTTTTCATAAAATTCAGCTTTTGCAACTTGCATATATGGACTAATCCACAAGAATAAAATTCCCAAAGTTAAAATGCTTAAAAGAATCCAACCAATAAAACTGAAGTATAAGCAGAACAATTTCCATTTGTAGCCATCCATCATTTCAATACTCTTTTTTCTTGCATCACTAAAACTAATTTCAGGGTTTTCATTTAGAATAAAGAAGCTCATTGAATATGAAAATGTTTTTATAATTCCAGGTACAATTAAAAGAAGTGACCACAAGAAAATAAAAATACTATTTACAAGTTCCAAAACAAATGCTTGAACAAAGTTTTTAAATCCAAAGAATAAATCTTCAACTTTAACATCTTGGTTCTGTTGAACTTTTTGTGAAGTGTAAGCCCAGCTTAATTCAAATGGTCCAACAACGATTATGGTAACAATGAATGCAATACTACCCAAAATATAGGGCTCTATTGATGTTAATGAATCAACAACACCAATAATTAAAAAATAAATAAGCGTCATAACAGCCAAAGTTCCCCATTTTCCACCTAGCTTTCCCCAAGCAGCTTGTCTAAAATCTTTTGCATACATAAACAAAATCCCCCTTATGTTTTGATTGTAGCATATAAAGAAAAGATTGTCAATAATATATATAAATCGATAAATTTTTATTTTTAAGAATTTTTTTTAACAAAAGTAAAAAATTTTCACAAAAACTCTTTTCAATTCATATTTATTATGATATAATAAACTTTGCACACACTCAAACTTAAAGGAGGTTTAATTATGATTTATTTTGTAAGGCACGGAGCAACATCTTGGAATGAAAATGTTGATGAAAATGGAAACAAAAACCCAAGATATCAAGGCAGAAAAGATTTAAGTCTAAACGAAAAAGGAATTTCTCAGGCAAAAGAAGTGGCTCAAAAGCTTCAGGGAATAAATTTTGATGAAGTTTTTTGTTCACCCCTTAAAAGAGCAAAAGAAACTTGTGAAATAATCTATGATGATAATATAATTTTTGATGATAGAATAATTGAGCGTGATTTTGGAGAGCTTACAGGAAAAACCAAAAAAGATTTTGATTATGCTGGATTTTGGAATTTGTCTGGCAAGCAAGATTATCAAGGGGCAGAAACAATAAAAGATGTTGAGAAAAGAGTTTTTGACTTTTTGGATGAATTAAAACAAGATAGTGACAAAAACATTTTGATTGTGGCTCACAGTGGAATAGGGCGAATTATGATGTCTTATTTTTATGGCGTTCCAAAAGACGGTAATTATTTAAACTATGATATAAAAAACGGGCAGGTTTTGCAATTTGATTATGATATGGTTTCATCGCGAGATGAATCAGAAGATGTTTTGGAGCATGTTAAAAGAAATGCTATAAAAAGAAAAGTTCAGATAGATGAAAAACAAAAAATTTATACCACTCAAAGTGCTGTTTGGGGTGAAAATTAAAACACTTTAACTTTTTGTTAAAGTGTTTTTTTAATAATAATTATTGCTGTTAAAGCTATTTAATTGTTTTAAAATCCAAGTCATAATAACCTCAACAACATAGTCAAGTTCATATTGTGATAAGGTTTTATCTTTTTTTATGTGATGCCATTTTTTTAAACAATCTCTGCAACAAGTTGCTGTTGCGTGTTGAGCAACAAAAACAGGGTGACCCTTTAGTGGGGTTTGCTTTCCGTCATTTTCAATTATTTTTGGAACAAGCCTTTTTTCTAAAAGTTCATAAGCGTGTTTTTTTATGGTTTCAAGCCCTTTTTCTTTTATGTAAACAACATCTTTAAATCCAAGATGAAATTTGTTTCTAAAAATAGACATACTTAATTTTTGCAATCTTTCTTCAATCACTGTTTTATTATTTTCATATAACATAAATTTATTATACATTTATTTTTTTGTTTTGTTAAGCAAATAATTTTATTTTTTTATGAATAAGAAAGCTTTTATTTAAAAGTGTGGCATAAAAATATAATTTGTGGTTATTTTTATATTTTTTATAAAATTAATTTATTAAACTTTTTTGTTTTATAAAAATAAAAATAGTCTTTTAATTTTTTAAAAGACTATTTTATTTGTTTTAAGAAAACTTTTCAACCAATTGTTTTAAAACGCCTTCATAATAATTTATGGTTTTGTTTTCTTTAAGCCCTGCCAAAACAGAACTTTGATATTTTGAATAGTTGCTAATTGAAATTTGTTCAATAACATAATCAAGCATTGTTTTTTTGTTTGTTTCATTATTGTTTAATGGGTTTAAAACATAGTTATTTAAATCCTCAATTGTGGCTGTTTGGTCTGTGTTTAATGTTTGAATTTCACCCAAATAAACAACTATGTGATAACCGCTATAACTTGGAGTTTGTGTTTGGTTAGAATTATCTAAATAACCGTCAATTTCATTAACTTCCACCAAATCACTTATGGCTCCAACAGTTTTTGTTGCTCTTAACTCTCTTGAAGTGTTGGCAAAAGGTGTTACCATACTGTCATTTTCTTCATCTTCTGGGATGTAGTAGGCATAATCAGCATTGTTAACTCCATCATCCATATTAAAACGATAGATAAAGTCATTAAAAGCGTTTAGCCTTGCTTGTTCATCTTTTGAGTAACTAACTTTCCCAGCTCCGTCAACACTTATGCCCATAGCATCTTGAAGCATTTTTAAAACTTCTTGAGCTGAATAAGATTTGTTTGTTTTTCGGTCTAAAAACTTCATTGAATTTTTAACTTTTAAAACTTGTTCTTCATAAAAGCTTTTGGCTTCCTCACCGCTACCAAATTTTCCATCTTTATATTCTGTTTGCAATTTTTTTAATGTGGCCACATCTTCATCAGAAAATTTTAAAAGTATGTGTGAAACTTGGAACCATTCATTTGTTTTGTCAAAGTATAACATTGGTTCACTTCGATTTTTCATAGCTGAAACAAAAGCGGAGTAGTTGTTATAATCATCTCTATATTTTTCATTTTGAGCGCTTGCCAAATTGTTGAAAACTTTTAAAACTGTTGATTCTGTTATTTGTTCTTTGTTTTCATAATTTTTTTGGAAAGCTGAAATTAGAGCTGAATCATATTGTTCTTCAAACAATTTGTCTAAATAACGATAAAAAACTTCTTTTGTGTCGGTTGAAAGACCTTTATCTTTTTCATTACTTTTTAAAACGCTTATAAATTTGTTAAATGCAAGCTCGGCATAAACTTCGCCCTTGCTGTTTTTTTCTTGGTCAGCATAGTGAGTCCAGAAATTTTCTCTAAAATTATTATATGCTCTTGAAGCTTTTTCTTGTGTTGTCATTGAATCTAATTTTTCTTTCAAGCTGTTAAATCCAGCCATTTCTTCTTCACTAAATTTAAACACATCAGAACTTGTTGTAACAATTTCATCAGGTTCTATTATTTTTTTAAGTTCATACTCATTGTTTTCATTTAAAACATATTCATAAGTTTTTTGGTAGGCTTGATAAGATTTTTGATATCCACTTTCTTCAGCTTCCTCATCAGAAGTTTCTAAGGTTGTTAATGTTTTGTTATCCTTTTCCATAATTTGTTTTTGATAACTTTCAATTGTGTCATTCAAACTTTCATAAATGCTGTTCCAAACATCGTTTATTTCTGATTGTGTTAGGGTGGTGTGATATTTTCCGTTTTCATCTTTTAATGCTTTTAACAAAAGTTTTCTGTTTATAAGTTGAGTTGCTGTTTGTTCAATCCCATTATATGTTGCTGTTCCTTGACCGTCAAAATAATAATTCCCATAACTATAATAGGCATCATAAACATCTTCATATGTAACTTCTATATCATCTATTTTTGCTGCTGTTTGATTTAAAACTTTTTGCTCGTTTAGCGTCCACAAATTACATCCACTAAAACATAAAACAAAACTTACAAGCATCAAAAGCACTAAAAACATCTTGTTTAAGACTTTGCTCATTATAAAACTTCCTCCAGATTTCAAATAAGATTAGTTAATTATATATTATTTTTTCAAATAAATCAATTATTTTATTATATTTTATATTATAAATATAGCCTAAAATAGTGAAAACATACTTTAATTTTTTATGAGTTCAACAATTTTTTCACAAGCTTTGTCAATTCCAGACATAACCAAAGCCTTTCTTTCGCCTGAAAGTTTTGACAAAACAAAATCAAAAAGCTCCATATTTTCTGGGGGCTTGCCAACACCAATTCTAATTCTTTTAAATTCCGTTGTCTTTAATAGCGTAACAATATTTCTAAGCCCATTATGAGTTCCGGCGCTTCCTTTTTCACGATATCTAATATCGCCAGCTGGCAAATCAATATCATCAGATATAACCAAAACGTCTTTTAGTGGAACTTTAAATTTTTTTACATATCTTAAAACGCATTCACCGCTGTCATTCATATATGTTTGAGGCTTTATGAGCAACACTTTTTCATCGTTTATAAATATTTCAGCGGCTATTCCTCTTTGTTTTGTTTTTCCAAATTTTCCGCCAAATTTTTCACAAAGCTTGTCCACAACCATAAATCCACAGTTGTGAACTGTTTCATTAAACTCATTGCCAAAATTGCCTAAACCAAAAATCATTTTCATATTATTTTTTAACTCCATTTAAAATATAAGAAAAAGGTTTTATATTCGATTTTTCTTTGATTTCACTATTTTCTATATAACAATTTTTTAAAACACTATTTTTATGAATCTTGCTTGATTTTATTGTGCAAAAAGGCTCTATAACAACATTATCACCAATTTCACTTTCTCCCATAATAGCATTGTTTGGATAAATTATAACATTTTTTCCAATTTTAACATCACTTTCAATATATGTTGAATTTTTGTCAACAATCAAAACTCCTTTTTGCTGATGAGAAGATATGATTTTGTTTTTTAAAATTTGATTTGCTAGTTCTAGCTGATTCATATTAAAAACTGTTAAAAAATTTTCTTTAAACAGGTCACAGCTGTTTATTGATTGAAGATGCTCGCTGTTTTTTAGATAATCAGTCAAAAAAACATAACCTCTTTCAAGCTTTAATGCTTCAAATCTTTTTATTTGCATATAGTCCATAATGTTTAAAAAAGTTTTGCGGTCCAAAAGAGGAGTGTCGGCATAAAAGATTGCGGTGTATTTGTTTTCTGTTAGGTGAGGCTTGATTGTTGAGATTATGTCACTTTTCATATCTGTTTCAATTTCTGTTATGTTGCCACTAAATGCAAGTTTAACCCAATCTATCATCTTTTTGCCCATTAAATTTAGATTATAACTTTTTTCATCTGTTAAAAGAGCGGGGTTGTGAATTTTTAGAATAATAATATGAACATCTTTGTCAACTGGCTCTAACTCGATTTTTTGAATTAAAGTTTCAATATCTTCCAAAAAATCAACATCAGCTTCTTTAATTTCCATTTTTTGATTTCCTTTTAGTTTTAAAATAATTTGTCAAAATTTCTCCACAAGGTTTTTCTAAAATTCCTTTTATTAAATTAGGAGTATGGTTAAATTTATGGCAAAAGTCAAACACGCTTTCAAAACAACCAGCCTTTGGGTCAGAAGCGCCAAAAACAACGGTTCCAACTCTTGAGTTTATTATAGCTCCAGCGCACATAGGGCAAGGCTCCAGTGTTACAAAAAGTTGGCAATTTAAAAGGTGCCAATCATTTAACTTTTTCATTGCTTTGTTTAGCGCAATAATTTCTGCGTGATAAAGTGAATTGTTCTTTTTGTTTTTTTGGTTGTGTGATTTAGCGATAATTTTGCCATCCTTAACAATAACGCATCCAACAGGAACCTCATCAATATTTTTTGCTTTTTCTGCTTCTTTTAAGGCTTCTTGCATAAACCTTTCATAATCTTGTGTTTTAATTTTGTTTTCCTCCATAAGCTATTATACCTTAAATTTATCCAAAAGTGCAAGTGATTTTGTGATAACATTTTTGTTTTGCATTGCAACAAAAAGCAAGTGTTTTTTGCTTATGGGGTGAGCTAGATTATCTCTTCCAACAATTATATCGATTGAAGGAATATCAAATTTTTTTGCACACCACTCCTTAAAATCGCCACTGCCTTTTTTTGATTTTTTAAGTTTATAAGTTGTTAGTTTTGCAATTTCTTTTGCAAATTTTTTATCTTTTTTGTGATTAAAACAAACGGTTTCACCTTTGCTGTGATAATTTATTGTCATAAACGGTTTTGTTTGCCTCACAAAATTTTTTATTGTTTCTGTTTCTTTTTCTGTTTTTTGTTTTGTGTTTTGGTCTTTATCAAAATTTAAATTTAAATCAATTCCATTTATGTTTTTATTCCAAAGCTTAAAATTTTTGCTGTTGTTATTTAATTTTAAAATTTTTGTTTTTATTTTGTTTAAAGAAATTTTTATTTTTGGTGGTTGTTTAGAGCAAAATGGAAAAATATTTTTTGAATATAATAAATCATTGTTTAAATTGTCTATGCTGTTTAAACCCTCTATAGATAAACACACACCATCAGGGTTTATGATTGGAATAAAAAACACGGTGTTTTTTAAAGGGCTTTTTAGTGCATATTTTATATGTAATAAAGATAAATAATAAGTTATATAATCACTTCCGTGAATGCAATATTGCACTAAAAGTTTTTTCCCACCATTTCCAACTTGAACACAAAATATTGGCCTTTTTAATTCACTATAACCAATGCAATAAATTATTGCACCAATTTTTTCTAATTTCTTTAATTCATCTAAATAAGATTTCCAAAAACTCATATATTTTTTATATGTTAAACATAAATTTTGTGTTATAAAAAAAGGAAATTTTTATTTCCTTTTTAAAAATTTGTTTGTTTTTTTATTATTGATTTGATGCGTTGCCAGAATCTGTCGAACTAACTTTTTTAGGTCTTCCTCTAGGTTTTTTTGCTTGCTCAACTTGCTCTGTTGGTGTTTGAGGTTTTATGTTGTTTTCAGCTGGGGCAGTTGTTTTTGATTCTGTTGATTGTGTGTTTTGTTCATCTGAAACAGCTGGTTCAGTTTTTTGTTGAGGCTCAGCATTTTGCTCGGCTGGAGTGGTTTGTTCTTGGGTAACTGGCTCAGCTGGAGCAATAGGTTTTGGTTCAGAAATTGGCTCAGCTGGAGCTATCTTTTCTGGAGCAGGTTGCTCGGTTACTGGCTCTGTTTTTTCTGGTGTGGCCGTTTCAGTTGTTTCGGTTTTTTGTTGAGGTTCAGAAGCTGGCTCTGTTGAAGTCATTGTTTCAGTTTGGGTTGCTTGAGTTGTGCTAACGGGCTCTGTTTTTGTGGTTTCATCAGCTGAAGTGGTTTTTTCAACATTTTTCTCATCACTATTTTCAGCTTGAGATGTTGTTTCTTTTGGATTTATTTTTTCAGGTTCTTCTTCAGTTTTCTCAGTTTTTGTTTCTTCAGTTTTTTCATCTTGAGATTCTTCTGCAAGTTTTTCTGTTAATTTTTCAAGTTTTTCTAAGTAGCTTTCTGTTGTTCTTTCTTCCATATTTTTGTGTGCAAGCAAACCAGAATCTTCATTATAATCTGCCGTTTTTGGCTTTTCTTGTTTTTCTTCTTGAGCGCCATTTGTTTCAGACTCAAGATTTTCGCCAATTCCTTCGGCTCCTTCTTGAGCTTCTTCACTATTTCCTTCATTTTCTAGGCCTTGTGGAATTCCTTGAAAAGTTTGATTTATTGTTATGTTTGGAACAACAGGGTTTGCCGCCATTCCAGATTCTTGAGATGCAGGAACATAATTTGTTGTAACTGATTGTGATGTTTGATAAGAAGTGCTAACTCCAATTTTTGAATTTTTTGCTTCAATTGTTTTTGAACTGCAAACAAGCTCCAAAATCCCAAGAATTAAAAGCATCCAACACAAGAAGTAAGGCAGCGAATCATCTGGATAACCCAACAGGCCTTTAATCCAAACAGATTTTTCTAACAAATCAGCAAAAACAAAATTAAAACCAAAAACAATAATCCAAAACAAAGCTTTTGTTATTTGAAAGGCGTTAGATTTGTTTGTGCTTGTTTTTGACACTGAAAATTGAAATATTAAACCAATAACAAACAAAACAACACTTGCAATAAACAGTATGAGCGTAAAGTTTTTGAAAAAGTCTGTTAAATTTATAGCTTTAGAAGTTAAAGCAAAAATTCCATACTCAATCCCTTTGCAGGCAATTGGAAAGATTGCAACAATGCTTGCAACTTTAACAAAAATTGAAGCACCACTTCTTCTAAACATCAATGAAAGTGCTGTTATGATAAACAAAACAAGCGGAATAAAATTAAATCCAGCAAAGATATATTTTCCAAAACTTAAGTTTTTAACTTTATCTGCAAATTCAACCCATTTTTGAACCGTAACACCACAATCCTTAAGCATATAAGGGAGCAGTAAAGCGATGCAGGCAACAGCTAAAAGTAGCTGTAAAATTCCAAAAATGATATAAGATTTTTTATGACCCTCTTTAACTAACATAATTATTTCCTCACTTTTTGTTATGGCTATGTTAACAAATAATTTTTAAAAACGCAAACAAAATAACATAAGATAATTCTAATTTTTTATTTTTTATTGACATATTGGTTGTAAAAATGATATTATAATAAAGGTATAAAAGGGGAAAAATTATGGGATTGTTTAACAGAATGAAAAAGCAATTAATGGAAGTTATTGAATGGAATGATAGCAGCAAAGACACTATTGTTTATAAATTTCCTTTAACAGAAAGAGAAGAAATAATGAATAGTTCAAGTTTGGTTGTTCGTCCGGGGCAGGTGGCACTTTTTGTTCACAAAGGGCAAATTGCAGATGTTTTTTCAGCGGGAACTTATAAACTTGCAACAGAAAACATTCCTTTTTTAACAAAACTTTTATCTCTTCCAACTGGATTTAATTCAAGGATTAAGGCAGATGTTTATTATGTTAACATAAAACAATTTGTAGGTCAAAAATGGGGAACGCAAAATCCGGTTATGATGAGAGATGCTGATTTTGGGAATGTTCGAATCAGAGCATATGGAGTTTTTGGATTTAAGGTTGATGACCCAAAAACATTTATGGAAGAAGTTTTTGGAACAAATGAAGTTTATAAGGTTGATGATGTTTTAAGTCAACTTAAAGCAATTTTGGTTCAAGGGATATCTGATTCTATTGCAGAAAGCAAACTTTCAGTGTTGGATTTAGCTGCAAACTATAAAGAATTTTCAAAGCATATAATGGAGTGTTCTCAAAAAGAATTTAACAATTTGGGATTAAAAATCACAAGTATGGTTGTTGAAAACATTTCTCTTCCAGAAGCAGTTGAGCAAGCTCTTGATGAACGCACAAAACTTGGAGTTATGGAAGACAAAACTGGAACATTCACACAATATCAAGCAGCGCAAGCTATGCGTGATGCAGCTCAAAATCCAAGCGGAGGTAATTTTGCAGGAATGGGAATTGGGCTTGGAGCTGGAGTTGCTATGGGACAAAACTTTTCTGAAGCTTTGGCAACAGAGAACAAGCCTCGTCAAGCAACAAAAGTTTGTAAACATTGTGGAACAAAACTAAAACAAGGAACAAAATTCTGTTCTGAATGTGGCTCAAAACAAACTGAAAATTGTCCAAAATGCGGGGCTGTTATAGGTGATAAAGACAAATTCTGCCCAGATTGTGGTCAGGCACTTTTTCCAACTTGTCCAAAATGTGGAGCTGAACTTAAGAAAAACACAAAATTCTGCCCTGAGTGCGGAGAAAGGGTTTTAGAAACGGCTTTTGAAACACTATCAAAAGCAAAAGAGCAAAAAGTGTTAAACAAAAAAGGGATGATTGAGTCTGAACTTGGAGATATAAATCCAAACAGCGCACTAGGCAAAAAAATAATTGAAAGTATGGATGATAAAAAACGCAAATAAAAAATTGCTTAAAATAAGTTTTTTAAAAAAAATAAGCACAAAAGATGAAAAAATTTAAGCCACGCTTAATTATTATGTTATTTTTAAGATTTTGTTATAAACATAATTATTTTAACTTATTTAAGGTTTTTTGGTGAAATTGTTGTGTTTATTAAAAAATAAAAAGGAGAATAAAAATGAATGTTATTGAAAAGGGTAAAAAACAACTTATTGGGCTTAGCGTTACAATAATTGTTGTGTCTTTAGCTTTTTTGGCTGGAGGAGTTTTTTTGATTGTTAGCGGAGCCATTGGGATTTCAGAATCAGCATATGCTGTTGGAATTGTGTTAAAAATGGTGTTTGGAGTTATTTTAATACTTCTTGGGATTGTTGGCTTGGGCGCTGGAATTGTAATGGTTTGGACTGGCGGAGCAATAAAGGCAAAATATGGAAGTATTATGGAAGGCAATTTAGGCTTTGGAACAGTTAATATGCAAAAATGTCCAAAATGTGGTTCTCAAATAAAAGAAGATGAAAAGTTTTGTGGAATTTGTGGATATCATTTTGAAAAACCAAAATGCCCTAACTGTGGAGAAGAAGTTGACCAAGATAAAAAATATTGCACAAATTGTGGCGAAAAAATGTAAAAAATTAGCTATAAACAAAATTATAGCTTTTTTTATTTTTATTTTATTTCACAACTTGTGTTTTTTTTATCAAAATGTTAAAATGTATATTGACACAAAATTATTACAAAAAACACATAATATTTAATTGTAAGTTAACAATATTTATAACACATTTTTTGGGGAGGGAAAAATGAGCAAGAAGCTATATTTTATTTTTATTTTGCCAATATTTTTTGTCTTTTGCTTTGTTGGAATTAATTTTTCAAAACCAGTTAAAGCAGAACAAAACGATATAGAATCTTTTTTAAAAAGTTATAAAGAGATGATTAGTGAGGATGATTTCTTAGATAATTATCAAGAAAAACTTTTAGATTATGATGATGTTTTAAGCTATGATAACCAAAATATGGTTGAAGCTGAAATTTTGGAAGACAAACTAAACATTTTTGTTGAGCAAAAATCAAATAATGTTGCAAGCGTTTTAAGCATCAATTCTTCAAAAAATCAATATGTTTTAAAAAGTGATATGGGTGAGTTTGGGCTTGAAAACATATTGCTTGAAGATGAAAAAGTGTTTGTTAGTGTTGATGAAGTTGCATCAAAACTTGATTATGAAGTTTTGTATGATGAAGAAGAAATAAAGATAAAAAACCCTTATGAAACAAAAAGAATTATTGTTTATTCTCAAAAAAGTTTAAACACTCAAAACGCAAGCAAAGCAACAACTCTTTTTAATGGTATGCAAATTTTTCAATATGAAACCGAAAAAGCAACAAAAAGTGCATATAATTATTATAAAAACTTAAAAGATGTTTCAAATGTTTGTTTGGATAGCGTTGTAACAACTCTTGAAAATTCTTTTGCTCCTCTTGGGCTAAATGATAGCTTTTCTTACTCAACCTGGGGAGCTGAGGCTATGAATATAGAAGATTATTCAAATTATTTGTTATCAAAATCAAATGAACAAGATTTAAAACCTGTTTATGTTGCAGTTTTAGATACGGGAATAGACACAGACCATCCTTGGTTTAGTGGAAGAATTGATTTTGAGCATGGAAAAAACTTCACCTCATCAAAAAGTAGCACAAGTTATGAATTTGAAGATAGCCTATCACAAGGTCATGGCACACACGTTTCAGGAATTATTGTTGATTTAACTTTAAAAAATGTTCAGATTATCCCAATAAAAGTTATTGGTGACAATGGTTATGGCTACACCTCAGGAATTATTGCTGGAATGGAATATGTTAACACATTAAAAGATGGTGGATTAAATGTTTTGGTTATGAATATGAGCTTGGGCAGTGAGATTTCTGTTGGAACAAGTGATTATAACCTATATAAAAACAAAATAGAAAGTGCTTATCAAAAAGGAATATTAAGTGTTGTTGCTGCCGGAAATGGTGACAAAAATCAAAATGCTGTTGATGCAGAAACTTGTTGTCCAGCAAATGTTGAAACGGCAATAACTGTTTCAGCAATAAGTCAATCAAATTCAGTTTATACGCATCCAAAGTGGTCAAATTATGGAGAACTCGTTGATGTGTCTGCTCCTGGAGGAGAGATAATAAGTGCAAAAGCTGGCGGTGGAAAAGTTTCTATGAGTGGAACAAGTATGGCTGCCCCTCATGTTAGTGCCGCTATTGCAATGCTTTTTTCAGACCCAATCAATAATCACACACTTTCAGATGTGGAAAATATTTTGCAAACACACGTTATTGATTTGGGAGATGTTGGAAAAGATATTTATTTTGGATACGGGCTTGTTAACCTTGAATATGCTTACACAAGTTTGCTAGAAAATGTTGTTTTCAGCAACACAGATTCAACCTGCCTTGAAGCGTTTGATTTAACACTTACAAATGTAAATGCAGATGCTGAAATATATTACACAACAGATGGAACAACTCCCACAAAAACAAATGGAACAAAATATACTTCTCCAATTCACATATCTTCTTCAATAACAATCACGGCCATTGCTTTTGTTTTTGAAAATGATGACATAAAGTTTTTGAGTAGAGCAACACGTATGTCTTATTATTTTTCTAGCATAGACACTCCAGAAAAGTATGAAATATTAAACGGAGTTTTGTTAAAATATAAAGGCTCTCTTGAATATTTGGCTGTTCCAAGTGAAGTGAATGGCAATCAAATAACAGAAATAGGCAAAGATGCATTTAAACAAAACACCACTCTAAAAAATGTTACACTTGCTGAAAGCATCACCTATATTGGAGAAGAAGCTTTTTCTGGTTGCACTTCACTTAAAAATATATATGCTCCGGGCGTTATAAAGCTCGGCTCAAAAGCGTTTTATGAATGCATAGGTTTAATAAAGCTTAATGAAACAAATTTTAAGAAGCTAGAAACAATTGGGCAAAAAGCTTTCTATAATTGTTATAACATACAAGAAATTTTGTTGCCAAATGTGAAAATATTAGATTTTCAAGCATTTTGTATGGGTAGGGCACAAATATCAAAATTAAGCATATTAAACTTGCCTTCAGTTTTAACAATTGGAGAAGAAGCTTTTGTTTATTGTGACAGCTTAAATGAAGTTTATCTTCCAAATGTGATAACACTATCAAGTGATGCGTTCCATTCTTGTTCTATAAAAACAATATCATTGCCAGAGGTTAAATATTTAGGGAATTATGCCTTTTATCAAAACACAAACCTAAAAGCCATAAGCATTCCAAAAGCGGAGATAATTTCATCCTATTGTTTTTATAATTGTGCTTTAACAGAAATCAATGCGCCAAATGTTAGTTTTGTTGGAAAGGATGCTTTTTATGGAAACACACAGCTTTTAAATGTGGATTTGCAAAGCTTAAAAAGTGTTGGAGAAAGCGCTTTTGAAAAATGTTCAAACCTAAAAACTATAACAACACAAAACATACAAAATGTTGATGCATTTGCCTTTTATGAGTGCCAAAGTTTAGAAGAAATTTCTTTGCCAGCCATAACACATATTGGGGGCGGAGCATTTTATGGAACAGCATTAAAAAAAGTTGCATTATCACCATGCCTAGATTTTGTTGGATATTCAGCTTTTAAGAATATAGACACAACCTGTGAATTTTTCATCTACAAAAACACAATAGAGGATTATTTAACAGAAAACAAGTTAACATATAGCTATCTTGATGATGAAATGAGCTTGTTTAAGTATAAAATTATTTTAAATGAAGTTTATATAACAGGTTATATTTGCTCATCAGAAGAAGTGACAATTCCATCTTTTTTAAATGGCTTAAAGGTTACAACAATATGTGAAAATGCTTTTTCTTCGTGTGATAAGCTTAAAAAAATAAACCTTTGCAATCTCACAAAAATTGAAGATAACGCCTTTTTAGGGTGTGAAAACTTAACATATGTGAAGGCAAACAATTTGTCTTATGTTGGAGATAATGCTTTTAAAAATTGTTTAAATTTGAGTTATATAAGTTTAAATAATGTCACAAATGTGGGAAATGAAGCATTTTTTAACTGTCCAAAACTTTTGTCTGTTGTTTTGGGGAAAGATATAGAAAGCATTGGCTCAAAGGCATTTGCTTATTTGCCACAGAATGAAGGAATTTATGAAATGGTTTCAAGTTTTGTGTTGTATGGAATGAGCGGAACGGTTGCAGAAAGCTATGTTAGCCAAACAAATCAACAAAAAGATTTAACCATAAACAGCACAATAACTTTTGTTCCGGATTTTTATGAGTTAACAGAAAACGACTTTTTATATGATGAGAAAATATTAACTTCAAGCATTGAAATAACTTCAGTTAATGATTTTGTGGTTGGAAATATAATAATTCCACAACAAATTGTTGTTGATGACAAAACTTTGAATATAACACAAATTGGAGCAGAAGCTTTTGATGATTGTTCTTTTATAACAAACATAATTTTGCCAGAAACAATCACCAAAATTTCGAATGGAGCTTTTAAAAATTGTTCAGCCTTAAAATCAATAAATTTAAATTATATTGAAGAAGTTGGAAACAATGCCTTTGAAGGGTGTGACAGTTTAAAAAGCGTGGATGCTCCAAAACTGGAAGAAATAAGCATAAATTGTTTTCTAAATTGTGGAAATCTTGTTTATGTTAGCATTCCAAATGTTAAAATAATATATGCCCAAGCTTTTAAAAATTGTTATTCTTTAAAAGAGGTTATATCTCCAAAGCTTGAACAAATTTATTATGCGGCATTTCATAGTTGTTTTTCATTAGAAAAAATTGACCTAAACAAAGTTACATATTTAGGCAGAGAAGTTTATGAGGGTTATTCAACATATGAAGGTTACACTTTTGCATATTGCAAAAATTTAACAGATATAACATTAAATAATGTTAAAATAATTTATTCAAATTCGTTTTTAGATTCAGGGATTAAAAATGTTGTTTTAGGCAATTCCATAGCAATTTCTGAACAAAAAGGCTTTTATGTAACATATGTGTTTTCAAAAACTTGTGAAAATTTCACAACAGATATGACAATTTATGGAAAATCTGGAACAATGGCTCAAACTGTTGCACAACAAGCTAAATGTGAGTTTGTTCCTCTTGAAGAGTTTAGTGTTAACTTGCCTGAGAGTTTGATTGTTGGAAAGAATCAAACACAAGTTTTAAAAGCAGAAACAAATGGTTATGACGTAACTTATCAGTGGTATCAAATAACAAATAATTATCCTTTGGGGAAAAAATTGGATGGTGAAACAAAATCTTATTTGGGTTTAAACACAGATACGATTGGAACATACAAATATTTTGTTAAAGCAACCAATTTTGATGGAACAACAAAACAATCTAACACAGCAACAGTTAATGTTGTTCAATCTTATAACTTAACAACAGAAGAACAAGGCTTTGGGGTTGTTAATCCACATTGCGATTATGTTTATGACACTCAAACATTTTTAATAACTCCAAGAATTGGTTATTATGTTAAAGAAATAAAAATAAATAGTGAAGATATTGATAGTGAGGATTTATCAAGTTTAAAAGATGGTGGAGAATATGTTTTAGAAAACATAAGTGAAGATATAACTATATCAGCTGTTTTTGAAATTTATAAATATAATATAAATGTTTCATCAAACAACCTAGGTTCAGTTTCTGTTGATAATAATAATGTTGCAGTTGCAGAATGGGGAACAGACAAAAAAATAACCTTATCAATGAATGACGGCTATTGCATTAGATATATAGAAGTTAATGGTGAAAAAATCTTAATAACTGATGAAATAATTTCTAGCAAAGAGTTTTATGTTAAAAATATTAAAAATGATATTGAAATTTATGTTTGTTATGACAACAAATTTGAAATAAAATCTTTAGAAACAGAAAATGGAACCATAAGTGACTCAAAAATTGTTAATTTGGGAGAAGACTATGTTGTTTTTATGAACCCAAACACTGGTTATGAAATTTCTGACGTTGTTGTTGACGGAAGCTCGGTGTCTGGTGAAGTTTTAAACAATATTAAAAGCACAAATTCATATACATTTAGCTCTGTTAAAACAGACCACACAATTGAGGTTTTCTATTCATTGCAAACATTTAAAATAAATTATGAAATTTCATCAGGAGAAGGCGAGGTTTCATTTGATAAAAACATAGACAGCATAACTTATGGTGACAGCCGAACAATAATTATAGAGCCAAATGATGGCTATTATGTTGAGAGCGTTTATGTGAATGGAACAAAAGTAAAGCTATCTAATGACGGAACCTATTTAATTGAAAACATCACAAGCGATTTAATTGTTAAAATAAATTTTGTAAAGCCTGCAGAAAAAAATTCTGCTTTAACAACATTAATTGTTGTTCTTTGTTCTGGTTTTGTTGTTGTGATTGGGGCAATGCTAGTTTTGTTAAAAATTTCAAAAGTGATAAAGAAAAAATAGTTTTTTAAAACTAAAAATTAAAGGAAAGATTTATGGAAAAGTTTGATGCAAAAAATTATTTATATGGCATAAAATCGTATGTTTTTGATAATTTGAAATTGTTTGAAAGTGACCTTAAATCAATAAAGCTTTCAGGTGATAAAACTGCTAAAATTTTGTTTGGATTTTATGATTTAAATGAAGAAAAAATCTATAAAATAGGAACGGGAAAAGGTGATATAATTTCTGTTCAAAACATTTTTTGTGATAGGGCTATTGAAGCAAAAAACAGCATAAACATTGTTTTAAACAGTTTAAAATTTTCAAATAGTTTTGATGGGCAAGTAGTTTGTTTAAAAGAAAAACAATATGTGTTTTTAAACAAAAATTTGGATTATGTTTTTGGTGATGAAAACATAAAATCGCCAAAAAATCCACAAACAATGCAACAAAAAATAGAATTTTTGGCGTATTTTTGTGCAAAATTGTTTTGTTCTTTAAATTTGGAAGACATAAAGTTTTTGAACACTGATTGTTATTTTGATAAAGGAAAAAACATAATAGTATGTTTTTTAACTTTAAAAATTTTGAGTGAACAAAATGAGGTTTTAAAAGTTTTAACAAAAGATTATAACCATAGATTAAAAATTTCACTAAAAGAAATAAAAAATCAAAAAGAGCTAAAATTAAAGCAAGAAAATTTAGATGATTTAGAAGAAGAAAAAAATCCACAAAACTTTTATTATTCCAGAAAATCAGTTCCTTTTTTAAGCGTTGATGCTGTTGTTATGCAATTTGTTGTGAGCCTTTGTTTGTTTAACAAAAGTGAAAAAGTGGGCGTTCAAGAAATCACAAAATCGTTAAATCAAAAGCTTGAAACAAATGAAAAATTTAAAACCATTTTAAATAGAGTGATAAAAGGGCTTAACGAATTTAAAGAAAGTGATATTCAAACAATTTTGGATAAATTTTTAAGTAAAAATGAAGAATTAGAACTTTCTAAAAAACAAGATAAATATTTTGTTAAAAATTTTGGGGAAAATTATGAGAGAATAAAAAAGTTTTCCACATATTAACAAAAACAATATAAAAACATTTAAAATTTGACAATTCGATGTAAAATTGTTATACTTAGTGTAAGTTTTGAGGAAAGTTTTATGGAAGAAGGTAAAATTAAAAAAATATCAAAAAAAATAAGAGAAAGAATATATAATTTTAAGAAAAAGTTTTCATTTGAAACAATGAAAAGAATATTTGGTCTTAGAAAAAAGTTAAAAGAAACAAACAATACAAGTGACTTAGCAAAAGAAGAGCAAGAAAAATTAAAAAATCTGACAAAAGATAAAGAAAAGCTCATAAAAGAGCCACAGTATTTCATTTACACTAGGTCATATGACCACGATTTTTATAATAAATACGCTAAATTAGAGCCGGAAACACTTGTGGATAATATAAATGATATTGCAATAAAATATGAAAAGCTTAACAAAGATACAAATGACCAAAGTTTTTCAAAGATAGCTATAAAATCAAATGACAACAAAAATGATGCCTACGCCATTGTTTTGCGAGTGTTTGACGGAAGAGTTGATAATGCTGGAAGGCAGTCTCCAACTTGGTTTGGAGTTGTGGTTGATGCAAGTGATGAAAACAATTTTGATGAAAAAGCTTTTTGTGAACAGGTTAACAAAGATGTTGAAGAAATGAAGAAGAATAACAAAACAACTTTTGACCTAGCTTCAAAATATCCAATTGTTTGGAATGAAAAAGAACAGCTTAATGAAAATCAAAAGAAACTTGGTGTTGGTGAGCGTGATATTTATCAAATAGCAAAAGATGTTTTTTGGGAAGTTCCAAAAGAAAGGGGCAAAAAAGACTTTTATAAACCTCACCAACAAGAAAACACAAGAAATCTAGGTTAATTTTTAAAAATAAAAGAACTTTACATTATTTTTGTAAAGTTCTTTTCAATTATTTTATAATTTTATCTGCTTGGTGGAGAATTCTTTTTTGATATTGGGGTGTTAACTTGTTCTCCATTATTTTGAGGTGTGACATTTCCTTTTGTGGAGTTACTCTTTCCAACCATAGTTGCTATTGTTATAGGGGAGCTCAAAAAATTTGAAACGCCTTGGTGAGTGCTACTGCAATCTTTGATTTTTCCAGCTGGTTCAAAACATTCTTGCAAAAACTCATCTGAATCAAATTGTTCTAAGCCATTTGCTGTTGATTTTTTCACGGTTTCCATAATATCAACAAGTTTGTTATTCCCACCATTAAAATATATTGATTTAACATTAAAAGCCTCATCCATAAACCTAAGTGCATCTTTTATGTTGTTTACCTCTTCAACTGGTTCAGCTTTAAAAACTCTGCCATCATCTCTTGCTGAGATTAATTTTCCGTATGTGTGTTCTGATGGTATTTTATAGTATTTTGGTTTTTCATCTTCTTCCAAAATGTAGTCCAATTGCCCCAAACAACAAAGCCCATCCACGGCTCCGCCAACAATAGCAGAACATCTTAAATGATAAGATTCGGGATTGTTTTTTGGACATGTTAAATCAATGCGATAAATTGAAGGAAGATTGCTGGATTTTAATTCTGGAGCCAAACAAAAAATTTGTAGCATATCAAAAGAACTATTTCTGGTTTTGTTTTCGTGAGCGCTATAGGCAATAACAACTTTTCTTGCGTTTTTCATTTGGTCATAGTTTTCCACTTTTTCAGGTGCTGTTTTTCCATAAGAGAAATTAAAAATAGGAAACTCTGAATCTCTATGCTTTGGCAAGTTGTTTGTTCTAAGGTCTATGTTCATTGGAAAACCAGTGATTAACAAAGCTCGATCATCCATTTCTATTCTTTCTAATGCTTTTTTAGAAAGATTTTTACGAATTGCCACACAATCATGCGAATTTTCACTAAAATTTATTTGTTCATATTTTGATATTGAGTTTCTATTGTTTGTTTCTTCAACGTTTTTAATGATGATGTCACGATTTTTGTTTATATCTTTTGTGGTTGGGGGTTTTCTTTTTACTGTCACTATTTTTCTCCTTTTTTATAATTTTAAATTTAAGCATTATAATTTTATCATAACAATTTATTGTTGTCAATATCACAAAACAAAGCTATAAAATAGGATTTTGTCGTGGTTTGTTTTTGTCTCTTGGGTATTTTTGAGGGGTTTTTGAAATTTTTTTAACAATTAAAATATTTCTTAAAAGCTGTTGTTCTTCTATAAAAAATTCTTCTATTTTTTCAATTTTTCCGCCCAAAATATTCAAAGCATTTTTAGCAGTTTTTAATTCTTCATCAAGTTTTGATGATTTATAAATTATAGCTGTTCCACCAACTTTTGTTAGTGGCAAAACATACTCTAAAAGCGTGTTTAATGGCGCAACGGCGCGAGATATGCAAACATCAAAACCTTCTCTTTTTGTTTTTGCAAAATCTTCTGCTCGAGTGTGATAAGCAAAAGCGTTTTCAAAATTTAACAGAGAAATTGTTTCATTCAAAAAATTAACCCTTTTTAAAAGGCTGTCAATCATTGTTATATTTAGGTCATCTCGAACAATTTTTATGGGGATTGCTGGAAATCCTGCACCAGAGCCAACATCAACAACAAAAGAGTTTTTTGGGATAAACTTTTCTGCCAAAACACTATCCAAAAAATGCTTTATCAAAACATTTTGCTCTTCAGTTATTGCTGTTAAATTCATTTTATTGTTTTCTTCTATCAAAAATTGAAAAAATTTATCAAACTTTTCTTCTATTTTTAAAGAATATGGGATATTATATTTATCAAAAATTTGTTTTAAGTTTTTCATATAAAAATTATATATTTTATTATATTTTTTGTCAATAAGCTTATAAAAATAATTTTTATAAAATCGCTTGCAAAAATAAAAAAATGATTATAAAATATTTTTAGGAGAAACACAATGGAAAAAATTGAGTTTGAAGGTGAAATTTATTATTTTTTAAACAACACTTTTGTTGACCAAACTTTTTGTAGGGTTAGTGATGAATTATCAAAAAAACTTGCAAACAATTATTTTAAAAAAGATGATTATCTTGCATTAAACAAAGATGAACTTTTAGAGTATGTTAAAAAGATGAAAGAAGCAGAGCAATTTTCTGCTTGCAGAGATGCTTGTTTGTATGGTTTAAAAAATTATGAAAATGATGAAGAATTTATAAAAAAGATTTTGCCAATTATAACCAGCGTTTATAGAGCATTAAAACAACCAAGTTTAGCTATTTCAGTTGCTCAAAATTACACTGATTTATATAAGTGTGACAGCGCTCCTCTTTGGACTTCGGTGTCAGCAGCTTTTTGCGATGTTGGAGATTATAATTCTTGTTTAAAATTTATAAAGCTTGCAATAAAAAAACAAAGGCAAACAAAAACCCCATCACCAGAACTTGCAGAAGTTTTAAAAAGAGTGGCAAAGTCACTTAATATGACAAACGAAGAAATTAAAAAATATGTCTTAAAAAATGCTGATGAAGATGAAGATTTGTAACAAAAAATAAAAATAAATTTATAATTTTATTGTTTTTTATGTTATTTTTAACAAATTCAACCACAAGTTGTAAAAAGAATTTAAAAAACAACCAACTGGCAAAAGTTATATCACAAAAATGCTTGATGAAAAAAGGCTTAATAAAGTATAATTTGATTAGAAAGAAAAAAGGAGCAAAAAATATGCAAATAAGTGAATCATTAAAACAAGCACGTCAAAAAAACAAAATGACGCAAGCAAAATTGGCTGAAATGCTAAATTTATCACCTCAATCTGTTAGCAAATGGGAAAAGGGGCTGTCTGAGCCAAGTGTTGGTGATATTATAAAATTAGCCGATATCTTTAATATGTCGATAGATAATTTGTTGGGGCATAAACCATGTTCAAAAAATGCTGAACTAGAGATAAACGAATTTTTAAAAATGCTGGTTGATAAATATTTTGGAAATTTAACAGAAGCTGAAAAGCAAATCAAAACTTATTTAGACAAAAATATTACAACAACTCAATCTGGCGACAAAGCATGGGGGCAAGGCGGACAAAGATTAATTGCGGCTGCAATATTATATAACTTAAACAAATGTAACAAAAATTATTTTTGTTTGGATGATGTTATAAACACTTTGGAACTTGACATAATTGATGAAAACAGACAGCAAAATCTTATAGAAAAATTTAAAGACTCACCAAAACAAATACAAAGAAATTTGTCTGGAATATTAGACACTCACAATGCAACATTTAGGGGATATGTGTCTGTTGCAATATCACAACTTGATGAATTAAAAAATGCTTAAAAAATCTTGTGATAAAAAAGAATAAACCACAAAAGTTTATTCTTTTTTTGTTAAATTTAAAAAAATTGATATAAAATATGTGTATTTTATAACTTTAACGCTGTTTTGATTGACATTTTTTTTATGAAAAGGTAAATTTAAGGTGAGGAGAAAAAATATGAATAAAAAATTTGAACCACTTTTCACACCTTGGAAAATAGGAAATTGTGAAATAAAAAACAGAATTGTTTTATGCCCTATGGGGGGAACATCAATTTTTGGATGGATGGAAAAACATCATTTCGACAAAGATGCCAGTGAGTTTTTTATGGATTTGGCAAAACATGATGTTGGGCTTATAATTCCTGGAATAGCTCCAATTAGGAATATTATGGGAAACAAATGGCTTTATAAAGCGGACGGAGCATTTAAAAAGCTTAAGCCATTTATGGAAGAGATTCACAAAACTGGCGCAAAAATGTTTGTTCAGTTAACAGCGGGTTTTGGGCGTTCTTTTTCTATTCCAAACTCACTTAAGGGAATAATTAAAAACAAATTTATGTGCAAAATTTTAAAACCAATAATAGATTTAGAGCGTTTGTGTGCCTCTCCAAGCAAGTTGCCATCACGCTGGCTTGAGGGTTACACTTGCCGTGAAATAACAAAAGAAGAAATAGAAGAAATGGTTGAGGCTTTTGCAAAAACCGCAAAAAAATGTCAAGAAGCAGGCGTTGACGGAGTGGAAATTCACGCTGTTCACGAAGGCTACCTTTTGGACCAATTCACTCTTCCTTACACAAACCAAAGAAATGATGAATATGGTGGTTCATTTGAAAACAGATATAGATTTGCAACAGACATAGTTAAAAGAATAAAAGAAGTGTGTGGAAAAGATTATCCAGTGTCACTTAGATATTCTGTTGTCAGCAAAACAAAAGGTTTTTGTGAAGGGGCTGTGCCTGGAGAAAAATATAAAGAAGTTGGAAGAAGCTTAAAAGAAAGTGAAAAAGCAGCAAAATATTTGCAAGATGCTGGATATGATATGCTTAACTGTGACAACGGAACTTATGATGCGTGGTATTGGTCACACCCACCAGGATATATGCCAACAAACTGTAACTTAAGTGATGTTTCACACATAAAAAACTTTGTTTCAATTCCTGTTGTTTGTGCGGGAAGAATGGAACCAGAAGTTGCAGCAAAAGCTATAAAAGAAAAACAAATTGATGCAATGGGGGTTGCAAGACAATTTTTAACAGATAGCCATTGGGTTACAAAGCTAAAAGAAGACAGACTTGAAGATATTATGCCTTGTATTTGTTGCCATAATGGGTGTTTTCCAATGTCACACCACAAAGGCGTTGCCTGTGATGCCCCAATGGAAGACTCAAAGCATATGGCAAGGTGTGCATTAAATCCAACAACAATGGATGGAGGAAAGTTTGACATTATTCCAGCCAAAAAACAAAAAACAGTTGCTGTTATTGGTGGCGGAGTTGGTGGAATGGAAGTTGCCAGAGTTGCCACCCTTAGAGGGCATAAAGTAACAATTTATGAAAAGACAAACAAGCTTGGTGGAGTTTTTATTCCAGCTTCAAATATGTCATTTAAAGAAAGAGATAGAGCGCTTTTAAAGTGGTATAGAAAGCAAATTGAAGACTTAAAAATTGATGTTAAGTTTAAAACTGAAATAACAGATTTGTCAAGCATTGAGGCGGATGAAATTGTTATTGCAACTGGAGCAACACCAAAAAGGCTTAGACTTCCAGGAAGTGAAAACTGCATAACCGCTGTTGACTACTTAAGTGGGAAAGAGGTTAAAGATAATGTTTTGATTGTTGGGGGCGGATTAACTGGTTGTGAAATTGCGTATGATTTGTTCTTAAAAGGCAAAAAACCAATGATTGTTGAATCACTTAATGATTTGATGACCACTTCTGGTTTGTGTTTGGCAAACTCATCATATTTAAAAGACTTTTTCAAAACAAACAAAGTTCCAGTTTATTTGGAAAGCAAGCTTTTGCAAATAGGTGATGGATTTGCTTTGATTTCAGACAAAGATGGCAAATCACAAAAATTAAAAGTTGATAACATCATAACAGCTATTGGATATATTCCAAGCCCACTTGCCACAAAAGGCAAAAATGTTCACCTTGTTGGGGATGCTTTAAAAATTGGGAACTTAAGAACAGTTGTTTGGCGTGCATGGGAAGTTGCTGAAAAGATATAATAACATAATTTTGTTTGGGTTATAACTTAACATTAAAAAGGGGTTAAAATTGTGTTTACAGAAAAAGATATAAAAGAATTTTATGAATTGGCAACAACATATGATGGAATTCATCAAAATGTTTTTAAAGAAATTGGAAATCCTAACGGTAAGCAAATAAGATTTATAACTGTTTCTGAAGCAACAACAAGAAAAACAAAAAGTGAAAGAGAAGCTGCATTTGATGAGCGAAACAAGTTTTTAAAAATAAGATTTTCAAAAGCTTTTGCTGTTGCAATGGAAGTGGAGCTTGATGATCCTCAGCTTTTTGAAGAAATGAGAAAGTCACTTAAAACTTTAAATCAAATAGAAAAAGAAATTTTTAACGTTGCAGCAAATCCTGAAGGCGGGGAGTGTGATTTGGAGGGATTGGTTAAATCAAAAGTGATTGACGGCCCACACGCAAAAGAAATTGTTGAGATGTTCACAAAAGGCGATGTGCAAAGTGATAAACTAAGTGTTGAAGCTCTACAAAAAGTTTTGGAAATCAATGTTTTAAGAGATGTTGAATTATTAAAAGCAAACAAGAACACTGTTTTATCTGTTGTTTTTGGAAAATTCCAACAAGACAAAAAAGGCGTGATTCGTCTTGAAAATCACGCTATGGCAAATGTTAGAAAAGATGATGCTATATTTAAACTTAAAAAGCCAGATGAAGAAACTGAATAAAAACAGTGGTTAAAAAACCACTGTTTTTTGTTGTATTTTATTTTTAGTTGTTTTTGATATTAATATTTATTTAGGCTGTTTTTCAACCTCTATAGAAAAATCTAAAAGGTTTATTGTTAAATTATATGTTCCTGCTGTTTTAAAATAATAAGTTTTTTATAGTTTAGTTGTATCTTTTTTTATAAATTTTTCAATTATTCGTCGCCCGTTTTGGGCCCCCAAAAAGGCTAACAAAAACAAAAAACCTAACTAATTAACTTAGTTAGGTTTTAATGGTACCCCCAAGGGGGCTCGCTCCGCTATTGGGTTTAAGAAGTGAAGAGAGATAACATAGCAAACAAAAATAGAACCAAGATTAAATAACGGCAAAAATATAATTTAAGCTTTCTATGTATAATGGCAACTTGTTCAATGACCAAAAAGCTTAACATAACCACGCTATCACGCCGGGGCGGAAAAAAAGCTCAAATTATTCGCTTTTTTTTTAAATCCGCCCGTTCGAGCCCTAAAAAAGGTTAACTAAAACAAAAAACCTAACTAATTAACTTAGCTAGGTTTTAATGGTACCCCCAAGGGGGCTCGAACCCCTATGTCCAACGTGAGAGGCTGGTGTACTAACCATTATACTATGAGGGCATAGATTGATACTATTTAAGTTTAACATAAAATCCAGAAAATTTCAAGTATTTTTAAAAAAATTATAAATTTTTATAAAAGTATATACATTTTGTTTTATTTGTATTATAATTTTTGAGAGGAGAAAAAACTTTGTTTGCACATTTTAGGCCAATATTTGTTTGTTTTTTGAGTATGATGCTTGGAATATGGTTTGCTGAGCTTTTTAGGGAGGGGCACACTATATTTTTTGTTATACTTTTAATTTTTGTTGGCGTTTTGGTGCTTTGTTCTTTTTTGAAGTTTGTTTGCAAAAACAAATTTTTAGATTATTTGTGGAACTCAAACAAGTTTTTAATTGTTTTGTTATGTTCATTTTTAATTGGCTTTTTATTATTTTCAGATAAAAGCCAAAAAATTAATAGTGAAAACAATATTTATTTGGACGGAAAAACAGAATATAATATAACTGGAAGAGTTAGAAATTCACCTGTTGTTTATGAAAGTTATATAACGCTATTTTTGGATGATGTTAGCGCTCAAGCAGATGGTGAATTTATAAAACTTGACAAAGGAATTTATGTTAGAGCGTCAAGAGATTATGAAACAAATGCTCTCTTAGAGGCAGATATTGGAGATGAAATTTGTTTTTATGGAACGCTTAAATCCACAAATGTTTTTAATGATGATGGAGTTTTTGATTTTGCATATAAAAATAACATTAGATATTTTTGTGAGCTTAAACAAGATGGGGCGACAATTGAGGGCAAGGGCTCGTTAACTTTTATTGAAAAAAGCAAAAAACTCATAAAAGACACAATTTATAAGTCTATGGATGATAGGCACGCGGGGCTTTCTTACGCTATTTTTGTTGGAGATTTAAGTGGACTTGATTATGATATTATAAGTGATTTTCAAATAACAGGGATTGCCCATTTGTTGGCGGTTTCTGGCTTAAACACTTCACTTATGGCGCTTGTTTTGGTTTGGATATTCACAAAACTAAGAATACCAAAAAAGTATAGCATTTTGCTTGTTGCTGGGCTTTTGCTGTGGTATTGTTTGATTTGTGATTTTTGTGCTTCTGTTTTAAGGGCTAGTTTGATGTCTGTGTTATTTTTAATAGGCTCAGTTTTTATGAAACAAACCGACAGTTTAAATTGCATTTCAATTTCGGGAATAATACTACTCTTTTTTAACCCGCTTTTTGTTTTTGATTTATCATTTTTGCTTAGTTATGCTTGTGTTTTTGGAATGATTATGCTGGGGCCAGTTTTTTATAAAATGTTTTTAAAAATGAAGCTAGGCAAGTTTTTAAGCTTAAACTTATCTGCAAGCCTTTCCGCTCAAATTGCCACTTTGTTTTTGTGTGTGAATTCTTTTGGATATGTGTCTGTTTTCTCACTTCTAACAAACTTAATCACAGGCCCATTTATGGAATATTTGTATATAGCAATGTTTGTTGCTTTGATTGTTAGCTTAATTCTTCCTTTTATGTGGTGTTTTTTGTGGGTGTGCCAGTGGGGATTATGGCTTGTTGAAGTTGTTGCAAACTTTATTGCAGATTGGAAATTTGCTGTTATTTATCTAGACAAATTTTCAAGTTTGTTTTTAACATGGAGTTTTTATGCTATGTTTGCTTACAGTGAATTTTGTGTTTTGCAAAAGAAAAAGCAAAAGATAATAAATTATGTTTTAACCACAGCTGTTGGAGTGATGTTGTTAATTTTAAATTATACAGCACTTTAGCCTTTTTAACCTTTACAAAAATTTTGTTTTGTGTTAAAATCAAACAAGGAGTTGTTATGAAATTTGCAGAATTAAAACAAAGTTTAAAAAACGAAGTTAAAAACGCTTATTTTTTGGTTGGAAAAGATTGTTTTTTGTTAAATCAAGCTGAAAAACTTATAACCAAAAAATGTGTTTCAAATTTTTTTGAAATAAATGTTCAAAAATTTAATGATGAAAATTTTGATATTGAAAAGCTTTTAAACAGCCTTAATTCTGCACCTTTTGGAGATGATAAAAAAGTTGTTGTTTTAAGTGAAATAAATTTAAGTTTGCAAGAGCAAAAAACATTAAAAGATTATTTAAAAAATCAAAACAAAACCACTTGTTTTATTATAAAAAGCGTGGAGCAGAAGGCGTGTTATAAAAGCTTAATTGAATACTTTGAAGTTGTTGATTGTGAAAACTTGGATGCCGAAACGCTTAGGGTTTTGATTGTGAACAAGTTTTTAAAAAATGGCATAAAAATTGATAGCTACGCAACAAAAACAATAATTGATTATTGCAATTATGATATGAGCTTTATAGAAAAAGAATGTGAAAAGCTGATTGCTTATGGCAAAGATAAAAAAATTATAACAGAGCAAGATGTAAAAAATTTGGTGCATAAAAACATTGAATACAGCATCTTTGAACTCAGCAATTTGGTGGCAGAAAAAAATTCACACAAAGCTTTTGAACTTTTAGAACTGATGCTAGAAAACAAAGAAAGTCCACAAAACTTATTGGGACTTTTGCTTGCAAACTTTAGAAGAATTTTTTATGTTAGCATAACAAAACTTTCAGAAACAGAAATGGCAAAACTTTTGGGAGTTAAAGAATATTCCATAAAAATTGCAAGAACTGTTGGAAACAAATTTACACCAAAAAAATTGAAATATATATTAGATTTGGGTGGAAAAATTGATTTTGACATAAAAAACGGAAAATGTGATGAGAAAAATGGCTTATATTTTTTCATAACTCAAATTTTGTTATAAAAAATAAGAAGATATGGGAATCTTCTTATTTTTTAATATAAAACAGAGAGTGAGCAAATAATTCTCTGGTTATTGTTTTAAGTGAGCTCACTATAGCAGTGTATGTTTAAAAAAGTTTTTTTGTGCATTTAATATTTCTGAAATTTGTTAAAATTTCATATGAAATTGTCTTGCATTTTTTTGCAATAATTTCGGCGTTTAATTTGCTATCCAAAACAGTTGCATAATCGCCAACATTTGCTTTTATGTTACTTAAATTTATTATGCTTAAATTCATACAGATATTTGCACAAAATTTGGCTTTTTTGCCATTAACCAAAACATAACCCTTCTTTGAATAAGTTCGCATAAGCCCATCGCTATAGCCAATTGAAATCACACCATAAGTTAAATCTTTTTTTGCTTTATGTTTGGTTCCATAACCAATATATTCACCTTTTTTAACATTTTGTATGTGAATTATTTTGGCTAAAACACTCATAACCGGCTTTAGGTTTTTATCTCCATAACCATAAATCATAAGTCCAATTCTTGCCATTTGGCTTTTTTTAAACTCATCTTTTAAAAGAGAGGAGCTTTGATAATGTGTGATTATATTTTGTGGCAAGCTTTCACACATTTTAAAAAACTTTTCTTTTTGTTTTTCTGTTCTTTTTTTGCCGCCGCCAATGTGCGTGAAAGCGCCCACAAGTTTTATGTTTTTGTTTTTTAATATTTTATTTTTTATATCACAAAAGTCATAGCAGTTTTTAATTCCAAGCCGGTTCATTCCAGTGTCTAATTTTAAGTGAACTTTTATTGGTTTTTTGGATGATTTTAAAAAGTTTTCTAATATTTTTAGCTGATTTTTGTTTGAAAGGCTTAGCATAATATCATTTTTTTGAGCAAAAGCTAGTTTGTTTGGTTCAAAATCGCTAAGGCACAAAATAGGGCTTTTTGTGTGTGGTCTTAAGCTTTTTGCCTCAAGCAAATTGTTAACAGCAAAACAGTTGGCAAATTTTTCAATAGTTTTTATAACATTTTTTATTCCATGCCCATAGGCATCAGCTTTCACAACTGCACAGAACTTTTTTTGCCCTAAACAATTTTTTATGAAAGACAAATTGTGTTCTAAGTTTTTAATATTTATTGTTTTTATTAAATTTTCCATAAAATTATAATATTATTTTTTGTTTTTGTTTGTGAATAAAAAATTATTGTGTTAAAATATATAAAAATAAATATGAGGGTGAAAATATGGGACAAAGAATAAAATTTAATTTTAAAAATATGAGAGCAGAAAGCTTTGAAAAAAATGTTTGCGGAGTTAGTGATAAAGAAATAGAACTAAACAAAAATGATATAAAAAGAGCATATGAAAATGTTATTAAAAATCCAAGCAAAGAGGCAAAAGCATATTTTGATTTGGTTTTAAATCCACAAGACCTTGACAAGATAAAAGAATATGCAGAATATATTTCTTCAAATTTTGAAAATTTTGTTGTTTTGGGGATTGGTGGTTCAGCTCTTGGGGCAAGAGCAATTTTTTCAGCGCTTACGCATATGAATCACAAGAAAAACAAGATGTTTAGAAACAATAGGCCAAATTGGTTTATACGTGACAGCATAAATCCAGATAAATTTTTGTCACTACTTGAAATTCTTGATTGCAAAAAAACAATGTTTTGTGTTGTCACAAAAAGTGGGGGCACTCTTGAAACCTTAACTCAATTAACTCTTGTTATAGAAAAGCTTAAAAAAGAATTGGGCAATAGCTATACAAAAAATATTTGTGCAATAACAGCAAACAAACAAGGTAAATTAAACAAGTGGGCAACTGAAAACAACATAAAAACTTTTTATTTTTCAACTGATGTTAGTGGAAGATTTTCTGTTATGTCTGCTGTGGGCTTACTTCCAGCAGCTGTTGTTGGCGCTGATTTAGATAAAATCCTAAGCGGAGCTAAAGATATGCTTTTAAGCGCTCAAAATGAAGAACTTTTAAATAATCCTGCACTTTACGGGGCAGTTTTACAAAAAATATTTATGGATAAAGGCTTAAACATATCATATTTAATGCCTTATGCCGACAACTTAAAGGTTTTGTCTGAGTGGTATTGTCAACTTTGGGCAGAAAGTTTGGGGAAACAAATTAATTTTAATGGAACAACAAAATATGTGGGGCAAACACCTGTTAGGGCATTGGGAACAGTTGACCAACACAGCCAGCTTCAACTTTGTTTGGAAGGAAAGTTTGACAAAGTTATGACTTTTATAAGAGTGGAAAACTTTTTTAATGATGCAATTATTCCTGATTTAAAAAATGGGCTTTTGGATGATTGTTTTAAAAACAAAAAATTATCAGATATTTTAAACACTTCACAAGAGGCAACTGAAAAAGCTATGTTTGAGTGCGGAAGAGTTAGCAGAACAATTGTTGTTGACAAGGTTGATGAATATGTTATGGGAAATTTAATGATGTTTTTTATGCTTGAAACTTCTTTTGCTGGTGAGCTGTTGGGCCTTAATACATATAATCAACCAAGTGTGGAGCTAATTAAAGTTAATATAAAAAAGATGTTGAGTGAAAAATAAGAAAAAAGCAGTATTTTGTTTAATACTGCCTTTTTTATGGTGGACGATCAGGGCGCGACGCGTTAAGAAAAGTTGCCGGTGGCAAGTTTTCAGCTAAAGCGGACAGCAAAAACATTTGCTGGCGGCCGGAGAGCGAAGCGGAGGGAACCCTTGGGTTCGAGTTCCTGAAATAAAAAAAGGCCATAAAGACCACATTGGTGGGTCATCAGGGACTCGAACCCTGGACACCCTGATTAAGAGTCAGGTGCTCTACCAACTGAGCTAAGGACCCATATTAAAATTATAAAAGTATTATATCATAAACAAATAAATTTAGCAAGAGAAAAATAAAAAATAATAAAATTTTATTTTATAAATAATTTTTCTTAATTGATTTTTTAATTAGTTATAAAAAAGAATAATATATGGTGATTTTTTTGGAAAAATCACTATTTTTGTCTAATGCAAAATTTGTTTAAAAACTTTCTTTACAAAGCAAATTTTTGTTGCTAAAATGTTGCAAAAAGAAGGACTGATTATGGCAAGAAAAATAGTTATAACAAGTGGTAAAGGTGGGGTTGGAAAAACAACAATTTGCACAGGGCTGGGATTTAGTTTGGCAAAAATGGGCTATAGCGTTTTGCTTGTTGATGGCGATATTGGTTTAAACAATTTGGATATTTTAACAGGAACTTATGACAAAATAACTTATGATATTTTTGATGTTATAAGTGGAAAGTGCAGAATAAATCAAGCAATTGTAAGGCATAATTTTTATAAAACTTTGTTTGTTTTGCCAAGTGTTAAAGCGTGTTTTTCCGAAAATGTGAAAATAAAAGATTTTTATGATTCTGTTATTTGTTTAAACAATGATTTTGACTTTATTTTAATAGATTCTCCAGCGGGTGTTGAATTTGGCTTTGAAAGGGCTGTTTGTGTGGCTGATGAAGTTGTTTTGGCAACAACTCCACACATAACTTCAATAAAAAACACAGATAGAGTCAGTTCTTTTTTAAATGGAAAATATTTTAATAAAATGAGTGTTGTCATAAACAAAATAAGAGGTGATTTGGTTTTAAAAAAAGAAATGCTGAGTGTGAGCGAAATTTCAAAAGCTTTGTCAATTCCAATTTTGGGCATTGTTCCAGAATTTGATGAAATCTCAGTTTCTGCAAGCATAAATGGAGCTTTAAATTTGAGCGACAAAGTTTTTAAGGCATTTGATATTTTGGCTCAAAATATTTGTTTTGGAAAAAACTGTTTATATGATTATAAAAAACAGCATATAGGATTGTTTAAAAAAATATTAAATTCAATAAAAAGGAGCTAAAATTATGAGTTTAACAAAACGCTTAAAAAGTGTTTTAGTAGGCGGAAAAGAGTTTTATAAAAAAGATTTGAATGAAATTTTAAAAAGTGAAGTGTTTAAATGCGCTAGTGAATATTTAGAAATTTATCAAGATAATATTAAAACAAATTTAGAAATAAATGAAAATGGGGAATATGTTTTTAGGTGTAAAATTTGTGCAAAACGATTAAAACTTGTGGGGTTGTTGCCAAGTGAAGATTAAAAAATATAATAACTTAAAATTTAAAATTCATCCCCTTTTTGTTTTGTTTTTGTTTGTTTTTGTTTTTCAAGGCTTGTTTGATGTTTTGGTTGCTTATCTTTTGGTTTTGCTGCTGCATGAATATGCCCATTTTTTGGTGGCAAACAAAATGGGTTATCACCTAAACACTTTTAATCTTATGCCTCATGGCATAAGTTTGAGTGGAAAAAACATATTGTTTTCATATAAAGATGAAATAATAATAGCTTTAGCGGGGCCTTTTGTTAATATAATTTTGGCAATTTTTGGATTTGCTTTGTGGTGGATTTTTCCTGAGAGTTATATCTACACAAAATTGTTTGTTTTTGCCAATTTGTTTACGGGGCTTATAAATTTTTTGCCAGTTTTTCCTATGGATGGGGGCAGGGTTATGCTTGCTATTTTAAGCAAAAAGCATCCTAGAAACAAAGCTCTAAAAATAACAACTTATGCTGGAATAATAACATCTTTTTTGCTGATTTTGGGCTTTGTTGTTTCAACTTTTTTTAGTGTTAATTTCACTCTCTTAACGCTAGGAGTATTTTGCTTTTTTACAGCTTCATTTCAAGATAAAACTTCCGTTTATGAAAGGTCTAATTTTTTGGATAACAAAAACTTGAGCTTAAATCAAGGGCTAATCATAAGAGAGCTTGCAGTTAGTGAAAACACAACACTATATAAAATTGTGTCGCAAATAAGACAAGATAGCATAACAAATTTTAGAGTTATAGACAAAAATTTAAAAACTTTGGGGATTATTGAAGAAAAGCAAATAAACAAGCTTATTCAAATCTATCCAGCAACAACCACTTTAAAAACAATTTTAACTTAAAAGCCTTAATTTAATTGTGTAATCCTTAATTTTATGTTAAAATAAATGAAGTTGAGGATATATTATGAAACAATTATTTAATTTTTATTATTCAATTTTAAAAGCTCAAAATTTTAGTGAGCAAGAGGCAAATAATGCTGCTTCGTTTTTTGTTTCAAACGAGAAAAAAATGCCACAAGATTTTTTTTGTGAGAAAGAGATAAAATTTAATGTTCGTGACCTTGTTTATTTGGGTGAACGCCTGCCAACTCTAAATTGTGAGTGCACACACAATTTTTTAAGCTATTTGATTTTTAAAAACAGATATGATGAAATCATAACATTTTTAAGTAAAATTTTTGTTGTGCACATTGATAAATTTTGTTATGTTACCGAGGATGTTTCAAGGCTGACCAACTTAGAGCGAACTTTTGACCGCTTTGTGGAATGCTCATTGTGGGCAGATATTCCATTTTTTGAATGGCAAGATGCTTTTTTTGTTGCGCTTTCGGCAAACACTGGCGCTCTTAGCAATTGGAAAAGGCCAGCCAGAAGTTATTTAAAAAATATGGCAAAAAAAGATGGTGATGCTTTTTATGATTTTGCATTTAAAAACTTTTCAAAATATGGAATGACAATTTTTTCAGTTTTGTTTGAAGAAAGTGTTTCATCAGCTATTCCAAAACTTTTAAATTATTGGCTTTATAACGAGTTTGAAGAAAAAAGGCAAGTAAAGAATATTTTAAAACAACATTTTGAAGATGTTTATTCTTATGTTGAAGAATTAAAAAAAGAGTCTAAAATAAAAGACAATGATTTTGTTAATGTTTTGCTAATTTATGTTCATATTCCAAAAGTTGTTAAACTTCTTTCTGAAATTTATGAAAAACAAAAAGATAAAGAAATAAAAAAACTTATCATCGAAAATGCTCCAATAAAACCAGAAAACAAAAGCTTAACTATTTCTCAATTAAAAAAGAACAGTTCAAAATTTTCGCCAAACTTTGAAATTTTGGGGCAACATATTTCAAAATATCCAAAACTTTGTTATCAAAATGAAGAAGATGTTTCTTTTGAGGCTGTGAACTATTTTGTTTCTTGTTACAAAGATTTATGTTCGCCAAAAGCGATGAATGAAACAAGTGGTTTTAAAAAGCTTTTCACCGAAAATTCACTTGATGATTTTTGCTATGCTTTGGCTCAAAATTTAACTAAGTGTGATGATGAGTTTTTATATCCTCTAATTGCTCAAAACGGGAGCATTCTTTGTGCTAAAAAAATAATTGAAATTTTTGCCAAGTTAAGTTCACCAAAAAAATATAAATTGTTTGTAAAATTGTTTATTTTTGCTAGAAAAGAAGATGCTTTAAAACTTTTTAACAGTCTTGACAAAAACAAAAAAGAAGAAAAAATTGTTTTGGATGCTCTTTTGCAAGGGATTATTGAGTCAAATGAATACGAAAACAGTGTTGTTGAAAATTTGAGAGATAAAATGATTCCAGATTTCAACATTTTGGGTGATGAAATAAAAGTTGGTGACAGCATTTTAAAAATTATGCCTGATTGGTCGGTTTCTGTTTTGGGAGAAGAAAATTTAACAAAAGAAGTTCAAATAGAAAAGAAAAGATTAGAGCGAGAAATAGAAAGGCAATCAAAAAGGCTAGAGAGTGCTTTTCATAGTGGAAGAATGTGGAATAAAGTTGATTGGCAAAAGTATATTTTTGAAAACAAGCTTATGCACTGTTTTGCAGAAACTTTGTTGTGGGGAAGATATAGTGAAGGCAATTTAATATCAGTTTTTAAAATAAAAGACCAACAAATAACAAATATCGCCTCAATAAGTGGTTTAACAAATGATTATGTGATAGGAATTTTTCATCCTGTTGAATTTAAAGAACTTGATTGGCATTATAATTTTGATTCAAAAAAAGCGCCTTTTAATCAGCTTGATGTTGGAGTTCACATTTTGGCAGATTATAATATTCATTCTTCTGTGGTGTCTAGATTTAATGGTTTTATGGTTAACAGCAAAACATTTTTTGAGAGAATGAAAAACTTGGGGTGGAATTTTGGAGTTATGTCTGTTGATAAAAGAGTTCAAGATATGATAAAACAGAAAAAAGATTTAAAAGTTTTGGCAAATATTAATTTTAGCTCAACCCCATTATCTATGGAACAAGAAAACACAATTATGCTTGGAGAATTGAGGTTTTATGACATAAACGAAGTTTTGCAAACAGGGAACAACTTTATTTTGAGCAAAACAAAATCAAAAGAACTTTCAACACTAAATCCAAGATATTTTTCTGATATTATTTATGAAATAACAATGGCATGTAAAAAATAGGGTATTGATTTTTTGATTTTTGTGTGATATAATTTCTCCTAAGTTAAGGAGTGAATAAAAATGCCTGAAGGAACAGAAAGAAGACAAAGACTTAAAAACTTCTTTGAAAGAATTAGAAACGCTGAATCAGTTGACAATTTTTTGGCAAGAGTTAGAAGAGCTAAAAATATAGAACCAATTGAAGAAACTGATTTGATAGCAGTTGATGAGCAAAGAGAAGATAAAGACAAAAAAGCAAAACGAAGAGGCCTTGGGTGGCTTATAGCTTTGGGAGTTTTGGCTGCAGCGGCAACAATAACTTTTCCTGCCGTTTTTATCTTTGCAACAAAATTTGCAACCCTTCCGCTAATTGGACTTTTGATTGGAACTGCTGCTATCGGGCTTGATGTGGGCTTTTTTGCATCAATTAGGCTAAGCCGACGAAGAAGAAAAGAAAGAAAGGCGATAAAAGCTTTTGCAAAATGTGTTACAAGTGAAAAATCAAGAAATCTTGTTAAAGACAATAAATTTTTGATTGATAGATATATAGAACAAAACAGCTCAAATTTAACTGAAGAACAAACAAATGAAAACAGACGCAAATTTGAAACATCAAATGATTTTGTTGAGTATGATGGAAACGCATGCGAGGAATCAGATAGAGCAAGATTAAGCACGGCAAGAACAAATGCTGTGAGAGATTTAACTCGTGACGAAAGGCTGTTATTATTGAAGTGTGCTAGAGTTAAAGAAGATGAGGTTAAAAACAAAAGTGGAGATGGTTACATACGCTTTGAAAAACCTTATGTCATAAACAGCATAACATTTAAAAATGGTGAAAACACTGAAACAATCGACTTAAAAGGTTATAAAATTTATTCTTATCAAGGCTTAAAAATGTATGAAAAATTGCTTAGTGAGTTGTGTTCAACAAGTTCAAACGATAGCAACAAGATAGAAGCAACGCTTAACTATGAAGACCAAGGAGTGAACAGAAAAGAATCAAGGAAATATGCTAAGTTAAATGAAGATAAAGTCCAAAAAGCTGAACAAGCGCTTGCAAGAAGTATATAATAAAACAAAAAAAGCATTCCATTTTTGGAATGCTTTTTTATGCTCAAAAACGCTTTAATTTTATTTCTATAATAAATTTATCTTAAAACAGAAATTAAGCCAAAATATGGCAAATTTTAGCTGTAAAAAGGGTGGTTTATCAAAAAATTTGGATTGATATATAAAAGCTTTTGTGATTGACAAATTAAAAATAAATTTTGTTTGACAAACAAAAAATATAAGTATATAATAAGCCAGTATGCATAATTTTATATTTATATAATTTTTTTAAACTTTTTATTTTTAATTAGCAAAGGAAGGTTTAATTTTATGGAAGCAGAAGCACAAAAAGAAGTTGTGGCAAACAAAGAACCAAAACAAAAGAAAAGTTGGTTAAACAACAAATGGATGAGGGCAGCAATTCCGGCACTTCTTATTCATTGCAGTATTGGAACAGTTTATTGCTGGTCCACTTTTAAAAATGAGATATCAAGTTATGTTGGATGCAGCACAGGTGGTGTTGAGTGGGCGTTTAGCTTAGCTATATTTTTCTTGGGGATGAGTGCGGCTTTTTGTGGAAATTTGGTTGAGCGTAACATCAAACTATCTTCTCTTATATCAACAATATTTTTTACTGTTGGAATGCTTGGAACTGGGTTATTTATATACCTAAAAAGTCTTGTGGGCATACTTGTTTGTTATGGTGTGATTTTGGGCATAGGGCTTGGAATTGGTTATTTAACTCCAGTTAAAACAATAATGCTTTGGTTTAAAGAGCATAAAGGGCTGGCAACAGGAATTGCCGTTGCTGGGTTTGGAGCAGCAAAAATTATTGGTTCACCACTTATGCAAGCTCTTATGGATGCTTTTGGAGATAAGGGCGTTTATATGATGTTTTTTATCTTGGCTGGAGTTTATTTTGTTTTGATGATGATGGGGCATTTCTTAATCAAAAAGCCAGATGATTGGGTTGAGCCAATAGAACCAAAATCAGAACATCCAGTTAAAGATTTCTTTAAAAGATTTTCTATATTTAAAAACCCAACTTTTGTTGGAGTTTGGTTAATATTTTATATAAACATAACTTGTGGGCTTGCAATTATATCTCAAGAAAAACAACTTTTTGTAAGCATTGGAGCAAGTGCAACAGTTGCAGGGCTTTTAAGTTCGTTAACCGCTTTGTTTAATGCAGGTGGGCGAATTGGGTTTGCAACCTGGGGCGATTATATGAAAAATAGGAACTCTATTTATAAAATAATTTTTGTTATGTCTATTGTTTCAACGCTCTTAGTTGCAGTTTTGATAAGCGGTGTTGGTGTTGATGCTGGAATTATTATTGCAATTATTGTTGTTTTGATGGCTTGTTTAATAAATGCTGGATATGGTGGAGGCTTTAGCAACTTGCCAACACTTTTGTCTGACAACTTTGGTATGCAAAAAATAAGTAGCATTCACGGAATTTGTTTGTCTGCATGGGCTTTTGCTGGACTTAGTGGAAACCAAATGGCAACAGCCATAAGAAATGCGGGCTGTGGCTATGACGTTGTGTTGTATGTTACGGCAGGGCTGTTTGTGATTGCTCTTTTAATTGATTTGTTTATGGTTAAAAGCAAGCCAAGGGCTGTTTATGGCCAAAAAGAAGAAACAATAAAAACAAAAAAAGAAGATTAAAAATCTTCTTTTTTTGTTTGGAATTTATTAAAATACTCCAACGTTAAACAAAATATAGAATGTTAGCATGTAAGCTGCGCCAATTAATTCTAAAATTGCACCAAGCAAAACGCCTCCACTTCTTCTGCCAGAATTGTATTGAAAAAAGTAAAACAAACTTGTCCAGAAAAATGCAACAAAACCAATAGCAAACAATGAGCTAAAGTGTCCTAAAGAACCTTCAACAATCATCAAAACGATTGCTGCAAGTCCGGCAAGGAGCAATGCAATCAAAGCGTGTTTGTGGATTTTGTTTTCATATTCCTTTTCTTGTTCTTTTTCTGCATTTTGTTCAATCTTTCTTATTTCAATTCTTTTTGTTGTTTTTGTTTTTGTTTCTTCTGTTTTCATCATAATAACTCCTTCTACATCTTTTTAAAGATTAGTTTGTTATATATATATTATATACTAAAATAAAAAAATGTCAAGATTGATTTAAATATTTTTTTATATTTTGTATCAAATTTTATAATTTTTTGGCTCAAAAAGGGGTTGTAAGCCAAAATGTTGTTGTTTAAATTTTAAAAATTTTGTTTTAACTTTTTTTATTTTTTTTGTTATCATCAAATTTGTTGACAATTTTTTGTTTAATTTATATAATTTTTTTATGAAATGTTTGTTTATTTATAATAAAAACAGCGGAAAGGGTAAATATAAAAAAAAGAAAGATTACATCATAAGAAGGCTTAAAAAAAGGTTTAAAGATGTGGAGTTTTCTGAGCCAAACAGCAAAGAGGAATTTTTGGATGTTTTAAAAAAGTGTTCAAAATATGATTACTTAATTTTTTCTGGTGGGGATGGAACGGTTAACGATGTTTTAAATGCTGTTATAAAGAGTAACAAAAAGCCAATTTTGGGATATATTCCAAGTGGGACGGTTAATGATTTTGCCTCATCCTTGTCTATTCCAAAAAATTTAAACAAAGCTCTAAACATAATAGAAAAAGGAAGCCCTAAAAATGTTGATGCCTTTTTAGAAAATGATAGATATGGAGTTTATATTTGTGCTTCTGGCATTTTCACTTCAGCCAGCTATAAAACAGAGCAAACAAAAAAACAAAAGGTTGGCAAATGGGCATATTATGTGGATTCTTTTAGAGAAGTTTTTTCGGCAAAGGCTCACAAAATTGATGTTGAAATAGGTGATGAAAAGTTGTCTTTAAATAGCGTTCTTTTCTTTTTGATAAACTCAAAATCTGTTGCTGGCTATAAGTTTAACAAAGATGCTGATTTAAATGATGGAAAAATGGAGCTTGTGTCAGTTAATCAAAAAAAGGAAAAATTAACTTTTGGTTCACTTATGCTTGTTTTAAGAATGTTTTTGTTTGGGCTTAAAAGCGTTTTAAAAAACAAAAACATAACCTACAAAAAGTTTTCAAACCTAAAGGTGAAATTTTATGATGATATGGCAGTTAATGTTGATGGTGAAAATGATGGCAAACATAATGTGGAGATAAAAGTTATAAAAGATGCTATAAAAATTTTAAGCTTATAAAAATATTTGCAAAAAAAGTTTAAAATATGATAAACTACATTTAGGAGCTTTGTATGATTGATGTAAGCACAAAAGTTAAATATAAAAATATAGTGGATAATTTGAGTGTGTCCTTAATTTTTTATTTGTTTTCAATAGTTTTTGAACTCACTTCTTCAGTTCTAAGCTTAGGGCATGTGCCAAAATATTTTTATGTGAGCTTGTTAATTATTCACTTATGGGCTTTTGTTATTTTTTTGGTGCCAACAAAAAGTTTTAGAAGGGTTATAGCAATATTTTTGATTATTCTTCAAACAACAATAGGTGTGACAAATGATATTTTATATAAAGCATCTGGTGAAATTTTCACTTTTGACAAATTCTTTTTAGCTAGTGAGGCAATAGGAACAACTGGAACACTAAATTTTAGGATGGTTGATTTTGGGCATTTGTTTTTATATATTATTTTGGCTATTTTTGCAATATTTTGTTTGTTTATTGTTCCAAAAGCTTTTAAAGAGTGGAAGGCCACAAAAAAGCAATTTATGGCAATAATGTGTTTGTATGTGTTTTTGCTGATGTCTTTTTTCGGTTGTGTTAGTGTAAGTTTAACAGAAAGATATCGCTTGCTTGAAACACAATTTCCAAGCACTCTTTCTTATCAAACTTTTGGATATTATGCCTTTTACACTATGAATTCTTTTTCAACAATGAAATCTTTAAAAACAAACACAAGCGTTAATCCAAAATTATATGATGAATATAAAAGTTATTTTTTGGATGGAAACAATCCAGCAAAAAATGAATATAGCGGAGTTAGTGAAGGCAACAACTTAATAACAATTTTGGCAGAAAGTTTTGATAGTGCAATGATAGACGAGCATTTCACTCCAAATTTATATAAACTTTGGTTTGAAGATGGAATGCAGTTTAAAAACTATTATGCCGAAAACAAAACAAATATGAGTGAGGGTATGGTTTTGTTTGGTTCATACAGCAGGGCGCAAACAATGATAGCCCACCCACAAACAGCAGATGTTGCAAAATATTTTTCACTAGCAAAGCTTTTAAAAACAGAAGCAAAAACAAAAGAAAGTGAAATAGCTAACAATTATTTTCACAGCTTTAACTCAACATTTTATAAAAGAGATATGACATATTCAAAAGTTGGATTTGATAACTTATATTTTGCTGATTTGCAAGAAGACGACATAAAAGAATATAACAAAATCAGCGGGCAAGAATATGATTGGACGGCAAAATATTTTTCAAAATTCATAAAAGACAGCAATTTCTTTGAGTATAATCAAGAAAAAATAATTCCAGATGAAGGCAGATTTTATAGCCACTATGCAACAGTTGTAACTCATGGAGAGTATGAACAAAGAGGAAGCAACACTGAATATTATCAAATTTTAACAAGTGCAGAAAATAGTGTCTATTATAACAAAATGATTGAAGATATGCACGATAATGGCTACTATCCAGAAAATGTTAACAGAGACAGCTTTTTATATTACAAGGCATCAGTTATGGATTTTGACAAGATGATAGGATTATTGTTTGAAAGGCTTGAGGCCACAAACAATTTAGAAAACACAACCGTTGTTATTTTCCCAGACCACAACAGTTATTATGACAACATCAGCTATTTCCTTCGTGGGGTGAGCGAAGAAAATGTTAGAAATTGCAATGTTAGTTCATATAATATGGGGGCGGTTATTTATGATCAAAAGCTTACCGCCAAATATAAAGGTGAAGAAAGCTATTCAAGCGGAGTTATAGTTGATAAATTTGTTTCAGTTAATGATATTTATCCAACAATTTGTGATATAATGAACTTGCCATACAACTTATCTTTATGTTATGGCCAAAGTGTGTTTGATGAAAATGAAAGTATATTTATGAGTTTAAAAGATGATAGATATATATTCAACAAAGATTATTATTATTTTGAAGACAAAGTTTATAATATAAAAACAAATGAGATAACGGAAAATAAAAAATTCGAAGAAAGTGTTCTTCAAGTTTTAAACAAGTTTGATATACAAGAAGATTTATATTCAAATCAAAAAAGTTTTATAAAAATTTTAAAAACTTTGGGTTATTAAAAAACACCTCAATTTTTTGAGGTGTTTTTGTTGTTATAAAAAACCACCAGATAGTTGGTTTAAGTTAGGTTTGCCGATGAGTGATTTTATCTTCTTTGCGCTATTTGGGTAAAATTATTTTTTATTGTTGAATTTTATTATAAAAATATTATTTTTAAATATTAAATATAAAATCATAAGGGGGAGTATGATTTAAGCGTTTTATAGCATTTTGTTAAAAACAAGAAAAAAATTGTATAATAATTTAGTTTATAAGTTTTGTAAGCTTTATTATCAACACTTTGTTAAAATTTATCAACACTTTTTATGCTAAAAAAACAAAAAATGAGTTAAATTTAACTCATCTATAATTTGGACTTTTTGCTTTATTTATGGGCTTTTTCGCTGGCACGCCATAAGGGATTCGAACCCCTGACCTTCGGTTCCGTAGACCGACGCTCTATCCAGCTGAGCCAATGGCGCATACATATTCATAATACAGGCGTAATTGGGAGTGAGACAATTGCGGAAGTAATATGAATACCTATTTATTATACTTCATCTTTCAGTTAAAATCAAGCGTTTTTTTAAAAAATTTTATTTACCCAAAAATGATTATAATTTAAAAAAATCACTTTATATCAAATATAAAATGGCTTTTTATTTTTAGTCGTTTCTTCTAATTAGAAGTATTGTTAAAACAAATCTTAAAAGTGTTAAAATTGAAACAACCAAACTTGCAATATATGTCATTGCAGCTGCCCACAAAACTTTTTTAACTCCAGCAAGTTCTTCTTCATTCATAGCTCCAATTTCAGCCAACTCTTTTTTTGCTCTTCTTGATGCATCTAGTTCAGTTGGAAGAGTTATCAAAGAAAATAGCACAGACAGCCCAAAAAATATAATTCCAGCCCAAGTGAACACTTGCCCAAGCGTGTTGTCAAATCCAGCAAAAGAACCAATGATAACACCAATGATTATTAAAGGCCATAATATTGTTGAAGAAATGTTTATCATAGGAACCAGCCAAAGCCTCATTTTTGCTGGGCCATAATTTTTGGCGTGCTGAATGGCGTGGCCAACTTCATGAAGGGCAACCCCAACAGAAGCTATGCTTGAACTGTTGTAAACACTTTCACTCAAGCTAACAACTTTTGTTTTTGGGTTAAAATTGTCTGTTAGGTGCCCTGAAATTTGTTTAACTTCAACATCAAAAAGTCCATTTCTTTCTAAAACTTGCTTTGCAACATCTTTTGCTGGAACGCCTTTTATTGTTTTTATTTCAGAATATTGTGAATATGCTGATTGTATCTTTATTTGAGTGTATGCTGCAAAGATAATCCCAGGAATCATTATTATTCCTAAAATATAATAAATAATTATAAAATCCATAAAAACTCCTTATTCCTCTTTGTGAGGCATTTTTATTATATCATCATCATTAAGTTCTTGCACTTCTTTTTGCTCATTTGCTCTTTTAAATATGATGTCATACATTGTTGGTTCGTTTGGGTCATAAATCTTTTTTTGTTGAGCATTTTCTTGTTCTTTAAACAATTGTTCTTCTCTTAAAAGCTGCGCTTGTTCTTCAGCTCTTTTTTGTTGATTTATTTGTTCTTGTTCTCTTATAGCATTTCCTTTTTTTATTGCCAACACCAAATCATTAACTTCTTGTTTGCTTTTTAAACTTAATTTTGGTGCTTTTGGTTTTATTCTAAAAATTTTAAATATTATTTTTTTTATTAAAATAAAGTTATGAAACAATCTTTCATAAAAAGCAAAAACATAAGTTGATAAAGCAATTTTAAGCATTTTTTTGGACATTTTTAATTCGTTTTTGGTTAAAAAACCAGCATTGTTAAGTATCCACAAGCCATATTTTGATGCTTCTTTTTCTGTTGGAATGCTTAAAAATCTGCCAATCAAAACAACAAGTGAAATGGCTGAAGAAGTGTTTAATAAAATGGTTCCATAAAAACTTAAATTAGGAATAAAACTGAAAACAAATCCAACCAAAAACAGTGGAATAATAGCCCAACAAAAAAGCTTTTCAAAAATTTTTAAAACATACCAAAGTGATGACAATGCGCTTTTTCGATAATTGGCATAAGCATGTCCAAGTTCGTGCGCTGTTGCGGTAACATCAAAAAGTGAGGTTGATTGCAAACAGTTTTTTTCTATTATAACAGTGTTTGACTTTGGATAGAATGAATATCTTTCGCCCTCATAAATTTTAACATTTTTTATAATATCATTTTTTTGCTCAAATTTAAAAAGTTCATAAACGCTTTTATTTGAATTTAAAATAACAGGTTTTAAAATGGTTTTTGTTATAAAAAATTTTTGTCTAGCTCGCAAAACAAACAAAAAGATAACAAAAAGCAAAGAAAATGAAACAATCATTGAAATTTTTAACCAGCTTTCCATTTTTTCTCCTTTGTCGTTTATTATACAAAAATTTTTTATAAATATCAATCTATTTCAAGCAGTATTATATTTGTTATTTTGTTTTTGTCTATTTCAAATTTATATATTTTCACTTCTTTTGGATTGTTTTCATAAACAAAACACAATGCGTTTGGCATATTTTTGTATTTATTCCATTTAATTTCTTCATAATCTCCAAAAAAATTGAGAAGATGTTCATCATCCAGCATTATATTTAAGTCATTAGTCAAATATTTTCTTGCAAGTTTTAAATCTCCAATATTTAAGCTTTCAGCAAAAGCCCAAGGGATAATTTTAGGGTCAGTGGCAAATTGTGGATTTTTATCTAAAAAAACAGTGTATTCTTCGTTTAGTTTAAATTGATTTTTGTCTAAAACATACACACACACAATGCCATGTTTTGCGATGTCATTTTGATTTAAGAGTGTGGTAATTTTTTGATGTGAGCATTCAATCAAATCAGCAGAGATTTCTAAATTGCAAAAAAAATCAGCCAAAACAAGCAAAAAATCTTTGTTTGAAGTGGTTTTTCCTTTAAAAAATAAAAATTCAGTTTCATTTTCTAAAAAATATTCACAACTCATATCTGTTGTTTTTTCGCTTAGTGTGTGATGATAAACCTTGTTTTTTGTGATTATTTCAAGATTATAAAATCCGTCATCAAAAATGTTTATGGATATGTTTTCGCTTACTTTTATGTTTTTAACAAAAACTTGTTTATAAGAAAGCTTTGTTTGCATTGGCAAAATTTTTACTTCAAAAACTCCGTCATAATAATTGGTTATTTCCAAAAAATTTGATGGAGAATTTATTTTGTTTTTTTCAACAAAAATCTCTGCAGCAAAAGGTATGGAATAAATAGCTTTTTGTGAATTTATGGGCAACACTTCCAAAACAAGTTTTTGCTCAAAATCACATTCACAAGAAAGAGTGTCGGAAGGGGAGTTTAGAGAACCTAAAATTTGAGAGTTAAGTTTTAAAAAAACTTGAAAATCTGAAACAAAATGAATAGTTATATTTTGCATAAAAACCTCTTTTTATTTATTTTTATTTAT
>JAFVEA010000004.1 GCA_017478185.1 Clostridia bacterium
AAAAACGCTTGACATCATATGGGGGGGGGGGGGGCTACAATGAGAATAATTAACAAAAATGTTAATCAAAAGAGGGGGATAAAAATGGAAAAAACAAAATCAAAAATTTGGCAAGCTCTAGCTGCTTTTGCGCTTTGCTTTGCAATCATCTTAACTTTTGGAGCTTGTGGAGAACCAACAGAAAACAAAAATGAAATAACAGCAGAAGAAATTGAAACAGCAACAACAACACTTTCAAATGCTTCAGAAACTTTTAAAGAAATAGAAACAAAAAAAGAACAAAATGAACTTAATTTTTTCACTCAAACAGAACAGGTAACAAATGGTGCGAGTTTGGGGCTTTCAAAGGAATTTTATGATGAAAAATATGTAGATATAGATGCAGATGCCATTGAAAGCAATGAAGTGGGTAGTGTCAGTGATGTTCTTCGTGTTATGAAGTTATTAAACACAAAAGAATTAGAATTTAACAAACTTTATGTAGATAAAACAAACAATGCTACATACTATTTTGAAATAAACAAAGAAGAAAAAAATGTAGTATGCAATATGGCTGCAGGTAGTGAAGAAAGTAGTTATGCTTTTCAAAAAACAGTTGTTAATTTCACATCAAATTGGAGTGATTGGGAAAGCATTGAAGCGACTGGTTCACGAGAAGATTCTTACAACAACAAATATTATATGTATGTAAAAGCTGTTAATTCAACGAACAAGAATTTAAGACCATATTTTGACAGCTGGACTCAACTAGCTTGTCTTGAAGACGGAAACGTTTATAGATTTTTTGATTTAAATTTAATTGCAGGAAAGTATTATAATCTAGAGGGTGAGGCACCTGCTGAATTAACAACAGCAGTTGTTAATAAGGTTAATAGCATAAACTATGAAGAGCAAGAAAAAGAAATAAAATCAAAATGCGTCCCATTTACAATTATAAATTTTTCAGAACTTGTAAAGGGTGAATAGTTAACAAAGAATGAGCAAAAAGGCTCATTTTTTTTTTTTTTAATTTTAAAAAATTGCTAAAAACGCTTGACATCATATGGGGGGGGGGGGGGCTACAATGAGAATAATTAACAAAAATGTTAATCAAAAGAGGGGGATAAAAATGGAAAAAACAAAATCAAAAATTTGGCAAGCTCTGGCTGCTTTTGCGCTTTGCTTTGCAATCATCTTAACTTTTGGAGCTTGTGGAGAACCAACAGAAAACAAAAATGAGGTAACAGCAGAAGAAATTGAAGTTGCAACAACAACACTTTCAAATGTTTCCGAAACTTTTAAAGAAATAGAAACAAAAAAAGAACAAAATGAACTTAATTTTTTCACTCAAACAGAACAGGTAACAAATGGTGCGAGTTTGGGGCTTTCAAAAGAATTTTATGATGAAAATTATTTAGCTATAGATGATGAAAATACAATTAGTAGCTATGAGATAGATAGTATAAATAGTGTTATCGGTATTATAAGGTTATTAGAAACAAAAAAATTAGAATTTAACAAACTTTATATAGATACTTCAAATTCTTATGACAAAACTATCAACACATGTTATTTTGAAATAAATGGAGAAGAAAAAAACATAGTATGCAATGCGGCTAGTGATAATGGTCATTTTTATTATTTTTCAAAAATAATTATAAACTTTACTTCCGATTGGAGTGATTGGGAAAGCATTGAAGCGATGCATTCAAGTATTGAAAATGACTATTATGAGTATAGAAAATTTGTTAATTCAACAAACAAGATTTTGAGGCCATATTTTGATAGTTGGACTGAATTTAGGTATGTTGATGAAAGAGTTAGTGGATTTTATGATTTAAATTTAATTGCAGGGAAGTATTATGAGTATATTAAGTATAGCAATTATGTTGAGCATGAGGTACCTGCTGAATTGACAACAGCAGTTGTTAACAAAATGGATAGTTTAAACTATGAAGAGCAAGAAAAAGAAATAAAATCAAAATGCCTTCCATTTACAATTATAAATTTTTCAGAACTTGTAAAGGGTGAATAGTTAACAAAGAATGAGCAAAAGAGCTCATTTTTTTGTTTTAGATAAAGCTTAATTTAAACAAAAAATTGGTTAAATCTAGTCATAAAAAATTAAAACTTTAAAAAGCGCTTTTATAGTTGCTTTTTTGTTGTTCTAAATTATAAAGTTTTATGATGATTTGAGCTGAATTATTATTTTTATAAGTCATTCCAAGAGATTGCCACAGCCCTAAATGGCTTCGCAATGCCTTTCGGCTTTTTTCTCAAGGCATTCTTAAGGAGGCGTTAGCTGACGTGAGAATCTCATTTAATTTTTTCCAGTTTTAAAAGCTTAGCTTATTATTTTGTTATTTAGAATTAAAAAAACAGTTAACAAGATTGCCAGTTAAATTAACCCAAATGATTTTGATAATTTCATATTTTGTGTTATAATTTCATAAATTAGGTTTTTTGGGGTAAAATATGAACAATCAAAAAAGCACAAAAGCTGAAAAAGAAATAAAAAAGATAGATAAAAAGCTATCAAAAAAATATCCAGTTTTTGTATATGAAATTTTTGAAAACATAATAGAAAGAAAAAATGAAAAGTTAAGAGAAAAGAAAAAAGAGTTAGAAATGTCTTTAGAAAGCAAATAGCTTTTTAAAAAGTTTTAATAAAAAAAGTTTTTCATCTTATTTTTAGTTGCATAAAAAAAATAAATATAATATAATTTTATTATAAAAAATAAAGGAGACCATTATGAGAAGAAGTGTAACCGCTATGATTTGCGGACTGATTGGAAGTTTGTTTAGCTTATGGTGGGGTTTTATCTTTGGTGCGTTTGGAGATTTGTTAAACCTTATCCCAACAGATGGAGCAAAATTAGGAACAGTTTTCACTATTTTGGGTTGGCTTGCTTTTATTGGAGGAATTGTTGGAATTGTTGGAGCTTCTTTAAGCCTTAAAAAAGCAAGAAAAGGTGCAATATGCTTGAGCATCGCCACAGTTTTAAGTGGAGCTTTGCAACTTTATATTTTTGGAAAAGTTGTGGGTGGTGGCGGAGCTTCTATTATGACACTTATCATAATATTTTTGCTTCCAACAGTTTTGCTTGTTGTTGCCAGCGTTTTTGCTTGGCTTGCCAAAGAAACAGAGCCGGCTCGTTCAGCTGATGTTGCAAATCAATCAAGTTCAGGAAACCAAACCTTAGAAAAAGAGTTAAGCAGTTTAAAGGAAATGCTAGACAAAGGTATCATAACAGAAGAAGAATTTGCCGTAGCAAAGAAAAATTTGCTTGAAAAATACACAAAATAGTTTTAGATAAAAAGAACTTTTCACGAAGTTCTTTTTCTTTTTCATATATATAATATATAGGAGAAATATATGAAAATAACAAAAGCTGTCATTTTGGCAGGAGGCTTAGGCACTCGAATGGCTCCAATATCAAAAGTTATAGCAAAAGAAATGCTTCCAATTTCAAACAAGCCTGTTATGGAATATTTGGCAAAAAATTTGGAAGCAGTTGGCATAAAAGATATTTTAATAGTTGCCAACAAACAAAAAACAGAAATACAAAACTATTTTCAAAATGGCAAGCAAAAGTTTTATTTTGTTTATGAAGAAAAACCTTTAGGGGTGGTGGATGCCTTGTTGCATGCAGAGAGCTTTGTTAATAATGAGCCCTTTGTTCTTTTATATGGTGATGTTTTGTTTTCGCCAGTTGGCTTAAAAAATATGCTTGATTTGTTTTATTCAGCCCAAAAGTGTGTGTTGCTTTCAAAAAATGTTCCCAAAAGCCAAATTTCTTTATATGGTGTTTTATGCTATAAAAAAGTGGGGGATTATAATTATATATATAATATAATAGAAAAGCCAAAAGGCATAACTTTAAACTCCAGAAAGGTTATAACAGGGCAGTTTGTGTTAAAGCCAAATATTTTTCCTATATTAAAAAATTTAAAAGAGGGTGAGCTTTTCACAGATGCACTTTTAAAGCTTGCTAAAAAAAATGACTTACTTTTAAAACAGTTTAAAGGCAAGTTTTTTGATATAGGAAACAAGGCTGGATATGCTTTGGCAAATATATATTTTTCTTTAAAAGAACCAGAAGTTAGAAAAGAAATTAAAAAATTTTGTGACAAGCTTTCAAGAAAAAAGCCTTAAAACAGCTTAAAAAGTAGCAAACACCCGGCTAGGTTTTTTAGAATTTTGCCAAAAACCCCAATTTTTTTAAGAAATTTCTAAAATTTTTAAAATTTTTTTGAAAAAGATGTTGACATACTTAAAATATCTTGTTATAATACCAACGTTATCACTTGAAAGGGATTACCAAATCAGGTTGATAACAAGCACTTTGATAACTGAATATACTTTACAAGATTTAAGGTTTTTTCGGTCTTGTCAATTCCGACAAATAAATATGAATTAAATTTATATTATATAGTCAAAAAGAGCAAGAACAAAAACTACTTTTACGCAATAGTAAGTAATTAGTTTTTGAGCTCGGATTTAAAACAGTAGAGTTTGATCCTAG
>JAFVEA010000005.1 GCA_017478185.1 Clostridia bacterium
ATTGCTGTAGGTTCCCCTTCTTCCGAAGTTACGGGGTAATTTTGCCTAGTTCCTTAACAATGGTTAACTCGACCGTCTTATGATTCTCTCATCGCCCACCTGTGTCGGTTTGCGGTACGGGCACCTTATATCTATCTAGCAGATTTTCTAGTCAGTGTGGATTCATCAGCTTCGTTACTAAATTTCGCTCCCCATCATCACTCAACCTTAAAGTAGGTGTACTTCACTGCCTACAAGTCTAATGATTTAGCCACAGATCTCCATCCCTGTGGTCTGACTATCCTACTGCGTCCCTGCTTCGACTCTTAATCGATATACGGTGGTACGGGAATATCTACCCGTTGTCCATCGCCTACAGCGTTCGCTCTCGGCTTAGGCCCCGACTTACCCTGGGAGGACGAACCTTCCCCAGGAAACCTTGGGCATTCGACGGCGGAGATTCTCACTCCGCTTTCGCTACTTATGCCGGCATTCTCTCTTGTATGCAGTCCACCACCCCTTTCGATATGGCTTCAGCCCACATACAATGCTCTCCTAACATCACAATTGCTTGCAATCCTAATCTTCGGTGTAAAGTTTTAGCCCCGTGTATCTTCGGCGCCTCGTCGCTTGACCAGTGAGCTATTACGCACTCTTTGAATGAATGGCTGCTTCTAAGCCAACATCCTGGTTGTTTAAGCAATGAGACATCCTTTTACACTTAACTTTAACTTGGGGACCTTAGATGTAGGTCTGGGTTGTTTCCCTTTCGACCACGAACGTTATCGCCCGTAGTCTGACTCCCAATTATATAATTATTCGGTATTCGGAGTTTGATAAAGATTGGTAGATCGCGAAACCCCCTCACTCATTCAGTGCTCTACCCCCGATAATCTAAAATTGAGGCTAGCCCTAAAGCTATTTCGAAGAGAACCAGCTATATCCTGTTTCGATTGGAATTTCTCCGCTACCCACAGTTCATCCAAGTCCGTTTAAGGGGACACTAGTTCGAGCCTCCGCGGAGTATTACCTCCGTTTCACTCTGACCATGGGTAGGTCAACAGGTTTCGGGTCTACAGCATGCTACTAATTCGCCCATTTCAGACTCGCTTTCGCTTCGGCTCCGTGACTTAATCACTTAACCTTGCAACATACCGTAACTCGCCGGCCAGTGTGCAAAAATTACGCAGTCGCACATTAAAGTAGTGCTTCTACTGATTGTAAACATATGGTTTCAGGTACTATTTCACTCCCCTCCCGGGGTACTTTTCACCTTTCCCTCCCGGTACTATTCGCTATCGGTCACTAGGTCGTATTTAGCCTTAGGAGATGGTCCTCCTGTCTTCACACTGGATTCCACGTGCCCTGTGTTACTTTGGATACTGACTGCCAAGACATTAGTTTCGCTTACGAGACTATTACTCTATATTGTGCGGTTTTCCAACCAACTTCAACTACCATATCTTGTGCGTGATGCCAGTCCGAACCCTAGCAGTGTTACCACCACTAGTTTAGGCTCTTTCCCTTTCGCTCACCACTACTCAGAAAATCGATATTTCTTTCTCTTCCTCCAGGTACTTAGATGGTTCAGTTCCCTGGGTTCCCCTCAGTACAGTATTTTATTCCTGTAAAGATACTACCCTATTAAAGGTAGTGCGTTCCCGCATTCGGAAATCTACGGATCGAGGCCTATTTGCGGCTCCCCGTAGCTTATCGCAGCTTGTCACGTCCTTCATCGGCGCCTAGTGCCAAGTCATCCACCATACGCTCTTTGTAGCTTGATCGTATACGTCGATTTGGCTATATGTATGTTTACATATAATTTTGCTTACTGACATATCAATATAAAATTGATATTGTTAGCATTCGTTAATTCTAAAAGTTTATTGTTAATAAAACTTAGCATAAATTGTAATCTTTGTGAAATTGCATATTACACTATCATTTATTATAGAATATTTGTATATAAGATTTCATCAGTTTCTTAATATACTATGCAGTTGTCAATGTTCTATTCATAACCAACGGTTATGGCATCATCCCCGTTTGGATGATACGATGTTATTATACTGAATTATTATAATCAAGTCAACAACTTTTTAAAAATATTTTTAAATTTTTGCCATTTTTTGCCAAAAAACCCCTTATTTTATAACACTCTACCGTGTGTGTCGTGGTTTTTTACCCATTTTTAATCGGTTTTAGTGACTTTTGGTGATATAATTTTAAATTATATTTATATTATTTTAAACCTATATATATATACTTATATATAATAAGAGGTTATATAAGTTTATACATTATTATATAATGTGATTTTTAAAACTCTTTTAACATAAGTGCTAAAAATAAAAAAGAGCTTTAAAGCTCTTTTTTTGTTCGCGAACAAGTAAGTATGTTTTATATTCTGAATCTTTCACGTCATATATATATCTGCTCCAATTACTATCTATTGCATTATCAAAATTTTGATAATAATTCCAAGCAACTCTTATTTCCAAATAATTTAAATCATTGTTTGTGTATTCAGAATTTAAATTTGCAATAAGAGTGGACATATATGTTCCATTATCACCATTATTTATAGTATTATTTTCTATATAATAACTATATGTTGTTCCATTTAACTTAAATGTGTTATCTTTACTAAAATAAGGATAATTTGCTCCACTTAAAGTGTGTTTTTGAGGCCAACTTTCTGAGTGTTTTCCATCATTTGCTACTAAGAAATATCTGTGAACCAAGGTTTCTTTGTCTGTTTCAGATAATGTTATATCATTCCAAGTGCAATCCACCATATAATATGTGTATTTTTCAGTTTCTTCGTCATAAATTCCAGCATAATTCCAAGCGTGAGATTCGCCTGAAGCATTTCCTATAACCTTATAAACCTCAAGCCCTGCCATATTTGATAAAAGTGAATATGCTTTTGAAATTCCGTCACAAACTGCCTGACCATTATCTAAAAACATTCCTTCAAGATAAAAACCTCTATAATTTTGAACACCCTCTTCGCTTGAACGAGAACTTAAGTTGTAATCATATTTGCTTGTATAACAAACCCAGTCAAAAATAGCTAATAATTTTTGCTCTTGTGTCATGTTGTCATCAATAATGCCTAAACTATCTTCTGTTCCAACCAAAACATCAATAGCTTTTTCCCAAATTGTCTTTGCTGGGCTATCACCAACAAAAATTGGATAATATCCAGCTTGAACAGCCAAATATAGCTGGTCACTGGTGTAAACATTTAGTGTTTTATCTTTTTTACTCAAAATTGGAAGAGCTGTTTTGGTTTTATTTGTAATTTCTTCTTCATCAACAGAATATCTTTTTGCGTCATTTTCAGCTAAATTTGAATAACTTAAAATTTTGTTATAAACAGTTTGCTCTTTGTTGCTGTTTGTTCCATTTATGTCTGTTGTTGCAATTTTTAGTGGATTTGCTAGAGTTTTATAACTAAATGTGCAAGTGATTCTTCCTTCTGAATCAGCACTTTTTGTTATTCCAATACTTTTGGTTTCAGCATAGCTTTCACTAGCTTTGTTAACAAAATTCCCGTTTATAAAAGTTCCGCTGCCGGAAACAAAATCTTGATAGAAAACAACATCTTTTATTCTGTTTGCATTAGCAAAATAAATTAAAGTGTTTAACTCTTCTTGTGTGTTAACATAAAAGTCAAACGTTTCATCTCCGCAAAGTTTTGAATATGGATTTGATAATTGAATATCTCCATAATTAGCTGACCCTAAAGCCTTTCCATAATAGATTTTTCCATCTGAAAAAGCTGAAGCAGAATAAGATGCCTCATTAGATAAAGCTTGCACATAAATAATTTGAATATCTGTGTTTTGCGCTCCTGCATTTTTGTTTAGTGTTGGTAAATCATTTTTTGGAATTATGAATGTTGGGTCACCACTTGCTGGAGCTGGTATTTCATATTTTTTACTTGAGCCAAACAAACTTAAAACATACCCAGAAGCATTTCCAACAGTAGAACATTTTACAATAAAATCGTCACCATTTATATAAACATTTTTAGTAGCTTCATCTTTATCATCTTCAATTGTTGGAGCAAACAATGGAACCACTTTTGTGTATGATTGTTCTTCTGTATAGCCTGAGGTTGAAATTGTTTCATCATCATCAACTTTGTTTGCTTGTATGCAAAATTTATATTCACCAGCAGAAGTTAAATATTCAGATAAATCCACATTAAAGTCAATTTTATCCCCAGCTTTAATGTCAACATAGTTTATATTTGAATTTAACACACCTTCTTCATCAAAATCTGGGCCATCAATTTGTATTGTGTAAGTAGAAGCGAACATAACGCTTGTCCATGTTGCCCACAAAGAATTTGTGCCCTCTTTTAAAGCAAAATCACTTGGCGCAGCAAAATCCCCAACAGTAAACTCTATTTCATTTGAAAATTCAGAGTTATTTCTTATAAGTGAAGTTGTTGTTGCCCTAACCTTAACACTCCAATCCCCCGGCTTAACATAATTTGAAAGGTTTATTTTTGTGTCGGTTATTGTGAGAGTCTGTTCATCTCCATTATTTTTTAAAACAACCTCATACCCACTGGCACTAACAACTTTGTCCCAGCTTATATAGGCTCCCCTTTTTGATATGCTTGGCGTGTCTAAAGTAAAAATACACGCCGAAAACAAAAACATTGAAAATATTGTTAAAACGCTTAACAATAAAATCATTTTAAAATTTTTCTTTATTTTTACACTTTCCATACAATTAGTATAACATATATTTTTAAAAATTAAAAATAAATTTTATAAATTTTATTTAAATTATTATAATTTTAGATTGCCACGGAGCTAAAGCCTCCACCGCAATGAGGTGGTGTGTTATTATAAAAAAATAAAAGCCTTGCCCAAAAGGCAAGACTTTTATCCAAAAACCATTTTATTATTTGATAATTTTTGAAACAACACCAGAACCTACAGTTCTTCCACCCTCACGGATAGCAAAACGAAGTCCTTCTTCAATAGCGATTGGTGTTATAAGTTCAACGTTCATTTCAACATTGTCACCTGGCATAACAATTTCAACTCCAGCTGGGAGTGTTATTGTTCCAGTAACGTCTGTTGTTCTGAAATAGAATTGTGGACGGTATCCTGAAACGAAAGGAGTACTTCTTCCACCCTCTTCTTTCTTTAATACATATACGCTTGCACTAAATTGAGTGTGAGGTGTGATTGTTTTAGGAGCACAAATAACTTGTCCTCTTTGAATATCCTTTCTCTCAATTCCACGAAGAAGAACACCAATGTTATCTCCAGCTTCTGCTTTGTCAAGAAGCTTTCTGAACATTTCAACACCAGTAATAACTGTGGTCTTTGTTGGACCCATTCCAACGATTTCAACAGTGTCTCCATTTTTAACAGTTCCTCTCTCAACACGACCTGTTGCAACAGTTCCACGCCCAGTTATTGTGAAAACGTCTTCAACAGGCATTAAGAATGGTTTATCAACTGCACGAACTGGGTCTTTGAAATAGTTGTCAATAGCATCCATAAGTTCGAAAATACATTTGCTGTCTTCCCCATCAACGTTACCTTTTGTTGCAGCTTCTAATGCTTTTACAGCTGAACCAAAGATAATTGGAGTGTTGTCTCCGTCAAATCCATACTCTGTTAAAAGGTCACGAAGTTCCATTTCAACCAACTCAAGAAGTTCATCTTTGTCAGCTGGTGGAAGTTGATCAACCTTGTTAACGAATACAACGATTGATGGAACACCTACTTGACGAGCAAGCAAAATGTGTTCACGAGTTTGAGGCATAACACCATCGGTTGCAGCAACAACCAAGATTGCTCCGTCCATTTGAGCAGCACCAGTAATCATGTTCTTTACGTAGTCTGCGTGTCCTGGACAGTCAACGTGTGCGTAGTGACGCTTTGCAGTTTCATACTCAACGTGACTTGTGTTGATTGTAATTCCTCTTTCTCTTTCCTCTTTTGTGTTGTCAATTGAAGCATAATCTCTTGCTTCAGCTAAACCTTTTACAGCTAATGTTGAGGTTATAGCAGCTGTCAATGTTGTTTTACCGTGGTCAACGTGTCCGATTGTACCAAGGTTAAAATGTGGTTTAGTTCTTTCGAATTTAGCTTTTGCCATAATTCTTCTAATCTCCTTATTTTAATTTTTTTGCCAATTACTCGGCCTTAGTGCGTTGCCCAACAATTTTGTCAGCAATAAATTTTGGAACTTCATCATAGTGCGAAAGCTCCATAATGAAGATGCCTCGACCTTGTGTTAAGCTACGCAAATCTGTTGCGTAACCAAACATCTCGGCAAGAGGTACAACGGCATTAATTGTCTGTTGACCGTTTTTAAGCTCCATATCACGAAGTTGTCCACGACGACGGTTGATATCACCCATAACATCTCCTAAATATTCTTCAGGAACTTCAACTTGGACTTTCATCATAGGTTCCAATAAAACGGGTTTTGCATTTTTTGCGGCTTCCTTGAAAGCCATACTTCCTGCAATTTTAAACGCCATTTCACTAGAGTCTACTTCATGATAACTTCCATCAACTAATGTTACTCTGAAATCTACCATTTCGTATCCAGCAACAACTCCGTTCTGACGGGCTTCGTTAATTCCATCATTGATTGGTGCTATATATTCCTTAGGAATTGCTCCACCAACGATTTTGTCAACAAACTCGTATCCTTTTCCCGGTTCAAGTGGCTCCATCTCAATAACACAGTGACCATATTGACCTTTTCCACCAGATTGCTTGATGTATTTGCCCTCTTGACGAGTGCTTCCGCGGATTGTTTCCTTGTAGGCAACCTGTGGCTTGCCCACAGTTACATCCACGTTAAACTCTCGCACAAGGCGGTCACGATATATATCAAGGTGAAGTTCACCCATACCGGCAATAATTGTCTGACCAGTTTCTTGGTCAGTGTAAGTTTTGAATGATGGATCTTCTTCCACAAAACGCAGAAGTGCTTGAACCATCTTTTCTTGAGCCTGCTTGTTTTTAGGCTCTATAGCTATTTTAATAACAGGGTCAGGGAAATTTATGCTCTCAAGAACAATTGGAGCTTTTTCATCACAAAGTGTGTCACCAGTTGTTGTGTCTTTAAGTCCAACAATGGCAGCAATATCACCCGCTCTAACTTCACTTATTTCTTGACGCTCATTACTATGCATTCTAATGAGCCTTGCAACTCTTTCTTTCTTTCCTTTTGTTGAGTTATAAACATAACTCCCGCTCTCTAAATGCCCACTATAAACACGGAAATATGTAAGCTTTCCGTATGGGTCTGTAACAACCTTAAATGCCAAAGCACTAAAAGGTTCATCATCACTAGGCTTTCTTTCGCCTTCTTGCCCATTTGGTAGTGTTCCTTTTATGGCAGGAATATCAAGTGGGCTTGGCATATAGTCAACTATTGCATCCAAAAGCTTTTGAACACCTTTGTTTGCATAACTTGAACCACAACAAACTGGATTAAACTTAAGTTCAACAGTTCCTTTTCTAAGCCCACGCTTAATTTCTTCTTTTGTTAGCTCTTCACCGCCCAAATATTTTTCAAGCAACTCATCATCAACTTCAGCCACTGCTTCAACCATTTGGTCGTGATATTTTTGAGCATCAGCTTTCATATTTTCTGGAATTTCTGTTATTTCCATTTCTTTGCCCAAGTCATCTTTATAGATAACGGCGTTCATCTCAACAAGGTCAACGATTCCAACAAATTCACTTGCGTGACCTATTGGAAGCTGAATTGGAACTGCTTTTGCTTGCAAACGATCTTTCATCATTTGAACAGCACGATAAAAATCAGCACCATTTAAATCCATCTTGTTGATGTAGGCAATTCTTGGAACACCATATTTGTTTGCTTGACGCCATACTGTTTCACTTTGAGGTTGAACTCCACCTCTAGCGCAAAAAACAGCAACGGCACCATCCAATACTTTTAAACTTCTCTCAACCTCAATTGTAAAGTCAACGTGTCCTGGAGTGTCAATAATGTTTATTTGACAATCTTTCCATTTTGTTGTTGTTGCAGCAGATGTTATGGTTATTCCTCTTTCTTGTTCTTGAACCATCCAGTCCATTGTTGCAGCACCTTCGTGAACTTCTCCAATTTTGTGAGTTTTTCCTGTATAATATAAGATACGCTCGGTTGTTGTGGTTTTTCCTGCATCAATGTGCGCCATAATTCCGATGTTTCTTACTTTATCTAGTGGAAATGTTCTTGCCATCTTCTTTCTCCTTATTTTTATATATTAGTATTTAAAGTGAGCAAATGCTTTGTTTGCCTCAGCCATACGGTGAACTTCATCTTTTCTCTTAACGGCACCACCAGTGCTGTTGTAAGCGTCAAAAAGTTCTCCAGCGAGTCTGTTTTCCATTCCTCTTTCACCACGCTTTTTTGCAAACAAAACAATCCAACGGATTGCAAGTGTTTGTTTTCTTGCTGGCCTTACTTCAACAGGAACTTGATAACTTGCTCCACCAACCTTTCGTGGCTTTGTTTCCACCAAAGGCATAACATTTTCTAAAACTTTATCCAAAGCTTCCATTGCACTCAAGCCCGTTTTTTGTTCCAAAACATCCAAAGCATCATAAACAATACTTTGACTAATACCCTTTTTTCCATCAATCATAACTTGGTTTATAAGTTTTGCAACAACCAAACTGTTATATTTTGGGTCAGGTAATATTTTACGAACTGGTGCAGAATTTCTTCTTGACATAGTGTTATTTTCCTCCTTATAGATTTGTTAGGGTTTGTGTCCAAACCAAATGATTTATATTTTCATAAATATTATGCTTTCTTTTCTTTCTTAGCACCATATCTACTTCTACCCTGATTGCGCTTTGCTACTCCTGCTGTGTCGAGCACTCCACGAATAACATGATAACGCACACCAATTAGGTCAGGAACACGACCACCACGAACCAAAACAACAGAGTGTTCTTGAAGGTTGTGTCCAATACCAGGTATATACATAGTACTTTCTTGTCCGTTGCTTAATCTAACTTTTGCAATTTTACGAAGAGCTGAGTTAGGCTTTTTAGGTGTTGTTGTTGTAACAACAAAACAAACACCGCGCTTTTGTGGACAACCATCTAAAAGTGGAGATTTTGACTTCTTCACTTTATCTTTACGACCATGTTTTATCAATTGATTAATTGTTGGCATTTCATCCTCCTATAAAAATTTGCTTTGGAATTTTATCAACCCTATAAAAATTCCACCTGCCAAAAATAAGCCCTTAAGCCACTTTTAGCCTTCTTTATCGGATGATATGACACACTTTAATATCATCAAATAAAGGTTTATTTCAAATCCATTGATTTAAAATAAAATAGCTACAAGTTTATTGTAGTAAAAAAATTGTAACAGAAAAAAGTTTGATTGTCAACAATTTAAGGCAAAATTTCCGTAAATAAATTGTTTTGGTTCACCTAATTTTGTTTTTCTTTCTAAAAAACGCTTAAAAAATTCATTTTTTTAAAACACAAAAAAACAAAAATTTATCAACATTTTATCAACTTATCCACATCAGGTTTTCGAAAATTTGTTCAAAACTTTTGTTCTAAAACCAAATTTTTTCAAAAATTGACCGAGTTATCCACATTTTTGAAAAGTTATCCACACCAACTTATGCAAAATTTTAAATTGCTGATAAAACCATACTAAGTATATACCCCACAGTCATCACAAGCCCTAAAGAAAAGTAAATCCACCCTTTTTGTGAAAACTTTGAATTCTTTCTTCTAAGAAAAAATGTTAGCATTGTTAATAGTATTACCCCAACCATAAAACTTAAGAAATAAAGTGTTTGTGTGTTGAATGAAAAAATTGTTCCCTTAAAGTAAAATATGTCGGTTAGAGTTAAAATCAACAAGTTGAACATACATGAACCATATATATCATTTAATGCCATATTAAAGTTTTTAAGCCTTGTAAGTTCAAGGCAAGTTATAACCTCTGGCAAACTGGTTGCAACTCCCAAAAACAGTGCTCCCGCAATGCTGGAACCTATGTTATAACTTGTTGCTATGTGGTCAGTTACATAAGTTATTCCAACTGAAACTCCAACCAAAAAGATTGCACATAAAACAAACCATAAAGTTATTTGTTTTGTGCTCATTTTTGAAAATAATGTTTGTTTTTCAATCTCTGCTTCTTTTTCTATATCATCTTTCTTGCCAGACAAAATAACAACAAAAACATAAAAAATCACAAAAACAATAGACAAAATGTTTATGTTTATAGCTGGAATAACTAAAGATATGTTAAAAATATTAAACACCAAAATTATCAATGAAACAAAAAAACAAAGCAAAATAAGTGTTCCTGTGTTTTTTGAAAGAGTGCTTTTCTTCACTATATTAAACATTAACAGCATCGCTATTCCAATAACAACAACATCAAAAAAATTTGAACCAATTATATTCCCAAAAGTCATATCTTGATTGCCTATCAAAAATATTGCTGTAAGCGATGTGATAAGTTCTGGCAAACTGGTAACTCCAGCAAGGAGTATGCCCCCTAAAAAACCACCAGACATTTTTGTTTTTTTGTCTAAAGTGTCAACAATTCTAGCCAAAACAATAGAAGAAAAAGTCATCGCAACAAGCAAGATAACATAAACTGGCCAAATCCACCACATTTTTTGCCTCCTCAAAAATAAAAGTCAATTTATATGTTATCAATTATTTTATGTTTAGTCAAGAAAAAACGCTTCTAGTTTTGTTGCCAATTCACAAAAGTTTTGTTGTCACTTTCCAATTTGTCAACTTTTGTTCCAACAAGTTTAACTCCACGAACCGCCTTATAGCTTTGTGTTCGAAGTTGTTTTTGTTTTATTATCTTTCCATTTTGTTTATATGTTAAAAAGCTCTTAACTTTGCATCCAGTTTTTGGCATAACTTTATATCTCTCCTCACCCAAAAACATAGTGTCATCTTCAACAATAACATCATCAAGTTTTGTTTTATTTATGAGCTTTGTTTCTCTCTCAATTTCATAATTAAGTTTATAGCCATATATCTCCACTCCAACTTTTGTGTTTGTTGCATAGGTTTTTATGTAAAGAGGATAACTGTTTTCATTTCTCCACCTAAGGTCACTTGCTCCATAATTTACCATTGCATCAAATCCACACATTATGTATGAGCTTTTTAAGCTGTGCGGATGAGATTCTATCACATTTATGTCTGCCAATAAAAGCGCATTATAAAGCGTGGTGCTGGCTTGGCAAACTCCACCACCAAACCCCTCAACATACTCATTGTTTATGATTATGTTTGCTTCTCTATAGCCCTTTTCTTCCGTTCTTTTCCCGGTTATTTTGTTAAAGGAATATTCTGTGTGTGGTTTTAAAATCAAACCATTAAAATTTTTTATAGCAAGCTTAATATTGTTTTTTCTGTTCTCCGAACTGTTTTCATAATCTGTTTCAAATTTTGCAACAAGCTTTGTGCCTTTTATAAGTTCTTGTTTTGTTACTTTTGGACGCAAAACTTCTGGATTTATTTCTATTTTAGGATTTGTTGAAAATTTTAGTTTTTCTAATATGTTTTTATATAAATTTTCTTTGTTAACCTTATAGCCAACATAATCTTTTGTGTAAGAAAACAATTTGTCACTGTTTGGATTAAACTTAACCGTGGCATCGACCTCTTTTTTATCGATTTTTAAACACAAATCGTTAATCTTTTCTTTTAATGTTGGAAAAACATAACAAAAAGCCTGTTCATAAGAAAAACCCATTAAAACAATTTTTTCAACAAGTTCTGCCCTTTGTTTATTGCTTCCAAGCCTTCCGTTTTTTTGAGCCTTTCCAAAAAAATCAAAAACAGCAGAATTTTTTAAAAACTTGTCATTCCACTCAATTTGATTATCTTTATAAGTGATTGTGATTGTGATATCATCTGTTTTTTGAAAACTTCCGCCAAAAATGCACAAAAAACATAAAAGAATAAAACACAAACAATAATTTAGTTTAATTTTCATATAAACCTCAAAGTTATTATTTGTAATCATCTTTTAAATATGTAAATTATAACAAAACAAAAAGGGCTAAAATTTTTAGCCCTTTTTTATTTCACTCCTCTCTGCATCAAAATTTTTTGCTTTAGCGCAACAAGCTTGTCTTGTGAAGCTGGCATAATTTCCACTTGTTTTCTGGCAAAATCTTCAGTTATAATTTGTTGTGTTAAAAGAATTAGAATTTGTTTTTTCCTAAATTCCGCTATATCCATTTGAGCGACTAATGGCAGATATAAAATAATTTTATTTATTAAAAAACCATTTAATCTATTAAAATCAATAACTTTGCTTACAAGCAATTTTTTGCTCACATTTTCATACCAATTATCAGCAACCTTTTCCATATCTTCCAAAGATATAAATTCTTGCTTATAATTTTCTAAAAAATCTAGCATATCCTCTTTTTTTGTGTAAAAACTTTCTAACTTAGCTCTGGTTAACAAAATTGTTTGAGGAATTTCTAAGGGCTTTATGCCCTCAATCACGTGAAAGCTTGAAAATTTGAATTGATTTTCTCCCCCAAACAAATTTGCAACTCTTTTATCTCTTATAAGCGAAACTCTGTTTCCATAAACACCTTTTCCAAACACAAACTTTTCAAAAGCATAGCCACAAGTGAGAGCATAGCCCAAATGATTCATTGCCTGCTCATTTGTAAATGTTTTTGAAATCATAGAACACCTCTTATTCTAAGTCAATTGAAAATCTTGGTTCAGCAGATGATTGATTTCCATCATAGTCAGCATCAACAAGCAAAACAATATTGCTTTTCCCAGCTTCAACATCTTCATATTTTGTTGCTGGTTCAACCTCTCCATTATATTCCATTGCGCACCTGCAATAAACTTCCAAAAATTCTTTAGCGCGCAAAAAAGCATCTTCCACAGAAACACCCTCTGTGCAAATGTTAACGTCATTTAAAATTATTGTGTATCCTCTGTTTTCTGCATCTTTATATAAAACAGCTGGAAAAACAAATTGTTGCATAAAAAATTCCTCCTAAACATTTTGTAATATGAATTGAACAATGAGCACAATATTAAGCGCCACACAAATCAAATCCAAAACAATCCATAAAAGATTAAATGAAGTTGCCATATTGTTAAGTGCATTTTTTTGTCTTAAAGCAGCTGCTGCTTTGTGGGCTTTTATGTTAAAAACAAGCCCAACAATGCTTAAAGCTATGCTAAGCAAAAATATTAAACAAATCCCAACAACAAACACACTTAGGCCACTAATTGCTGTTTGCATTGCTTCTTCAGCTTGATTTATTATTTCAGCTCCACTTTCTTCTGGCACACTAAAAGTGAATTTAAACAAATCTGAAATTGAACCAAACTGAGACCAAAACAAAATCATAGAGACAATCGCATGAACAAAAATTCCAAAAGAGCCAACATTATACCAAAACCCATTCCCAGCATAACGTTCAATATCGCCAACTTCTTGAATCTTGTCAATTTTGTTGTCAACATCATCAAAATACCCCATAAAATCTCCTATTCCTTTTTATTATATATAATTTGTTCAATTTTGGCAAATAAAATTTCAATCTTTCACAAAAATATTGAACACTTTTTTATATATTTGCATAAAATGCTATGCTATCTGTTACATAACTCCTAAATTTGGGATGTTATGTGAAAAGGAGAAAATTATGTGTAATAATTGTTTAAACAATAATAACTTTATGGGCTCAAACTGCCCATGCAGCCAAAACGGCGTCAATCAAAATTTATGCCCGTGCAAACAAAAGAAAATCAATTGCAAATATTGCATTGAAATGAGATGTCAAAAAGACTATCATCCCAGTTTGTGGTGAGCCTACTCCAAATTGTCATCAAAATCAATGCTTAAAGTGTTTGATTTGTCTGGGCTTAGTGAATCTACTGAGCGAAGTTTTCTTTCAATAGTCCTTGTTTTTCTGGTTGCGTCATCAATTGTGTTGCTTGCTTCAGTTAACTTTTTCTGAGTTTTTAAAAGCAAGTCATAAAACTTTGTAAATTCAGTTTTAAACAAAGACAAAAGTGCCCAAACTTCACTGCTACGCTTTTCAATTGCAAGCGTTCTAAATCCCATTTGAAGGCTGTTTAAAAGAGCGGCTAAAGTGGTTGGGCCACAAACCATAATTCTAAAATCTCGTTGAAGTGTTTGAACCAAATCTGTGTTTTTTATAACTTCAGCATAAAGCCCCTCAATTGGCAGATACATTATTGCAAAATCTGTTGTTGTTGGAACTTTTATATATTTTGAGCTTATGTCTTTGGCATAAGCTTTTATTGTTCTTTCCAATTCTTTCTCATTTGTTTCTATGCCTGCAATGTTGTTGTTTTCGCTGTTTTCAACAAGCCTTTGATATGACTCTATTGGATATTTGGCATCAATTGGAAGCAAAACTTCTTTGTCATCTTTTCCGGGCATAATAACAACAAAATCCACCCTTTCTGTGCTGTTTTTGTCCAGCATAACCTGAGCCCTAAATTGCTCTTGCGAAAGCATTTGTTCCAAAAGATTGCCAAGTTGAACTTCCCCCCAAGTTCCCCTTGTTTTAACATTGCTCAAAACTTTTTTAAGGTCACCCACATCTCCCGCCAAAGTTTTCATCTCTCCCAAGCCTTTATAAACTTGCTCAAGCCTTTCACTAACTTGCGTAAAACTTGTGTTTATTCGTTTTTCTAGCGTGCTTTGAAGTTTTTCATCAACAACAAGTCGCATTTCTTCTAACTTCTTTTCATTGCTTGCTTGCAATTTTTCCATATTAACTTGCAAGCTTTCTTTCATTCTCTCAAGCCTTGTGTCATTGCTTTTTAAAACATCATTTATTCTGGACTCAACATCTTTTAAAAGCCCTCTTTGCATTTTGTAGGTTTCACCCAAGCCATTTACTATTGTTTCATTATATTGTTTTAAATATTGCATTAAGCTTGAATTACTCTCTCTAATCATTTTTAAAACCGCTTCATTGTCAAGCTTTAATTGCATCACGGTTTTTTCATTCTCTTGTTTTATGGCATTTAAAAGCCCAACGCCGTCTAAATCTTTGCCTTGATTTTTGCGTTTTATTAAAACAACATTTAAAACAATTAAAAACCCCAATAATATTAAGGTTGCAACCAATAAAATTGTTTCAATCATAAAAATTTGCTCCTTATATAACTTAATAATTTTTGTTTAGTGTTCATTTCTGGAAAATATGCACAGTTTTTTAATAATTCATCAAAAATTGAAGAATAATCACTTCTCTCAATTTGTGGGAAATTTTTGATTAAATCATAGCCATTAACTTTTAAATCTTTTATGGTTAACGGAACATTATCTTCTAGCATAATCTTATAAGCATTCCTCACATCATCACCCAAACCAAAAATCCTAGCAAAATCCAAAATTTTGTTTATATTTTTAAAGTTTTTTTGAACAAAAAGTGGAATTTCTTCATTTTTTAATTTTGGAATAACTTCTATTGCCGTTAAAATTTCCACTTGGCTTTTGATTTCATCTTTTGAAACCATCAAACCATTTGGCCCCAAAATCATTTCTATATTATTTTTTGTTATCTCAAGTTTAAGCACCTTTAAAATTTCATAAACAAAGCAAGAAAGTCTAAACAAACTTGGGGCTTGTCCAAGTTTTGTTGTCCATGGCTCTTTTAAGCATCTGTCAACATAACTTAAGCCTTTATTTAAAGCCAGTTCTCTAAAAATATACTGAAAAGCTCCTAATTCTGACAATAAGTTTATGCCTTTTGTTGGGCAGTGCGGATTTTTTATGCTGTCATATTTATAATCTGAAAACAAAATTGAAATAACTTCTTTGTTAAATCGTTCTTGAGAAATATCTTTTAATTGTGAAATTTTTTCTTTTGCAACCAAAAATGTGTTGTCATCAATAAAAAAATCAAGCTCACAAGCAAATCTAACCATTCTAAGAATTCTTAAACCATCATTGTCAAAAGTTCTAACTGGAACATCAACTGTTTTTATCCTATGCTCTAAAACATCTAAAGCTCCATCAAAAAAATCTATTATTTTTTCATTTTGAATGTCATAATAGATGCTGTTGCAAGTGAAGTCTCTTCTTATGGCATCTTGTTTAATGTCTGAAACAAACTCAATTTTGCTTGGAGTGTGTTCTCCTCCCAAATTATAATCTTCTTTTCTAAAAGTGCTATATTCAAATTCTTCTTCACTTATTTTGCTTTTAATGTGAATTGTTCCCAATTTTTCATTTATGACCTTAACTGAAAAAACAGAATTCTTTAACAAATCCTTAACTTTTTGATAATGCATTGGCCCGCATATATCTATGTCGGTTTCACAAAATCCAAGTAGTGCATTTCTAACATACCCACCAACAATATATAGCGGGCTATTGTTCATTTTAAAAATATCACTCAATTCTTTTAGAGTTTTTGGTATATCTAACTTTTTCATAATAACAATTATAACACAAAAAAAACAAAAAAGTCTTGTTTTTTTATCAAATTTGTATATTTAATTTAGGATTTAAAAACATAATCTTTAATGCTTCTATTTTTCGCTTTATCATTTTTTCTAACATAGTTTTGTTTGACGCATTCGCCTCCTTAAAAAACAAATCAAAAAGTTCACTTAAAAGTTCAAGTTCATTTTCTGCTAAATTTTTGTTTAACTCATAAATGTTTTGCGGTCTTTTTGTGAGCTCTGGGTTGTCAAAATCAATTTCATTTAACTCTTCATAAATTTCTCTTAATTTTTTTAGCTCCAAATCATTGATGCTTTTAAGCTCATTAACATAAAAAGAAATATCTTTATCACCAATTTCATTTAAAAATGATAAATATTTGTTTGTTCTTTTTATTTTTCTTGCTATTTCTAAATTGCATTTTGTGCTAGAGCTTTCTTGCAAAGCTTTAACCATTTTGTTTTCTTTTATGCTTGCATATTTTAATTTCATGTTGGCAATACTTTTTTCATCAGCTAGTTGTTCATCATTAAAACTCAAATTAACCCCTCCATTTTATTATTTCTATATGAAAAAAGAGGTATTTTTTGTGAAAAATAACAATAATTTTTTAAAACTTACAAAAAAAATAGAAAATTTAAAAAAAGAAATCAGCAGAATGGAAACACTTCTGCTGACAAAACATCATAAAAATTTAAACAAAAATTTAAAGTTATTTTTAAAAAACAAACTAAAACTAAGCAAATTAGAAAAAACAAATTAAAGTTCTTTTCTGTCTTGAATGGCTCTTGTTAAAGTTACTTCATCAACATATTCAAGGTCTGTTCCAAGTGACACCCCTTGAGCTATTCTTGTTACCAAAACATTTAGTGGCTTTAAAAGTTTTGCTATATACATAGCAGTGGCTTCCCCCTCAACTGTTGGGCTGGTTGCCATAATAACTTCTTTAACATCATATTTTTGAACTCTTTCTAAAAGCCCTTTTATGTTTATATCTTGTGGACCTTTTCCGTTCATTGGGTCTAAAAGCCCATGCAAAACATGATAAACCCCACCAAAATCTCTAACTTTTTCTAAAGACAAAATATCTTTTGGCTCAGCAACAACACACACCACCTTTTGATTTCCTTTTGTGCAAATTGCACAAATATCAGAATCGGTCCAGTTCCCACAAATTTGGCAAAAATGCACATTTTCTTTAGCTTTTAACATGCTGTCAGCAAAAGATTTAACTTGAGCTTCTGTCATATTTATAATTTTGTAAGCATATCTTGTTGCAGTTTTTTTCCCAACTCCTGGAAGTCTTGAAAATTCTTCCACCAGCCTTTCTATTGGTTCAATAAAATTTTTCAATTAGAAAAATCCTCCTGGAACACCTGGCATCATTTCTTGCATTTTTGCGTCAATTTGAGAGTTTGCATCATTAACTGCTGCTTTTATCAAATCTTCAAGCATTTCTGTGTCTTCTGGGTCAACAACTTCTGGCTTTATCTTTAAAGCAACAAGTTCACGCTTTCCGTTCATCTTCAGCTCAACCATTCCGCCACCACTTGTTGCTGTGAAAACGCTTGCCTCCAATTCCTCTTTTTGTCTTTGCATTTTTTCTTGCATTGCTTGAGCCTGTTTCATAAGCTGTTGCATTTGCATTCCGCCCCCAAAACCATTAAATCCTGCCATAATAAAATCTCCTTTTTATATTTATTTCTTTATATTAACAGATAAGCCTAATTTTTGACTTAAAATTTTTGCTTTATTGGCATTTTCGTCCTCATTAAAAGAACTTATCAAAACATTATAATTATAACCAAGTTTTTTAAAACAAGCAACTAATTTTGCGTAATTTTCATCTTTTTTAAGCATTTCTAAAACACTTGTGTTGTCAACATTTATTTTAAAATCATTGCCAAAAAAACTTACATCACTGATATTCACACACCCAGCGTGAAGCATTTTGTCTTCTTCACTAAGCTTTGCCAAAACTTGCCCCCAAACTTTGTGAGGAGTTAAATTTTGTTCTTTTATGCTTTGAGAAATATTTTCTGCCAAACTTATTGCAACTGTTTCAACCATCAAAACTGGATTTGTTGCATATTTTATGTCTAACCCTATTTCACTAAATTTCACAAAAGCTTTGCTTATTTGCTCCGCTGAAAAATCTTGCAAATCTTCTTTTAACTTTTTTTGTTCTTTTTCTGGAATATCAACAAGCGTTTTGTTAACGCCTGTGGTTTTTATGATAAGCAAATCTCTTAAATATTTTGTTAAATCTGAAGATATTGTTACAACGTTTTTCCCCTCTTTTAACTCCTCGTTTAATGTGGTCATAAAACTTATGATATCACCACTTAAAACAGCTTTGGCCAAAAGATATAAAACTTCTTGAGTGCTTGTTCCCAAAACACTTAAAACATCGTGATATTTTATGTTATTATTTGAAAAACTGGCGCACATATCAGCAATAGACAAAGCGTCTCTAACACTCCCATTTCCTGCTTTTGCAATTTGTGTTATTGCCTCTTTTTCTGCTTTTATATTGCTTTTTAAAAAGATATCTTTTATTAAATTTTCAAGGTCATTTTGTCCAACAAGTTTAAAATCAAACCTCAAAACTCTTGAAAGTATTGTTGCTGGAAGTTTTTGGGGCTCTGTTGTTGCCAAAATAAATATAATGTGTTTTGGAGGTTCTTCCAAAGTTTTTAACAAAGCGTTAAATGCGCTGTCAGTTAACATATGCACTTCATCTATGATATAAACTTTAAACTTTCCATAAATTGGCGGATATTTAACTTTATCTCTTAAATCTCTTATTTCATCAACCCTGTTGTTTGATGCTGCATCAATTTCTATGATATCTATGTTGTTTGTTTGTGATAAATTTTTGCACACCTCACATTCGCCGCAAGGAGAACCGTTAAAAGGATTTTGACAATTAACAGCTTTTGCAAAAATTTTTGCAACACTTGTTTTTCCTGTTCCTCGACTTCCACAAAACAAATAAGCGTGCCCTATTTGAGAATTTTGTATTTGATTTTTTAAAGTTGTTATGATATGTTCTTGCCCAACAACTTGTTCAAAATTTATTGGCCTAAACTTACGATATAATGCTAGATACATCTTTACCTCCAAAAATATTTTGTAATTTTATCTTTATGCGTGCTATGGCGTTTGTCACACTTTTTGCATCTATTTTAAGCTTTTGCTGAATGTCTATATATGAATATCCTTTTAAATATAAACACAAAACTTTATATTCAAATTGACTTAATTTTTGTTTTATTATAGAGCTAAATTCTTTTTTCTCTTCTGATTCAAGAAAGCTTTCTTCTGGATTTAGTTCAGAACTTAACAAATAAATTCCTTTGTCTTTTTCTTCATCCACAACAATCATTCCTTGATTGCTGATTGGAATATAGTCACTTAACTTTTGCCTATCTTTTCTAAAACTTTTTCTAATTGTGTTTTGAACTTGCCTTTTTATGCAAAGATAAGCAAAAGTTGAAAAAGTGCTTTTGTTTTTTTCATCATAACTTTGTATGGCCTTATAAAGCCCTATCATACCTTCTTGAACCAAATCTTCTTCATCTCCACCAACCAAAAAATAACCTCTAGCTATGCTGCTGACCATTGGCTTAAAGTTGTTTAAAATTTGTTCTAAGCTTTTGCCATCTCCATTTTTTGCCTTTTCTAAAAAAGTTAAAACCTCATCTTGATTTAACATTTTATTTTCTCCTTTGCCTAACAACCTCAAAACAAGACACCCCACAAGCAACACTTGCATTTAATGAGTTAACATTCCCAAACATTGGAAGAGTTAAAATTTTGTCACAATTTTTTTTGACAAGTGATTTTGTTCCATAGCCCTCACTTCCAATAACCAAAGCTATTGGCCCATTTAGGTCTTGCTCATAAAAATCATCTCCTCCAAGCTCCACTCCATAAACCCATAAGCCCTGTTTTTTTAACTGTTGAATTGTTTGATTTAAGTTTGTAACTTTTGCAATTTTTACATAAGAAATAGCCCCAGCACTGGTTTTTGAAACTGTTTCATTTATGGCGCAAGCTCCGTGCTTTGGAATAATCACTCCATGAACTCCCGCACACTCACAAACTCTTATAACACTCCCCAAATTGTGAGGGTCTTCAACCCCATCCAAAATAACAATAAAAGGTTGCTCCTTTTTTTCATCTGCAAAATTTAATATATCATCAACAGTTGAATATTTAAAATCTTCAATTTCTGCAACATAACCTTGATGAGCCCCTGAATACAATTTATCTAAATCTTTTTTGTCAACAAAATTGATTTTTATGTGTTGTTTTTTTGCTAAAAAAAATATTTCATTATCTTGCCCCAAAAAAGCTCTGCTTGCCCAAATTTTGTAAACTGCTTTGTTTGCTCTAAGAGTTTCTAAAACTGCATTTTTTCCACAAATTATCATAATTCCTCCTCAAAAGATATATCCAAAATTTCTTTTAGTCTTTGTTCATTTTTGTTTAAAAACAAATAGCCAATAAGTGCTTCATATGCGGTTGCGTTTTTATAATCAGAAAGCCCTGCATTTTTGCTTTTTGAGCTGGTGTGAGTGTTTTTTGCTCTTCTAACAACATCTTTTTCACGTTCTGTTAAATTGTTTAGAACTTTGTTTAAAAAACCTCTTTGCGCACTTGCTTTAACAAAATTTGTTGAAAGCAAATGAAACTTTCCTGACTTTGCGTTTTTGTTTAAAACTTTTGTTTTAACATAAAGCGAAAAAAATGCATCTCCAACAAATGCAAGCGTGGTTGACGGCATATTAAAAATATCATTTTCATCAAACTTTTCTGTTATAAAATTAAATTCCATATTTTGATTATAACACAACTAAAAAATAAAAACAACTAGATATTTTTAATTATTTGCACTATTATTTATTCCCAAAAACTTAACAATACCGCAAAATATTTGATATGCAACTTTTTGCTCATACTCATCACTTATTAAAAGTTTTTCTTCTTCCTCATTAGACAAATATCCACATTCAATCAAAACCCCTGGCTTTTCTGTGCAATTTAATATATAAAAGTCGCCACTTAAAGGTGCTTTTCTGGCATTATATAAATTTTTTATAAATAATTCTTGCATAAAGCTTGCTAGCATTTTGCTTTGAGGGCTGTTTTGCTTATAAAAGGCTTGAGCCCCACAACTTTTTGAATCAGAAAAAAAGTTCATATGAATTGAAACAACCAAATCAGCATTTGAGTTTTGTATTATTTTTTGCCTTTCTTTCATATCCTTTTTCTTAAAGCCACTTGCAAAAACGCTATAAAGCCCTTGTTGAGTTTGCCTAGTTTGAACAACCTTTATGTTTAATGCGGTCAAAAATCCCTCCAGCTTTTTTGCGACTTTTAGGTTTAAATCCCTTTCAAAAACTCCAAGCTTTCCAACACTTCCGCCGTCGATTCCTCCGTGACCAGCATCTATAACAACACAAAACTCTTTGGATGGAACTGCCGACACTTTTTGGGTTGCAAAATAACTTATTCCAGAAAAACAAACAATCATACAAAATAATATAATTAATTTAAAAATTTTTTTATTTATCACCAAAAACATATTTAATTATATGTTTAAAAACTTTCTAAAATAACAAAAATAGGCTGTTGCCTATTTTTAACTTTGCGCTTTAACAACAATTTTTCCAGAACTTGACAAAAGTTTTAGTGAATTTGCCATCTCACTTGTAGGCTTCCCATAAGCGGTTGTCCACACTGTGTTATCGTCTGGATAATTTGATTTAATATATTGCTCAGAGCTTTTGATTGTTGTTTTTGCTGTTCCAAAAATATCTAAACTAACATTTTTTGCTTGCCAAAAAAGTGACCAATCCGTATTTAGCGGACAAGTTAATTCGATATTCCCGCTTGTGGTTTGTATTATATTTTTTCCGTTAAGTGCCAAAAATGTTCCTATAATTTTACAACTACTTTGCTCATTCAGTTCATTTATTTTAACTTCGCCTTGCATATTGTTAAACTTTATTGTTCCAGCTGTTGCTGTTGAGGTTAAATTTGAAACACAATATTCATTAAAATCAACAGAAACTTGACCTGAAGTTTTTCCAATCAAAACATCTTTCATTGCGTTTTTTATTGTTAAATTTCCTTTAGAGCTTTCAAAATCAACTTTTCCATAGGTGTTGTCAAGTGTTACTGAACTTTTTCCCATTTTTAAAATGGCGTTTGCTAAAACATATTCACAATAAACAGATGCGCTCCCATTTGATTCAACCCAAAGTGTGTCAACACCCTCAATTGAACCAACCTCATAAAATTTGCATGCAGTTTCAGTTACGTTAACTTTTGCTGAACCTGTTATGGTTCCAGCTGTTAACGATGCCCCGTGGCAAGCACATTCAAAATCACCATAAACATTTCCAAGCGTAACTTTGCTGTCGCGACTTTTTATGTATAGCTTGCTGTTTGGATTTGCTGGATAACCAATATCTTTTAAAGATATCCTATCTCCTCCACCCAAAACATTTATTTTTATATCACCATATAAATCAGCATTTGATGTTATTGTTCCACTTTTGCTTTTTTCTATTTCAAGCTTTCCATTTGGCGCCAAACTCATTTGATTTAACACAACACTTCCACTGTTTGAAACAATTTTTAAATTTTTAACATCCATAACTTTTGTGTTATCTGCAAAAGTAACTGCTCCTGACCTTGTTACAATTTCAACGCTTTTGTTAACTAGCTCATTATTAACCATATAAACATTTAAAACATTGTCTGTTCTAAGCAAAAATCCACCAGTTGGTTCATCAATTTTTATGTAATAAATTTTTTCACTTCTTGAGTTGTCTTCATAATATTTTCCTGAAATTTCTGTGCTGTCATAAGTTGGCATATCTACTTTTCCGCTAACAAATCCCCTATAACTTCCGTTCATTGTAACCTTAACTTCTCCAGCATCAATTCCTTTGTCCACATAACAAACATTTATGTCATAACCGCCTGTTTCAATTCTAACAACATCGGCATCATTCCACATATCAGAATGTTCTGTTCCTGTTCCTCTCACAAGCTCAGAATAATAACTATTATTGCAAGTTATATAATGAAAGCCAAACAACCTAAAACCTGGTATAAAAAACATTAAAGCAAAAGCAATAATAAATATTGTTAAAATTATAACAAAAATTATCATAATAAACTTCATTACACCACTAAAAGCGCTCATATCTCACCTCACCAAAAGTATATAATTAAAATAAAATCAAGTCAACAAAAATTGCCAACTTGATTTTTATTATTTTAAAACTGCTTTTATTCTTCTTATGCCACTACTTGAACTTTCTTCTTTTAATATCTTAAAAGTTCCAAGTTCTCCAGTGTGACTTGCGTGAGGTCCGCCACAAATTTCTTTACTAAACTCGCCCATTGTGTAAACAGTTACTTTATCTCCATATTTTGACTCAAAAATGCCTATAGCTCCGCTCTGTTTTGCTTTTTCTAAGCTCATTTCTTCACAAGTTATTGGGGCGTCAGCTTTTATTGCCTCATTCACCAAATTTTCAACTTTTTCAAGCTCTTCTGGCGTCATTTTATGGTCACAAACAAAGTCAAATCTGAGTCTTTCTGTTGTTATGTTGCTCCCTCTTTGCTCTGCACCATTTCCGATAACTTTTCTAAGAGCAGAATGCAAAAGATGAGTTGCTGAGTGAAGTCTTGCCAAAATTTGTTTGTCTTGTTCACTTTCTGATTGTGAAACTCCACCCTTAAACATCGCTCCGCTATTATCTCTTGATTTTTGTTGATGCTCTTTATAAGCTTCTTCAAAGCCTTTTAAATCCACAGAAAACCCTTTTTCTGTTGCAAGCTCCAAGGTGAGTTCTTTAGGAAAACCAAATGTGTCAAAAAGCCTAAAAGCTGTTTTTCCGTCAATTATGTCGCCCTTTTTCATATTTTTTGTAACAACAGAAAATTCTTTAAGCCCGCCATCTATTGCTTTGTTAAATTTTTCTATTTCTTTTTCAAGTTCACTTAAAATAAATTGCTCTTGTTGCTCAAAATTTTTGAACTCATCTTTATAAAATTCTATAAAGCATTTTGCCACTTCAATCAAACTTTTTGCTTCTATATTCAAGCTCTTTGTGCAGTTAACAGCTCTTCTTATAAGCCTTCTTAAAATATAGCCTTGCCCCACATTTGAAGGCACTGTAGGCTTAACATCTCCAAGCAAAAACACAGATGCTCTGATGTGGTCACAAACAACAGCAAAAGGCTTGCTGTCTTTTTTTTCAAAATCAAATTTTTTGCCACTTAAATTTTCTAAAACTGAAATTGCTTTTTCAAAACAATCATTTTGATAAGTGCTTTTATATCCGTTTAAAACGCTAACAACTCTCTCTAATCCCATTCCTGTGTCAACATTTTGTTGTGGAAGTTTTTTTAAAGGGTCACCCGCTTTTTCAACAACAAATTCCATAAAAACATTGTTCCAAATTTCCACCCATTTTCCACAATCACAAGATGGGTCACAATTTTTTCCACAAGAAGGCTTTCCGGTGTCATAAAAGATTTCAGTGTCTGGCCCACAAGGCCCAACTCCTCCACCAATTTCCCACCAGTTATCTTTTTTAGGAAAGTAAAAAATTCTATCTTCACTTATTCCGCACTCTTTCCAAAGACTAGCACTTTTTTCATCTCTTGGAACTCTTTCGTCTCCCTGAAAAACTGTTACAGCTAGTCTATTTTTTGGGATTGCAAGATATTTTTCATTGGTTAAAAAATCATAACTCCATTTTATTGCTTCTTCTTTAAAATAAGAACCTATACTCCAGTTTCCAAGCATAAAAAACATTGTGTGGTGCCTGTTGTCACCAACATCTTCAATGTCATTTGTTCTTAAACATGGTTGGCAGTCAAAAAGTTTTTTGCCCATTGGGTGAGGCTTTCCCATTAAATATGGAATAAGTGGTTGCATCCCAGCTGTTGTGAACAAAACAGAATTATCTTCTGGAATAAGGGAAGCTCCTTTGATTTCTTTATGCCCATTTTTGAGCCAAAAATCACGCCACATATTCAATAACATCTTACTTGTTAAATTTTTCATTTTATTTACCTACTTTAAAATTATCTTTTAGTGTTACCGTTTCATTAAACACAAATCCACTATCATCGGCTTTTGTTAAATAGCAATAACTTTTTCTAACAAACTGAAAGTGACTATAAAGTTTTGCTGATTTTAAAAAGTTTTCTGCTTTGGCTGTTATTGTCTTTAATGAATTTTCATTGAAAACTTCTTCTAAATTGTCTTTTTCAAATTTAACATCTTTTTTAAACAATGTTTCAAATTGATTTATCTTAACATCAAATGAGTCGTTTTTTGAAACCCAATGAATTGTTGCTTTAACTTTTATATCGCTTGTGTCATTTCCACTTTTTGAGTTTTTTATGTATGAACAATTTAAGTGGTCAATTTCTCCATTTTTGTTTTTAACAACCTCATCACATTTTATTATGTATGCCCCTTTAAGTCTAACAAACCCTTGTGGTTTTAATCTAAAGAACTTGTTTGGAGCATCTTCCATAAAATCTTCTTTTTCTATATATATTTCTTTAGAAAATTTTGCAATGTGGCTTCCCGCATTTTCATCATTTTGATTGTTTTCGATAAAGCAATCTTCAACGCCTTCATAATTTGTGATAACAACTTTTAATGGGTCAAAAACAACCATTGCTCTTGTTGCTGTTTTGTTTAATTCATCACGAATGCAATATTCTAAAAGCGCATCACTAACCTCACTTCCCGCAACTCCAATTCTTTTTATAAATTCTATCATACTACTTGGAGTGTAACCCCTGTTTCTAAGCCCTCTAATTGTTGGAAATCTTGGGTCATCCCATCCACTTGCCTTGCCCATTTCTATAAGCTTTCTTAAATATCTCTTTCCTGTTATTGTTCCAGTTATGTTTGTTCTTACAAACTCAATTTGTCTTGGATTTGGCTTGTTGTTTATTTCACAATTTTGTATTACCCAATTATAAAGTGGCCTGTGGTCCTCAAAGTCATTTGAACAAAGTGAATGAGTGATGTTTTCTAAAGCATCTTCTAATGGATGAGCAAAATCATAAGTTGGATAAATGCACCATGTATCTTTTTGCCTATAATGCGCTTGATGAACAATGCGGTATATTACTGGGTCACGCATATTCATATTAGGGCTCTTCATATCAATTTTTGCACGCAAACATTTTTCACCATCTTTAAACAAGCCTTTTTTCATATCGGCAAAAAGTTGTAGGTTTTCTTCCACCCCTCTATCCCTAAATGGGCTATCTGTTCCAGGTTCTGTGAAACTTCCTCTTGTTTTTGAAATTTCTTCAGGAGATTGGTCATCAACATAAGCCAGTCCTTTTTTTATTAAAAGAACAGCATAATCATAAAAGTTTTGATAAAAATCACTGGCAAAAACCAAGTTTTTCCACTCAAAACCCATCCATTTTATGTCTTCTTGCCAACCTTTGACATATTCTTCATCTTCTTTTGCTGGATTGGTGTCATCAAATCTTAAATTTGTATAACCCCCAAACTTTTCTGCCATAGAAAAATTTATGGTAACACCTTTAAGGTGCCCAATGTGCATATATCCGTTTGGCTCTGGCGGAAATCTTGTTATGATATGGTCTAAGTGCTCGTTTAGCATATCTTTTTTTATTTCAGATTCAATAAAATTTTCTGTTTCTATGTTTTCTATTTCTTGTTGTGATAATGTTTTCATTTTAAAAATCCTTTTAAACCTTATTTATTGATTATATTGCACTTTTTGGCTAAAGTCAAGTTATTAACAAAAATTTAAAACAAAGTATAAAAATTCTCCTTTTTCATAGACTAAACAAAAAGGAAGAATTTATGTTAACAAAAAATCTAAAACAAAACATAAAAACCATTCAAAACATATTTCATAACTCACAAGATTTGATTGTGCGTGAGTTTGTTTCATTTGAAAAAATAAATTCTGCCATAATATATTTGGACGGAAGTGTTGACAAACAATTTTTAATTTCTGGTGTTGTCAATCCGCTTCAAAAATCAAATTTGCCAAAAAATGAAATCATAGCTGATTATGCAACAAAACAAATTGTTGCTTTTGCTCAAGTTAAAACAGAAACGGACTTAAATACAATCACAACAGAACTAAACAATGGATTTTGTGTTGTTTTGTTTGAAAATAGTGAAAAAGCAACTTGTGTTGACAGCACAAAATGGCCTGTTCGTGCTGTTTCAGAGCCTCCAACAAGCGCGGTTATAAGTGGGCCTCGAGAAGGTTTTGTTGAAGATGTGTTAACAAATGTTTCACTCCTTAGAAAAAGACTAAAAAACCCTAATGTTATTTTTGAAAAAATGGAAGTTGGCAAATATTCAAAAACACAAATAAGATTATGTTATATTTCTGGAATTGCTGACCCACAAATTGTTCAAAAAATAAGAACAAAAATAAATCAAATACAAATTGACGGCATTATTGACTCCAGTTATGTTGCAACATTTTTGGAAGATGGGCGTCATACTATTTTTCGGCAAGTTGGAAGTGCAGAAAAACCAGACATTATTGCATCAAAAGTTTTGGAAGGAAGGGTTGCCATTATTGTTGACGGCTCACCTATTGTTTTAACTCTCCCATTCCTTTTGATTGAAGATTTTCAAAACAGCAATGATTATTATTCAACATCAATTAGTGCAAGTTTTTTAAGGTGGCTTAGATTTTTTGGTGCAACCCTTGCAATCATTTTGCCTGGATGTTATGTTGCTGTTATGTTATATCATTATAAACTGATTCCCATAAAACTTTTAATAAGCATTGCAAACAGCATTCAAGGCATTCCCCTATCGCCTTTTTTAGAGATTTTGTTCATTATATTTTTGTTTGAAATGCTTTATGAGGCAAGCCTTAGAATGCCAAGATATTTAGGTTTGGCGCTATCTGTTGTGGGAGCTCTTATTTTGGGAGATACTGCTGTTAAAGCTGGACTTATTAGCCCGCCAGCTGTTATGATTGTTGCTCTTACGGGGGTTATGAGTTACACCGTTCCAAATCAAAGTGTTCAAATATCAATTTTAAGAATTATCTTCACAATTTTGGGTGGTGTTTTGGGGCTTTATGGAATTATTGTTGGCGGACTGTTTTTGGTTGGATATTTATGTAGCATCGAAAATTACACTGCTCCTTATTTGGCTCCTTTTGGCCCATTTATAAAACAAGACCAAAAAGATTCATTTTTTAAAAAGCCACTAACAAGCCAAGTGTATAGGCCACAAAGCTTTTCAAACAAAAACAAAAAGAGGTTAAAAAAATGAAAGAAATTTCTTCACATCAATTTATACTTTTATCCTTATTTTTGCTTTTAAGCACAAAAATTTTCACACTTCAGCCCTACGTTTATTCTTTTTCACAAAAAGACGCTTTTTGGAGCATACTTTTTGGAGCAATTGTTGACATCTTTATAACACTTTTTGTGATTTTTTTGTTGCAAAAATACAAAGATATATCATTTTTTGAGCTTTTAACAAAAACTTTTGGAAAAATTTTTGCAAAAATCATTCTTTGCATTATGTTTGTTATCATACTTTTTAAAGTAACTTTTTTAGCTGAAGAAACTTTCACATTTTTTATGAAGTTTTTATATGAAGATTTAAACCTCGCAGTTTATATAATTCCTATGGCTTTTGTTTGCGGATATTTTTCAGTTAAAGGAATTAAAACTATTTCACGAACAATTGAAATATTTTATATATTTGTGTTGTTTGGAATTGTTGTTTGCACTTTAACGGCAATTGACGGCGTGAATTTTAACAATATTTTGCCAATGTTTGAAGATGGCTTTTTGCCAACATTAAAAGGACTAGCCGCACAAATATTTTATCGTGGAAATGGATTAATCTTGTTATGCTTTATGGGAAAAATTGAATTTAGCAAGCATTTTACATTAAAATTCATATCAGCAAAAGGTTTTGTAACACTTCTGCTTCTTTTTATTTCTTTGATATTTTATCTTGTTTATGGCCCTAGTGTTAAATATATAGAATTCACTTTGTCTGGGCTCCCTCAATATAATCCTTTTGTTTCAGACTTGGGGCGTTTAAACTGGCTTGGGGTTGTTGTTTGTGTGATTGCCCTGATTTTAACAACTTGCATATTGGTTTACTGTTTATCTTTAATAATTAGATGGACTTTTAATTTTAAACGCTCTTTTCTTTCAACTTCGTTTAGCATAGGAGCAATTTTAACTGTTGCATATATAAATGGTTTTAGTCTGTTAAATATTCAACAAAAATTAGATAACTCTTGGATGATTGTTGCAAGCTTTTGTTTGTCTATCCTTTTAATAATTTCAATTATTCTTTGTTTTAGGAGGGAAAAATGGATAAAGCATTAAAATATAAAATCATCCTTTTTGTTGCTGTTTTGTTCATTCTTGTGTTAATTCCAAGTGGAATTGAAAAACAAAGTCAAATACAAAAAATCGCAATTGTTTCTGGTATTGGCATAGACAAATCTGAAAAAGGGATAACTTTGTCTGCCCAAGTTTTGGTTCCTGAACCTAGCACAAATTATTCACCAAATCAAACAGTGTTCTTTGCTGAAGAAGAAAATTTAGCAAAAGCAATAAGCAGTTTAGAGCTAAAAATTGGTCAAGAACTTGGGCTTTCACACTGCTTTATTATTGTTGTTGGAGATGAAATGTTTAACGACGATATAACAAACACGCTAGATTTTTTAATGCGTAGCAACATTATGGATAACAACTCTGTTTTAATTCACACAGAAAAAAAGGCACAAGAAGTTTTGGAAGTTAGTTCAAAACTGAGCAAGTCTGATTTAAACAATTTGCAAAATTTGGCAAAATTTTCACATGAACATTATGATTCTGTTAGCACAAGCCTTGTTAACTTGTTTAATGATTATCTATCAAATTGCCCTTACACAGTTGTGGGAAGCATCAAAACAGAAGATAAAAAAAGTGAAAGTGATTCATCCAGCAAACAGCAATCATCACAACAAGAACAACAAAGTTCAGAAAACAACAAAACATTAGCAAACAATGGAGATGCTATTGTTTTAAAAAAGGGTAAAAAAATTGCAACACTAAAAAAAGATGATATAGAAAATTTTTCTTGGCTTGACACCAACTCCCAAAAAGGTCATTTGATTATTGAAAATTATTCAGATAAAAACGCACAAAATTTAAAAATATCATTAAAAATAATGCACGAAAGTGCAAATTTCTGCCCTGAACTAAAAAACAATACGCCAATATTAAAAACAAACATCTCTTTTGAATATATAATTGAAAGCATTGAAAATGAAAATGGTGAAAAACAAAGCGTTCAAGAAAACTTTTATAACGAGGAATTTAAAAAAGTTGTTGAAAACACAATAAAAACAAAAATTCAAAAAACACTTGATTTATCAAAAGAAAATAATTTTGATATTATAAAAGCATACAACAAATTCAATAACAAATTTAACAAAAAGTGGAAAAATTATTTAAAAAGCTTAAAAAATCCTGATGATTATATAAAAAATCTTCAAATAATTGTTGAAGTTAACTTAAAAACAAAATTATGAAATAAAAATTTAAAATTTAAAAAAGAACTTTATTTAATTTTTTAAAGTTCTTTTTTAATCACAATTTAATAATGATATTATATATTTCATAGCATTTTTTCATAAATTTCAGCAATTTGTTTTATTGTTTTATCTTTTGTTAACTGTCTTAATTTTTCAGCCTTTTCTATTTCTAATTTATCAATAAGCTGATAAGAATTGTCTGTATAACTTTTTGGCAAAACTTCACTTTTAGCTTTTAATGAATATAGTTCTTCACTTAAATAAATGTGACTGTTGCAAAGTGAATCAAACCTAGAAACAATTTTTTCAAGCTCGGAGTCTTGTTCGTTTAAAACTCCAGCAATAAGAGTTATTGTTCCAGCTTGCTCAACATTTTTTGCAACTGCCAAAAGTTTTTTAACTGCAACAATTGCGTTTAAATTAAATTCTCCAACCTTTTCTTCTTGCTCTGAAATTGTGCTATAATTATACGCTCTTAAAACTGATATCAAATCATCAATAATCAAAACAACATCTTGCCCCATTTCACAAAGCCTTTTTGCTCTTTCAATTGAAAGATTAACCAAATACATTTGTCTAAAAGGCGTCATATCAAAAGTTGAAAAAGCATATTCAATATTTTCTTGATTATATATTGATTTTTCTTCTGGCCTTTTATCTATTGCAACAACAATTGTGTGTAAGTTTTGATTTTTTGTTTGAATTGCAAGTTTGTTTAAGAAATCACTTTTATTGCTGTTTTTATCTGCATGAACCAAAACCCTCTGCCCCTTTCCTATTGGTGCCAAAAACTTGCTGAAAGCTAAATCTTCATCTTCCCAAAACTTTATAACATCTGAAGATGCTATGATATCAACTCTATTCTCAGAAACATACAGCCTTTTAAGTCCTCCCAAAATGCAATCATTTATTTTTAAAATATCTGCAATTTGTTTATAATTAGAGCCATCATCATAGCATAGGCAATCAACCTTATCGCCGTCTAAAAGGGAATAAGTTTTAACCATTCTATAAGGAATTATTGCAATGTCATCATTGGTTAAACTGTTAAGTCCTCCAAGATGTAGTGTTCCACATCCGTTTGGTTCAATCTTTAAAATTCCAGAATCTTCTTTTGGCCTTTGTCCATCTTTTGTTATAAAAAGTTCTCTTTTGCTGCTAACTTTTGCGTTTAAAAACAAATTTTCTCTTGGCTCTTGTGCTTGAATAAATGAACCTTTCACCCAAGATGTTTTTTCTTCTGTTTGGTCAGCATATTCAAAATAACCAACATTCCAATCAGCATTAAAATCATACACGTTTTTTGGAGGTCTGCCCTTTTTGTTTTTTGGAACAAATGGCTCTATGGTTCCATTTTCAACCTGCATAATTTTTTCTATTAAATCATCTTTTTTGTATGTTGTTGGCAAATGAACACCAATGCTTCTTGCGTATTCTCTTAACTGAAAAATTCCAAATTTATTCAGATTTTCTCTTGTGTTTAATTTTTTATCCTCCATTTCAACCTCATAAAAAATTTAAAATTATTATAACATAATAAAAATTGTTTGTAAACCATTTATATTAAAAACACAAAGCTTGGATAGCTTTGTGTTTTGCAAGCAAAAGTTTTTATACTCTTGCCTGCATTATTATTGTAACCCAAAAGAGTTTTTTTATTCAAAAAATTTTAAAATTTTTTAATTATTTATCACATAAGCAAATTTCCATTATCTGTTTGAATAACTTTTAAAACTTTTATCTCTTCCCCAGTTTTTGCATCAATATAATCATAATAAATTGCTTCATCATATATGCATTTAAATTCCCAAGCCAATTTTTCGCCCAAATATTCATCTGGAATAACGCAAAGATTTGTGTCTAAAACATCAAGCTTTTGATTAATTTTTTGTTTTGCTTGCTCACTTGAAATAAGTGGTGATAAATCAGCTCTATCAACATGATTAAACGCCCAACTTCTTGCCTCTAATCCAACAATATTTCCGTTTTCTTGACTTATTTTAACTTTTATCATATCTGGATAAATTATAACATCATTTGTTTTAAAAGTTAAGTTGCAATAAACAAATCCGCCCTCAGCCGTGCTCCAAACTGGAGCTATGTTATTAAATCCAAGTTTGTTTAAAAAGTTTTTTGCAAGAATTTCACATTCATAAATATTTTTGTTATGTGACGATGATTGCTCATCTGTTGCAAATTGCAACACAAGGTTATCCCTTTTTGCTGTTTGAATATAACCAGTTATATCACCCTTTTTAAGCTCAAAGTTGTATGTGTCAAAATCTCCCCCCAAGCTTTCACCAACAAAATTTATTTCAAAATCACCAAAACACTGTTTAACTTTTAACTCTGCCTCTGTTTTTGTTACTTCTTTTTCACTTAAACCTTTAACCTGTTTGTGCTCTGTTGAGTCACTAAACGGCCCGTCATAAATTAAACTTGGATATTCTATTGTTTCATCATACATAAAATTAAATTCATCAGAAAAATTATTTGTTTTTATTTTAGGATCTGAGATATTTTCAACAATATAATAACCTGAATTTATTAAATTTGCCAAATCATTTAAATCTGATTTTATTTGTTGTGAACTTTTATGCAATTTTTCTAATTGAGCTAAATCATCTTCTGTTATGCCTTTAAGAGATAATATATTCTCATTTAAAACATAACAATAACCCCCAAGTTGATTCACAAACTTATATGTGTTTGTTAAAGATTGATGATTTAATGGAAGTGATGACAAACTGTTTTGAGCGATTTTGCATAATGAACAAATTTCAGTTAAATATTTTTCTTGAATATTTGAGTTTTGTGTTACTAATGTTTTTGACAAGTTTGTTTCTATGTTGTTAACCGCATCAGTTAAAGTGTAGAAATCACTTTGATAAACTGAATTTAACTGAGATTTATAATTTTTTGTTTCATTATTAAAAGAAACAGACAAAATTGTTGCCAAAATTATTGCTAAAGCAGTTAAAACTGAACAAATTGTGATTGCTATTTTTGAACTTTTTGTCATATATTCCTCCTATATTGCAAATTTATGGTTTCCAATCGTCACCAAAACTGTTCTAGACCAAATCCAAGAACTGGTTGCTGTTTTTGGATTATAATAATATAATGCCCCGTGTGATGGGTCCCATCCGTTTAAAGCATCTCTTGCCGCATTATAAGCCGACTGATTTGGCTCTAAATTTATTTGACCATCATTAACAGCTGTGAAAGCGTATGGCTGATAAATAACTCCAGAAATTGTGTTTGGGAATTTTGAACTTGCAACTCTATTTAATATAACTGCTCCAATTGCAACTTGACCTGCATATGGCTCACCTCTGGCTTCAGCGTGAATACATTTTGCCAGCAAATATAAATCACTGCTTGTTTGAGTTTGACTTTTTGAACTTGTTAAACTCATTCCAAGAGCTGCTGCTGTTTTTGGCCCAACAATTCCATCAGCAGTGAGCTTGTTTTTCTTTTGAAAATTTTTCACTGCAGCTTTTGTCTTTGAACCATAAATTCCATCAACTGCGCCAGTATAATATCCCCAATTTTTTAATTTTGTTTGAACTGTTTTCACTTGCGAAGTTGTTAAAGCTGCTTCAACAGAGATATCTGTGTTTGAACTGTTTTTAAAAGCAAAAAAAGTTAAACAAAAAACTGCAATAAAACATAATATTATGTAAAAAACTTTTGAAACTTTTTCCATTTTGTTCTCCTTTAAATTTTGTTAAAAGTAGTTTAATCTATTTTTCAAAATTTATTTATCTATTAAAAAAATTTTTTATTATTTCCACAATTTTTGAGCGGTAAACTATGTTTTTGTTATCATTATCTTCATAAGATATAAAACACATTGGGGGGTATGCAACACACCACCAGTTATCACCCAAGCCCGAACCCAAATTTATAATTAAAGCATCATAAACATCACTTTCTAAAGTTAAATCTTCATAGGTTCTTGTTGGAAAATATTCACTTTTAATTCCTGCTTTGCTTTTATAAGAAAAGCCGTTTTCTTTTAAAACTTTGTCTGCCACACTTGTTATTAAATCAAGTTTTTCATAAATAATTTTTATTGATTCTTCTTTTGATTTTGCTTCACTTAAAAACGGAGTTAAAGCGCTCACAACTTCATCTTTAACTTTATATTTAACATTTTGGTCCACTGAAGAGTTGCTGTTTGCTCTTATGTGAATTCTTAAATAATCACTTGCATCAATTTCTTTTTGACTTATGTTTGAAAACACAAAAAAACTTGCAATAATTGTTAAAATAACAACAATTATTAAAATAATATTTTTAAACTTAATCATTTTTACCTCTGTTATAAATAATTAACTTTTTTGTGTTATTTAAACATAAAATATTTAATATTTATTAATTTTTATAGAAAAAACACACAAAATTTGTGTGTTTTTGTTAATTTAATTTCTTTTGCCTATAAACAATAATTTGGGTTGGTTTTGTTATAGGAAATTTTAATTCTGGGTTTTGATTTAATAACATATCAGGATTTATCAAAAGTTTTTTTGCAATATCCCAACTATCCTGCGCTTCACTTACAACATATATTCCCATATTGCATAAATCAAGTTTTCTATCTTCCCCAACAACTATATCGCTCATTATAGCTTCGTTTTTGGAGCGAAGAACAAAAACGTTTAAACAAAGCTCAGCCAAAACATCAATTTCTTTTGCTCTTTTGTTTCTTGCATCAAGTTCTTTTACGCTGGCAGACACCAAAATTTCATCATCTTTTAAAATTCCGTCACAAACAAAAGAACTCTCAAAAGGAATTTCAACTTTAACCGACTGCGTTGTGTGATTTTCATCATCCAAAAGATAGATAACATAACAGCCAACATTCCCTGTTATTATAACTTCATCTTTTTCTATTCTTTTATTTTTTATAAAACAATTTCCAACTGATGAACATAAAACTTTGTCTATTCTTATATCTTCTTCAGAAAATTCAATATTGCCGTCAATTTTTTCTGTTATGTTTTTAAAACATACAATATTTTGAGTTATAAAGCTAGAATGCTGAAGCTCCATTTCTTTTTTAGGGCAAAAAGCATCAAAAACGCTTTCAATTTCTATATTTTTTCTAACCAAAACATTTGCACAAAACTTGTTTTTTAATTCTAAAACGCCTTTAGAACTGCTAAGTTCACCGTCAATTTCATAACTGTTTTCTGTGGTGTTTAAAAAGGCTGTTGCATTCTGCCCCTCCAACACACCTGTTCCCAAAATTTCTTGATGAAAATCTTGTGAATAAGTTTGATTTTTTAGTTTTGGCTGTTCATCATTTGTTAAATAAATTAAATTAGTGTTTATAATTCCATCACAAACTATCAAATCATTTAAACAAGTTATATTTTTTGATATAGCATAACTTTCAACCATTAAAATTTTTGATATCGAGGTTGGCAAATCAATTTCAGTTTTTAATTCAAAATTTTCATTTAATGCGTGAGTTATAGTGCTAAATTCTTCTGTTATGAGTTTTTGATTTGCTGGATTGATTGAAGACACATATTTTACATTTTGTTTTTCAATAGAAAATAGTTCAAAAACAAGTTGCTCAGCAAACGAAAGTGAAATTTCATTAACAGATAAATTTAATGTTTTAACAGATTTTTGCAAAACAAAAACTTTGTTTTCTCCAGTTATTTGATTTGAATTATAAGCATTTGAAAAATTTGTTGAAGTTTTCAATTCTTCTATTTCACCATTTTCAAGCTTCACAAGTGCTGTGGAATTAACCACCCCTTCAATTGTTACGCTTCCTTTGTTAACATTTGTGTTGTTTATGCTTACCAAACTTTTTGTAAACAAAACTTTATCTATTTTTTCTCCATTTGTTGTTAATATAACATTTGATTGAAAAGTGATATCATCAAGTTTTTTGTTATATTTTATCTCAACAACATTTATTTGTGGCTCAAGTGACATTTTAATCCCCCTTCAAAAAATTACTGATATAAATATATTGAAAGAGTAAAAAAAATATAACTAAATTCAAGAAATTAGTGCTTTAAGGCAATTTTTACATCACCACACAAAATGTCACTATAAGAATAAGTGTGTTTTTCGTTTGCAAAGCTATTGTCTAGTTTTACAACAAAAACGCTATGATAAACATCTTCTATAACTCCACTATATTGTGAAATCTTTTTCCTTCCGTGATTTACTTCCATCAAAACACCTTGCCCTTTTAACTCTAAAATCTTTTTTTTAACCTTTTCTAAACTCATTGTTGGTTCTCTCATTTTTAACCTCTCTTTTTTATATTATTAACATAAAAAACTTTTTATAAACAAAAAAAGCACTATTTATTTTAGTGCTTTTTAACAAAAAATTATTCCATTATTTTATCATTTTTTTAACTGTGGATGCAATTTCTTCAGCATTTATGCCAAACAAATTTGCAACTTCTTGCCCATTTCCACTTTCACCAAAAACATCAATTCCCAAAATTTTGCCATTCTCTCCAACAAATTTAAACCACCCGTCACGAACTCCAACGTCAACAGCAACACGATTTGAACATTTTTTGGGTAAAACGGAATTTATATATTTTTTATCTTGCTTTAAAAACATTTCAAAACAAGGAATGCTTACAACCCTAACATCAATATTTTGTGATTTCAACTGCTTTTTAGCTTCTAAACATAAAGAAACTTCACTTCCAGATGCAAGCAAAATTGCATCTAATTTTTTCTCCTCTTTTGAAATAACATATCCACCAAAAGCCACTTTATCAAAATCACTGTTTGCGTTTTGTGGAAGTTTTTGCCTACTTAATATAAATGCTGTTGGGCTTTTGGTTTTTATTGCAAGCTTATACGCTCCAATTGTTTCAACTCCGTCCGCTGGCCTTACAACCATTAAGTTTGGAACAAGCCTTAAACTTTGAGTTTGCTCTATTGGTTGATGGCTTGGACCATCTTCACCAATATAGATGCTATCATGAGAAAAAACATACCAAACAGGCAAATTCATAAGTGCACTTTGCCTTATAGCGTATTTTAAATAATCGCTAAATATTAAAAATGTTGAAGCAAAAGTTTGAAGCCCTTTGTGAAGAGCTATCCCGTTTGCCATAGCCCCCATGGCATGTTCTCTTATGCCATATGGTATGTTTTTGGCTTCTCTAATTTCACTGCTATAATCTTTACCACTTTCTATGTATGCCATAGTTGATTTTGCAACATCGGCTCCACCACCAAAAATATTGTTAAACTTGTTAGCAAGCGTGTTAAGCAAAATGCCACTTGCTTCTCTTGTTGAAATATCGCTTATAAATTTTTGTTTTTCAAGTGTTTTTATCATTTCATTTGACAAATCACCAAAAAGCTCTTTATATTCTTTTGGATATTTTTGCTTATATTCTTTTTCTAAAGCTTCATACTTTTTAAATTTTTCGATATTTTTGTTTTTTAAATCTTTGCAATATTCTAAAACATCTTCATCAATTTCAAAAGGAATTTCGCTCACTCCAAAATTTTTGCATATCTCTTTTACCTCTTCAAAATTAAATGGTTTTCCGTGGCATTTTGGCGAGTTTTCGAGCTTGCTTCCATATCCTATTGTTGTGTTACAAATTATAAGAGTTGGTTTTGTCTTACTTTTTTTGGCTAATTTTATGGCACTTGAAATTTGTTTATAATTTTCACCATTTTTAACTTTTATAACATTAAATCCACATGCTTCAAATCTCATCTTAACATCTTCATCGCTGGTTATGTTTAATTCATCTGTCATTGTGACATTGTTGCTGTCATACAAAACAATAAGTTTGTTTAATTTAAACTTTCCAGCAAGGTTGCTTGCCTCATAACTTATGCCTTCCATTAAATCACCGTCAGAACAAATTATATAAGTGTTGTGGTCACAAATAGAAATGTTTGGCTTATTATAAATTTTTGCAATATGGCTTTCAGCAAGCGCCATACCAACCCCCGTTGCAAATCCTTGCCCCAAAGCTCCAGTTGAAGCATCAACACCACAAGTTACATCATACTCAGGATGACCTGGAGTTTTTGAACCCAATTTTCTAAATTCTTTTAAGTCTTCTAAGCCAACATCATAGCCAAACAAATGTAGCGTTGAATATAAAACACTGCTTCCGTGCCCACAAGATAAAATAATTCTATCTCTATTAAACCAATTTGGATTTTGTGGTTGAATTTTTGCTTCACTAAAAACTGCAAAAAGCATTGGAGCTATTCCAAGCGCTATTCCTGGATGCCCAGATTTTGCCTCAGCAATTTCATCTAAAGCTAGTTTTCTTATTGTGTTTATAACTTTTTCTTCAATCATTTTTTCACCTCTTTAGTATTATAACAAATTTATTTATAAAATGAAAATAAAAAAAGAAGATTATTCTTCTTCTTTTTTACTTTTTTTGAAAAATGAATTTATTGCGCTTATCAGTTTTTTAAATGCCTTTTTTTCTTTATAGACGCTACAATTTAAAACTATATCACTATTATCAACATACATTTTATCTTTTTCTGTAAAAGCAATAGTTAAAAATTTTTCATCAATAATATCTTTTGTTTCTTCCGCTCTTTTGCTTAAAAATTTAGGAGAAATTTGCAAATAAACAATATAACTTGTCTTTTTTAGTCTATCAAAATTTTTATTACTAAAAAGTGTTGTGGGCTCAATACAAACCAAAGTGTTTTCAAAGCTTGCAATTCTTTTAACAACTTTAACTTCAGTTTCTTTCATATACTTTTTGCCTTCTTTGTTCCCTAACATATTTAAAATATGGGTTTCATCACCAAGCTCAAATTCTAACATATCTTCAACATCAACAAAATACATATCAAGTTTGTCACAAACAAGTTTTGCAACATTTTTGCTGTAATTTTGTAATAAACATATAAAAGTTATATTAGTTTTCATCAAAAGTTCTCCTTTTTACTAAATATATCATTATTTTTTTTATTTATCAATAAAATTTATATATTTTCTTCAAATTTAACGTTTTTTAATTGGTTTTATGATAACAATAACAACTCCTCCAAAAATAATAATACATAAACAAATGTGCCACCATTTAAATTTTTGTGGAACAATATCTCCTGTGGCAGAAACATAAACGCCATTATCATCTATTGCAAAAACTAAATTATCACAATTTTGTGTTTGAAAAATATTTTTTTGTTCTGTTCCACAAACTTTCAACCTTTGCAAAACTTCATTTCTTGGCAATTTATAGTTGTTTGTGTCTGTTCTAACGCTTATAAAAGCATATTTTGGCTTAAGTTTGTTTAAAAACTCTTGAGTTGAACTTGTATTACTTCCGTGATGTCCAACTTTTAACAAATCAACACTTTTTAACTCATTATTTCTGCATAAATATCCCTCAACCTCTTCTGTTGCATCTCCAGTTAAACAAACTCTATGATTGTTATATTCTAATATTGCCACAACAGAAAAAGAATTGTTATTGCTATATTTAAGCTTATATGGTGAATAAAAAGTTATTGTGTAAGGCTTATCACCACTTGAAGTTAACGTTAAAAATCCATTTTTAACAAATGTGTAGGCATATTCACAATTTGGTTCAGAATAAATTTTATTTAAAAATTGTCTATATAAATCAGTTGAAATAGTTTGAATTTCATCACCAAAATCTTGTTTATCTTCACTTAAAAACTCTGCTTCTTTTGCTCTTTTTAGCTCTTCTTCAGTTTCTTTTTGATGTGAAGAGTTAGAGTAAAAAACGGCCGGCCTATAAACTTTGTTAATTTGAAATTCATCAAACAAAAGTTCAAAATTATTATAATGGTCAGCATCTGGATGAGTTAAAACAACAAAATCAAAAACCTTTTCTTCATTTTCATTAAACAAATTTTTCAGATAATTAATCGACTCTTGTTTATATAAATCTGAAACTTTTTTGTTTGTGTCAACTCCAAAATCAAACAATGCCTTTTTTCCATCAGGAAGCTTTAACGCTATGCAGTCAGCACAGCCAACATCCAAAACAGAAACCGAGCAATCTTTGTCTAATATATAATCAAAATCAATATAATTTTCAATATTTATTTTATTTAATTTTGATTCAAAAAACTTAGAAAAAGGAATTGTTACCAAAACAATTAGGCACAAACAACAAAACGCAAGGAGTTTTATATATAGCTTTAAATTACTCTTCCTCTCTTCCAATTCTTGTTAACTCCCACCTTTCTCTTTGGTTTAAACTTTTTGTTAATTTTTCTAACTTTTCGCTTTGTTTTTTAATTAATTTAAGTCTTCTTGTCATCTTTTTAATGCTTTTGTCTGCCTCTTTTAGGTTTAGTGTTTCAATAATGCCTGAAATTCCTTTTTTTGCCCCTTCATAACCTCTTTTTATAAGCTCTTTTGTGTCTGTTATTTTTAATTGGCTAAAATCATTTAAATCAATTTTCAAAACATAATCTGAATGAACATAACCATTTATTGCGTTTGACGTCATCAAAATTCTAAGAGATGCCTTTAAAATATCAAGCGTTTTTTCACTTTCTGTTCCATATCCACGATTTGGATTTATATCTAATGAAACAACAATATCCGCCCCCATTTCTCTTAGCGCATCAGCTGGAATATTGTTTAAAAGCCCACCATCAACAAGCCTCATTTCACCAAAATCAACTGGTTCAAAATAGCCTGGAACAGCGCACGACCCAGCAATTGCCTTAACCAAATTTCCACTTTTTATGTGTTGTTCTTTTCCTGTTTTTATGTCAACCGCACAAACACACAGTGGTCTTTTCAAATTTTCAAAAGAAAAGCCTTCTAACATTTCACCAATTAGATTTTCAAATTTATTTGTTTTGCTTGGAAGAATAAAAAATTTTGCATTATGAAAATCTTTTTGCTTGACTGAAATTGCCTTTTCTTCCATTTTTTCAACTGGAATATCAGCAGCATAAAGCGCCGCAATAAAAGAACCTATTGAAGTTCCCGCAACATAGTCAAAGCTTATGCCAGCTTCTTGAAAAGCTCGAATAACTCCAATGTAAGCAAGGCCCCTAACTCCTCCACCACTAAAAACAATACCTGTTTTTAGTGGCTTTTCTGGTTGTTTTTCTTCTTTTTTAAACATTTTTTTGAAAAATTTTTTTATATCCATTTTAATCTCCAAACAAATAATAGCACAATTTAACCAAAAAGAAAACAAAAAGAAGCAAATTGTTTGCTCCTTTTTTAATTAATTATTATTCATCCAAATTGCCTTTCTTTTCTGCAATTGCTTTTTCAACTTCTGCAATATCAGCCATAATTTCAGAATTTGTTTTCTTTAAGATTTTGTTTGTCTTTTCTAAGATTGGGAATCTATCTTTGTTTGCGTTCATAACATCTTCACAGTGTTGAACAGATAATCTCAAACCTTCCAACAAATCCAATTCTTCATTAAGCTTTTTAGCCTTTTCTTCATCAATGTCAACATAGTTGTTAACACCATACAAAATAACTTTTTGTCTTGCAACAATTGCTTCTTTTCTTGTTAATTTTGCTTTATCTTTTTCAAGTGTTTTCTTAACTCTTGCAAGAGGGTTATATTCTTTTCTGTTTTCACGCAAATCTTTTTTGTTTTCTTTTAATCTTTGGTTTAAAACTTCTAATCTAGCTTCAAGTTGTTCAAGAGTTTCATTTGCATACAAATTTTTAACATCACTAACAATAACTGAGTTTTCTTGTTCTTTCTTAAGTTCTTCAAGTCTTTTAATTTCTTCTTGCAATTGTTTCTTTTGTTCTTCTAAGTCTGCTCTTTCTGCTTCAATTTGTTTTTGAGCTTCTTTTAATTCTTGTCTTTCTTTAATTAAATCTGCTCTTTCATCAGAGTTGTCAATTTCAAAAATTTCTTCGTCATCTAAATCTTTAACTTCAACTTCTTGTGCTTCTTCTTCTTTGATTCTGTTCATTTCTTTATATTCTGCAAGGCTTTCAGTGTTGATTGTTTCAATCATCCTATCAATTTCTTCTTTGCTTGCACTAGCTTCTTCTTCATCATCAAAAGCTTCATCCATTGCGTTAAAGTCTTTCTCCATTTTTAAAGCTTGCGAATTATCTTCATACACAAGGCTTTCAACATTATCTCCTGCAGCGATTTTTTCTTGCTCATCATTTGCCAAACTGTCGTCCCAAGATTTAACTTCGCCTTTGTTGTATTCTTCTACGGTTTCATTTTCTATTGTTGTAACAGAACTATTTTCTGATACACTCACTTCATCTTTCTTGTTTTTATCTGTGCTGATAATAACAAGCTTAGCAACAAAGAATATAATAACAACACCTGCTGCTATGATTCCTATAATTGCCAATACGTTTAAAAAAACATCCCAATTCATTTTTATATACTCCTTTGATTATTTTTTGGTGGAAGCGATGGGATTTGAACCCATGTCCAAATGATTCCATTATTATTATACTACATGTTTAGTTATTTTTCAATAGTTCCTGCAAAAATTTTTTAAATAACAAATTTTTTTTGCAGCCAGCCCTAAACTTTCCTCACAGCATTGGGCACTGCTATAAGGCTGATTGGTTATTTTAGACTTTGGCCACGCAACCAATCAAAATTGGCCAAAACCAGTTTGTTTTATATCCAACCAAGATAAATTACGCATATGCATACATAGCACTGTGGCTAGGAGCATAATTGTAAGTTTTTGCATCTTTTTCTGCATTTATTTTTAAGTCCGTTTTTTAACGCTAACGAAGCGACATGCATAATAATAAATCTTTCACCTGTCGAAACCAACACGCCCCCGTGAAGGTTTATTTGCCCACCTTTATTTCGCGTTTGATGCTTCTTTGCAAATCTCTTTTTTTTATACTTTCTCTTTTATCATGCAAAAGTTTACCTTTGCATAAAGCAATTTCAACTTTTACATAATTTTTGTCAAAATATAATGCAAGAGGAACAACCGTTAAGCCTTTTTGGGCAACTTTTGACGACAGTTCTAAAATTTCACTTTTGTGAAGAAGAAGTTTTCTTGTTCTTCTTTCATCTGGAATGTAATTGGCACTTTTTTCATAAGTTTTTATAAACATATTATGAATAAAGGCTTCACCATCCCTGAAAATCACAAAACTTTCATTTATGTTAACATTGCCTGCCCTTATAGACTTTACTTCACTCCCGATTAAGCTTAGTCCTGCACTATACTTTTTTAAGATAAAGTATTCATAGTGAGCTTTCCTATTAGTAGTTATGTTCTCCATTTCTACCTCTCTTATTATATCACTTTATAGTTCAAATTTCAATAGCTTTTTTTAAAAATTTTACATTTTTATAGCATTTTTTATGCAAAAAATCAATTTTTTATAATATTTTTTAGCTATTTTACAATTTTAAAACTAACTTGCCTTTTTTGAAGGTTTGTTCCAACAACTTCAACCTTAACTTTTTGCCCTAACTGAAAGCTGTGTTCACTGCCTTTTAACAAATATTGATTTTCAATTAAAGCATAAGTATCTCTTGGCAAATCTTCTTCAGAGCAAAGCCCTTCAACAGTGTTTTCCAATTCAACAAAAACACCATAAGTTCCCACTCCACTAACAATAGCATCAAAAACTTGCCCGATTTTGTCTTGCATAAATTCTGCCTTTTTAAGGTCATCAACAGCTCTTTCAGCGCTTTCTGCCAATTTTTCTCTTTCACTTGAAAGAATGCAAGCATCAGCTATGAAATCATTATAATATTCTTTTGTGTTTTCATCAGCTTTTTTAAGGATGAAATTCTTCAAAACCCTGTGAACAACCAAATCTGGATATCTTCGAATTGGTGACGTGAAATGGCAATAAAACTCAGCAGCAAGCCCAAAATGCCCTAAATTTTTGCTGGAATATCTTGCTTTTTGAAGCGAGCGAAGCATAACTTTGTTAACAACCTCTTCATAAGGTTTCCCTTTTATATCATATAAAAGTGTTTGCAAATCTTTTGGCTTAACAGTTTCTGGCTGACCTTTTATGTGAAGCCCAAGTCCAGAACAAAAGGCAAAAAAATTGCCCATTTTCATTCCGTCTGGCTGTTCGTGAACACGATACATGCTTGGAACTTTTTTGTCACAAGTTTCTTTTGCGATAATTTCATTTGCAAGAAGCATAAAACTTTCAATAAGCATATGTGCCGTGTTGCGTTCATATTTTTGAATATCTATTGTTGCTCCAAATTCATTTAAAATAATTTTTGCTTCTGGAACATCAAGCTCCAAAGCACCTCTTCTTTCTCTTTTTTTGATTAATTCATTATGTAGTGCTTCCATAAGTTTAAATTTAGGAACCAAACTTTCATATTTTTGACTTACTTGTTTATCTCCACACAAAATTGCATAAACATCGTCATAAGTCATTCGAGCTGAAGACTTTATAACGCCTTCGCAAATTTTATAGCTTTTTATGTTTGCGTGGTCATCTAGGTCAACAACAACCGACATTGTTAGCCTTTCAACTCCAGGATTTAATGAACAAATCCCATTTGACAATTCTTTTGGAATCATTGGCAAAACTCTATCACAAAAATAAACACTGGTTGCCCTTTTATAAGCTTCTCTGTCTAGCGCTGAATTTGGTTTAACATAATGGCTAACATCAGCAATGTGAACTCCAAGCCTAAATCCATCCTCGGTTTTGTCTATAGAAATTGCATCGTCAAAATCTTTTGAGTCAACGCCGTCAATAGTGACAATTTGCTCTTTTGTGAAATCCACTCTGCCCTTCTTTTCGTTTTCACTAACAACTTGAGGAACTTGTCTTGCTTCTTCCATAACATCATAACCAAATTCTTCATATAAGTTAAATTCACGAATAATAGACAAAATGTCAACACCTTTTGAGTTTTGGTCACCCAAAACTTCTATTATTCTGCCTTCTGGATTTTTGTTTCCATTGTTATAATTTGTTATTCTAACAACAACTTTGTCTAAATGCTTTGCTTTAAACCCTTTGTCAAGCTTTACAAATATATCGCAAAAGTTTTTGCCGTCATCAGGTTTAACAAAAGCATATTTGTTGTTTGTAAGGAGTAGGGTTCCAACAATGTTTTCTTCATTTCTTTTAACAACTTTAAAAACTTCGCCTTCCATTCTTCCGTCAGGCAAAGTGTTTGCTTTTAACAAAACTATATCTTTGTTTAAAGCATTTTTAAGTTTTGTGTGTGGAATAAAAACATCTGGCATTTCTTCATCATCCAAAATTTTGCAAAAAGCAAAACCACGGCTATTGCCTGTTAACTTGCCTTTATGCAAGTTTAATTTATCTATTGAAATTATTTTTTGCCCACCCGACAAAACAAGGTCGCCATTTTTAAGCAAATTTGTAATTTCTGAAAAAACTATTGCGTTATCTATATTCAAAGCAGTGCTAATAGTTTTTGACAATTCACCTTGCTCCATATAATCTAAATTGTTATCTTTTATGTATTGTAATATATTCTCCATTTTCTCCCTCATTTATTCCTTAATCAAAAACGCAAAAGAGGACAAAATTTTTTGTCCTCCTCAAACTTCTTACACATCAGCTACAACCACTTTCAAAAGTATGAAATAAACTATTGTCATAACTGCCATAAATATAGCAATCCCTATAGTCCAATTTTTTAATCTACCCTCTGTTGTTTTTCCTTTATTTTGTGCGTAATAAGTTTCTTGAACCCCAGTTATGGCATTTCCACCACCAGTGTTTCCTTTTTGGCACAAAACCAAAACAATAATTGCCAAAGCACAAACTCCCATTAAAGCCACTAAAATAACTTTTATAACAGCCAAAGTTTGCATAGCTTCCGCACTAGCACCAAGCATAAAAGCCGATAAATTAAACATAGTTCCTCCATCTAGATATTTTATGAAAATTATTATAACATACAATTTTTATAATTTCAAGCAAAAACATAAAGATTATTTCACAAAAGCATAGATAAAAACTAAACCAAAAAATATTATTGCAAAAAAAAGCTTTCCATATTTTATTGGTTCTTTATCTCCTGCGTCCTTTTTTGGATTTATGCTTTTTGCCAAAAAAAAGAACGCCAAGGCGCAAAGTCCTAAAATTAATGGATATCTAACTTCATCTGGAACATCCCTTATAAGTTTGTTGACCATGTCATTAAAAAAGCTTAACAATAAAAATGTTTGCATTTAATTTTCCTTTTATTTTATTAAAGACGGTGATGTCATCTCTTTTGGAACCTTTATTCCCATAATATCTAAAACTGTTGGCGCAAAAGATGAAAGTCCAAATTTGCCTTTTTTAAATTTTATGCCTTTGTTTGTAATTAAAAATGGAACAGGATTTTTTGTGTGAGTTGTGCTCATTCCAGCTTTAACTCTCATATCTTCAATATTTCCGTGGTCAGCCGTAACAACACAAGTGTAGCCCAAATCAATCCCAGAAGTTATAACTTTTTCTAATGCTTTATCCAAAAATTCAAGGGCTTTTATTGCCGCTTTAAAATTTCCAGAATGTCCAACCATATCTGCATTTGAAAAGTTGATTAAAATAAAGTCATATTTTTCACTAATTATTGCTTTTTCAACTGCTGTTGCAATTTCTGGCGCTTTCATTTGTGGATAATTTGCAAAGTTGTCAACATTTTCACTTTCAATCAAAATTCTGTCCTCACCTTTTGGAGCTTTTTCAATTCCTCCATTAAAGTAATAAGTTACATGAGCATATTTTGTTGTTTCAGAAACTTTTAATTGTTTTAACCCTAAATCACTTAAATATTTTGATAGCGTCAGCCTTGGCATAACTGGAGGGAAAACAACATCAACATTTTTAAACCTTTTGTCATAAACTGCCATTGAAACACATTTTAAAGGTTTTATTTTTCTTTCAAAATGCTCAAATTTTTTAGCTGAAAAAGCTTCTGTTAACTGCCTCATGCGGTCTGGCCTAAAATTGAAGAAAAATATTTCATCTTTTTCTTTAATCCCTTCATAATCTCCCACAACATAAGGCGGAATAAATTCATCGCTTGTTTTTTTGGCATATTCAACATCAAAAACATTTTCAAAACTATCAACCTTTATGCCTTTTTTAAAAGCATAAAGGTTAAAAGCCTCTTCTGTTCTGTTCCATCTTTGTTCCCTATCCATAGCATAAAATCTTCCACAAACAGAAACAATTTTGCCAACGCCAATTTTGTTTATTTCTTCTTGAACCTTTTCTATAAACTCTCTTCCTGAGTCTGGGCTAGTGTCTCTGCCATCTGTTATGCAATGAACGCAAACATTTTTAACATTTTGCATTTTTGCCATTTTAAGAGTTGCAATCAAATGATACATTGAGCTGTGTATGCCCCCATCAGAAACCATTCCAATAAGGTGCAATGTGCTGTTGTTTTTTTCTACCCTTTTCATTTGATTTATCAAAACTTCATTCTTAAAAAAATCACCATTTTCAATGCTTTTGTTTATAAGCATAAAAGATTGATAAATGCATTCTCCAGCGCCCAAATTTAGGTGCCCTACTTCACTTCCTCCCATTTGTTCTTTTGGAAGCCCAACATATTCTTCGCTGGCAAAAATTTGCGTCATTGGATAATTCTTTTTTAAATTATTCCAAAAAGGCATTTTTGCAACAAAAAATGGATTTTCTTCTTTGTTTTCGTTTATTCCAAAACCATCCAAAACAATGGCAACAACAGGTTTTTTTAACTTCATTTTTTTACTCCCTCATCAAATTTACTGCAATGTTCACAAATTTTTTAGCATCTAAGCTCGCTCCACCAACCAGTGCTCCATCAATTATATCATCTCCCAAAAGTGATTTTGCATTTTCTGGGTTAACGCTCCCACCATACAAAACACAAATTCCCAAATAATTGTTTTCTGAAAGCACTTTTTTTATGTATGAAATATTTTCAACAATCTCAGATTTTTCTGGCGTTATTCCTGTTCCAATTGCCCAAACAGGCTCATAGGCAATAATAAATTTTTTCCCATTTGGAACATCTTTTAATGCTTTTGTTAACTGAGTTTTTAAAACTCTTTTTGTCTTTTTTTCCGCTCTTTCTTCTTTTGTTTCTCCAACGCACAAAAGTGGCATAATTCCGTTATTTAAAAGTAATTTTATTTTTTGGTTTATTTGTTCATTTGTTTCCAAAAATTTTGTTCGCCTCTCACTGTGGCCAACAAGTGAAAAACAAGTTTTTTTGTCAGCAAGCATTTTTGCACTTGTTTCACCAGTATAAGCTCCACTTTCAGCATAGCAAACATTTTGAGCACCAATAAAACACTTTTTTTGCAATTTTTTAACCATTTTTTGCAAGTGTAAAAAAGGAACAGCAAGACCAAACTCAACATTGGCTGGCTTTTTTTCTTTTTTAAAATCTTTTATAAATTTGTTTACATCTTGGTCTAAAAAATTCATTTTCCAATTGCCATAAATATATTTCATATCACACCTCTATTTTGTCTGAAATTGCTTTAAGCCCAACAAGTCCGTTGCCTTCTAAATATTGAAGTGAAGCTCCACCACCTGTGGAAATATGGGTTATCTTTTTTTCTAAACCAAATTTTGACAATGCTGAAATGCTATCTCCACCACCAACAATTGTTGTGGCCTTGCTTTCTGCAACTGCCTCAGCAATTTTTCTTGTTCCAACGCTAAATTTATCAAACTCAAAAACGCCCATAGGCCCATTCCAAAAAATGGTTCTAGCAGAATTTATCTCATTTTTAAATAGTTTTATTGTGTGCATTCCAATATCCATTCCAATGTCATTTGCTTTAAATCCGCTTGTTGGGATTGTTATGCTGTCTGCCATAAAACTAAATTCTTGTGCAACAACATGGTCAACTGGCAAAATGATTTTAACATGATTTTTTTCTGCGATATCCAAAAGCATTTTTGCAATAGGAACTTTATCTTTTTCTATTGTTGAAGCGCCAACATTATAGCCTTTTGCAACCAAAAATGTGTAGGCCATTGCTCCACCAATAATAACTTTGTTTGCAACATTTAGGATGTTGTGAATCATATTTATTTTATCTTTTATTTTTGCTCCGCCCAAAATTGCTAAAACTGGTTTTTGTGGTTTTGACAAAATTTTGTCAAACATAGTTATTTCTTTTTGAACCAAAAGTCCTATGCAGTTTGGCAAAAGTTTTGCCACTCCCACTGTGCTTGCGTGAGCTCTGTGCATTGTTCCAAAGGCATCATTACAAAAAATATCAGCAATTGAAGCAAGTTTTTTTGCAAAATTTAAATCATTGTTTTCTTCACCCGGGTCAAAACGCAAATTTTCTAACATAAAAATTTCGCCATTTTCCATATTGTTTATAAATTTTCTGTTTTCTGGAGTTACCAAATCTCCATTAAAAAACACAGGGCTTTCAAGAAGCTTTCTAAGCCTTTCTGCAACTGGTTTTAATGAAAATTTTGGATTAGGCTTTCCGTCTGGCCTGCCAAGGTGAGAACAAATAATAATTTTTGCACCTTTTTCTTGCAATCTTTTTATTGTTGGCAAACTTTCAACAATCCTTTTATCACTTGTGATATTTCCTTGCTCATTTAGGGGAACATTAAAGTCCACCCTAAGCAAAACTTTCTTACCTAAAAGGTCATAATCATCTATCGTTAATTTATTAAACATTTTTATTCCTCCAATAAAGACATTTTTATAGTAACATCAACATATTCATTTTGAAGCTCTGAAAGCTCATTTAAAAGCTTAAAGTATAGTGAATTATCTTTGTTTATGTTGTTTTTCTTTAACAGTTTGTGTTTAGACTCATTTGTTTTAGCCACAACCATATTATTAACTTTAAATATAATATTTAACTCATCTTTTTTAACTTTTTTTGCTATGTTTTCATCAAAAACTTTATATATTCTTTCACCAATATCTTTTATGGTTTCATTTAATACAATTATAAATTTAAATTGCTCTTCTGAAAGTTTTTGTGAAATTTTGTTTTTGTCTTGCAAAAATCCTTCAAACTCAGTGTTTATTTTTAAAATTCTTGAACAGTCATTTAAAATATTTATTAAAACATTAACTTTTTCTATTTCTTTTTCTGCAACTTTTCCACTAATTCTTATCAAGTTGTTGCTTGTAAGTTTTATGGCTTTTTCTATTGCTTTTAATTTTCCTCTATACTTATTCTCTTTGCCATTTAAAAGCAGTTCTTCTGTTAATTCATTGTTTAGGTCTAATTCTAACTTGAATATTTTTTGAACATTATTTTTAACTAGGTTATAAGAAACTAAGCTGCTGTTCAACACTTTTTCATCAATTTCAAAGCAGGAATATTCATCGTTTCTTTTATCTTTTTTATCTTTTATGATAACTCTTAATAGAGTAGCAATTTTATTGCTTAGAGGAACAAAAACAATTGGAACAAAGCTATAAATAATCATCATCAAAACAACAGAAACTGAAGCAATGCCCCCACACAAAGAGTTGTGTATCCACAAATTCCAGTTTGGAATCAGCATTAAAAGATAAAACAAAATTGTAACAAAAACTCTTTGCAAAACATTAAACAAAACCATTCTTCTTCCGTTGTTGCCTTCGCTAAACCCAGATATTAAAAGTGAAATTGAAAAGCCCGCACCCACATTTGCGCCTAAAGCCAAATAACAAGCCGAATTAAAATCTATTAAGCCAGTAGATAAAAGCGTTATGATTATTGCCACAATTGGATAAGCACTTTGCATAATTGTTGATATGGCAATTCCAATTAAAAGCAGTAACATTGGATTACTAATTGAAACAAAAAAACCAGTTAAATCAACAGTTTCTATTATTGTGTTTACGCTTGTCCCTAAAATTGTTATTCCAAAACACAACAAACCCAATCCCAAAAAAAGTTTGCTAATTGTTTGCCCGCGCTTACTTTTTGAAATAATTAAGCTAATCGCTCCAACAAAAGCAAGAACGCTTAGTATTTTTAAAACGCTAACACTTTCAAACATCAAAAGTATCATCGCAAGTGAAGCCCCAAAACAAGCCCCCAAAGAAATCACAACTCCTTGAGATAAACCAATAATTCCAATGTTTATAAACCCTGTTGCCATAACATTTGTTAAAGTTGAAGTTTGTGTTGCAAAACTTACGCCTGTTCCAAGCATATAACTTATGAGTGGCCTTTTCTCTCCTTTTGCTAGTGCCTTTTTAAATTTATAACCAACAACCATTTCAATACTGCTGTTCATAACTCTTATGCCATAAATAATAGCTCCAAGGCTAGCAAAAATTATCATAATTTGATATAAAATTTCTAACATATCTCACCTATTTTTAATAATAATACTAAAAATAACAAAAACAAGCAAGCAAAATCTTGCCTACTTTTTAAAAACCTCACAAATAAGATTAAATATTTCTTGCTTATCTTGAGATGTTACAATTTTATGTCTTATTATTTTTGCCTTTTTAACATCTTTTATATAACACGCAAGATGCTTTCTCATGTGCAATAAAACAAGCCTTTCTGAATAATACTTTTCTAAAATGGCAAAATGTTTTTTTATAACTTTTAAAACATCAACTTCATCTGTTTTTTTATTTGAAAAAATCCAAGGCCTTCCTAAAGCTCCTCTTCCTATTGCAATTCCACAACATCCATAGGTTTTTATCTTTTGCTCCGCTTCATCCAAGCTTAAAACATCTCCGTTGCCTATAACTGGAATTTTTACAGCCGATGAAACATCTCCAATAACATCCCAATTTGCCCTGCCCTCATAAGCTTGAGTTTTGGTTCTTCCGTGAACCGTTATGGCGCTTGCACCACTATCTTCACACATTTTTGCAAAATCAGTTGCAATTATATTGTTTTTGTCATATCCAATTCTAAACTTAACCGTAACCGGCTGACTTGTGTTGTTACAAGCACTTTTTATGATTTTTTCTGCAAGTTTTGGGTCTAACAAAAGCGCTGAGCCCATTCCTTCTTTAACAATTTTTGGCATTGGGCATCCCATATTTATGTCTATTATATCAAAATTTTTTAGCTTTCCTTGCTTTATAATTTCGGCAACAACTTCTGGTTCATTAGAAAATATTTGAACTGCCCTTGGGCTTTCATTTTTTTCATAGTTTAAAAGAGAGAAGCTTCCCTCTCCATCATACAAAAGTCCTCTTGCACTAACCATTTCTGTTGTGGTTAAACCGCACCCAAATTCTGAGCATAAACTGCGAAATCCACAATCACTAAACCCAGCCATAGGCGCCAAAGTGTAAGAGGATTTTAATTCAACATTTTTTATTTTCATTTTTCCGTCCAATAAAAAGGGCTAACCTTTTAGTTAGTCCTTTTAGTCATGATTATGCGTTAACTGCATCTTTCAAACCTTTTCCAGCTTTGAATGCAGGAACTTTGCACGCAGCAATCTTTATTGAAGCACCTGTTGAAGGGTTGATTCCATTTCTTGCCTTGCGAGCACGAGCTTCGAATTTACCGAAACCAGTGATGATAACATCTTCCCCTTTCTTTAGGCTCTTTGTGATTACATCAAGGCTTGTGTTAACTATTTTAGCAACATCAGCTTGTGTAAATCCAGCTTCAGCAGCAACTGCTACTATGAATTCTTGTTTGTTCATAACTTTATTTCTCCTTTTTTAAAGTTAGTTAAATTATAGCACAAAACCTGCATTATTCCAAATGAAAATGGGCATTTTCTCAAAATTTTTTAGGATTTTTTAAAAATTTTGCCTAAATTTTGGTTTTAAAGACGCTGCTAACCTTAAAAACTGGCAAAAATCGCTCTTCTAAAGTGTTAATTTGCCCTGTCTGAGGGTTAAAAGCATTTCTTTTTTCATAGTGTTTTAAAAAGAAACGCCCAAATCCAGAAACACAAACTTCATCACCACTTCTTAGAGTTTTCTTCATAACCTCTTTTAAGGCCTCTAAACATTGTTTGCAGTCTTTTTGAGTTAACTTAGACTGAATTGAAACCTCTTTTATAAGTTCATTTTTGTTCATATATTCCTCCTTTTTTAAACTATTGCCCAAAAAAGCCTAATTTATTCAACTTGCTTCCTTTAAAATTATAACCAAAAACAAAAAGGTATCAAAAACTGATACCCCAATTTTATAAATCTTTTATGAGTTTTTCAACTTTTTGCGCTATGGCATTTAGTGTTTTTAAATCTGTTCCTTCAACAACAACTCTAAAAAGTGGTTCTGTTCCGCTGGCTCTAACAATGATTCGCTCATCTTTTTTTAACGATTTGTTTAATTCTTCTAAATCTTTGTTTAAAGCTCCATTTAAAAACTTTTCTTTTTGTTTTTCAGAAACATTAACATTAAGTTTAACTTGCTCAAAAAGTTTTAAATTTTTGCAGATTTCTTTAAAATCTTTTTGCTTATATAATTTGGTTAAAAACAATGCTGTTAAAATTCCGTCAGAACATTTGTTATAATCACCCCAAACAATGTGACCGTTGTCTTCTGCCCCAAAAGAAATGTTTTGTTCAATTAATTTTTCTTGAATATTCTTTCCTCCAACATCACATCTCACAACAGAAATAGAATATTTTTCCAAACTTTTATCAACTCCACAATTTGTTACATAAGGAGTTATGATTTTGTTGTTTTTTAATTGGTTTTGTTCATATAATGCCATACATCCCAAAAACAAAAGTTCTTCACCAGATATTATTTTTCCATCTCCAAAAACAGCGTTAACCCTATCTGCGTCACCATCAAAAGCAAAGCCCAGGTCACAACCATCTTGTTTTGCTGTTTTTGAAATTTTTTCAAGGTGAGTGCTTCCGCAATCTTTATTTATTAAGTTTCCATCATTTTTGTTGCAAATAACAACAACTTCAGCTCCAAGCTTTTTAAATATTTTTTCTGCAAGTTCAAAACTTGCTCCGTTGGCGCAATCAAGCGCAATTTTCAAGCCTTTAAAATCATCATTAATTATCTCTTCCAAACAATTTGCCCACTCTTCTTTTAAGCTTTCATCGCTGATTGTTTGCCCTGATTTTTCTTTTAGAGAATATTTTGAAATGTTGTGATAAATTTCCGTGATTTCATCTTCTTGTTTTGTGCTAAATTTTAAACCATCTTTTGTTATGAGTTTTAAGCCATTATATTCAGCTGGATTGTGGCTTGCTGTTATCATTATTGCCAAATCAAAATCGTGTTTTTTTGCCAAATAATGCACAGCGGGGGTTGGCATAATGCCACCCAAAACAACATCAATTCCACATTGATTTAAAGCTTTTGATGCCTCCTCTTCTATCATCTTTGCTGAAACTCTTGTGTCATGAGCTATTAAAACTTTTTTGCCACTTTTTTTATTTAAAAAAATTCCAACACTTTTAGCCAAATTATAAACAAACTCTTTTGTGATTTTTTCACCAACAACCCCACGAACACCGTCTGTTCCAAATATCTTTTCCATAAAATTCTCCTATCTGTGTTTTTTAACATACACGCTTGCATAAGTTCCCGCAATTGAGCCATCTCCAACTGCTGTTGAAATTTGCCTTAATGTTTTGTGCGTTATGTCACCACAAGCAAAAACCCCTTCAATGCTTGTTTCCATTTTGTCATTAACAATTATATAACCACTTTCATCAAGCTTTAAATCGCTGTCTAGAATTTCTGTTTGAGGAACTCTGCCTATTGAAACAAAAACTCCGTCAAGTTTTAAGTTTTTAACCTCGCCAGTTGATATATTTCTTATGTCAATGCTTTCTAGTTTTGCATCTCCATAAAGTTTTTCAACAACATAACCTAAATATTGCTTTATCTTGCTGTTTTCTTGCTTTAAAAGTTTGTTATAGTTTTCAATGTTTAATTCATCCGCCCTAAATTCACTTCTTCTGTTTATGTGAACAACGCTTTTTGCAATATTAGATATATATGCAATATCTTCTAAAGCTGTGTTTCCGCCCCCAACAACGGCCACCGTTTTATCTTTAAAAAATGCTCCGTCACAAACAGCACAATAACTAAGGCCTTTTCCAACAAACTTTTTATCCTCTTCTGTTCCCAAAGCTCTAGAAGCCGCTCCCATTGCCAAAATTATTGCCGGAGCTTTAAATACGCCTGACTTTGTTTTAATTTCTTTCAAATTTTCTTTAAGTGAAACACTATAACACTCAGAAAAAACAACATCAACGCCAATTTCGCTCACTTGCTCAAACATTTTTTGACTAAGCCCTATGCCGTCAATTTTCTTAAATCCAGTGTAATTTTCAACTGATGGGGTTATTGTTATTTGTCCGCCTGGTGTTAATTTTTCAAGGATTAAACACTTCATTCCAGCCCTTTTTGCATAAATTCCAGCCGTCATCCCCGCTGGCCCACAACCTATAATTATAATATCATAATTTGTTTCCATATTTTTAACCTCAACACTATTTTTTGATAATATAAATATACTATACAAAAAAAAATAAAGCAAGTTTTAAAACTCACTTTATAAATTTTATTCACCTTTATAGTGAAGTAATGCCATATATCTTGCTCTTTTGATTGCGGTTGTTAAATCTCTTTGATGTTTTGCACAAGTTCCTGTTTGACGACTTGGAATAATTTTTCCGTTTTCTGTTACAAACTTACGAATCTTTGCAACATCTTTATAATCTATAAACTCAACCTTGTCAACACAAAACTGACAAACTTTGCGTTTTTGCATTGGACGGCGTGGCTTTTTGATTTCTTGAGCAGTTTCTGAAGCTTTTGCCTTTTTGTCTGATTGTTCAGCTGGCTTTTTGGTTGGCTTTTCTATAGCTTCACTTGCTTTTGCTTTTTCGTTTTCTGCCATTTTTGTTATCTCCTTTAAATTTTAATTAAAATGGTAAATCACCATCATCAACTGGTTCCAAAACTATGTTTTTGTCTTCATCATTTGCTGGCTTTAATTCTGAGTCATCCCCATCAGCTGCCATTCTTGCTCCAACAAATTCAACTTCATCAGCAACAACTTCTGCCACCAATCTTTTTTCACCAGTTTTAGTTTCATAGTTTCTTATTTGCAAACTTCCAGAAACGGCAGCCTTACTACCTTTTCTTAAATATTTGTGACAAGACTCTGCCTGACTTCTCCAAACAACAATAGGAATAAAATCTGTTTCTCTAACTCCTTCACTGTTTGAATATCTTCTTGTTATTGCCAAAGAAAAATGGCAAACTGGAATACCGCTGTTTGTTACAACCATTTCTGGGTCGTGTGTTAAATTACCTATTAAAACTACTTTGTTCATACTCTTTATCTCTCTTTTATTATTTATCTAATCTAATAAACATATTGCGTAAAAAATGCTCTGTTATACGCATTTTCTTTTCCATCTCTCTTGGAAGAGTGGCACTTGAAGTAAACTTCATCAAAACATAAAAACCTTCTGTTTTGTTTTTAATTTTGTAAGCATACTTTTTCATTCCAATCTTTTCTAATGAATCAACTGTTCCACCATTTTTGGTTACCATGTCTGAAAAAGTTTCAATGATTTTTTCACGAGTTTTTTCATCAGCATCACTTGAGATGATGTATAAAAGTTCATACTTATTCATAAAAAACCTCCTTTTGGACTAAACGGCATTATAAAAATAATGCAAGGAAAAGCAATAAATTGCAATTCTTGAAAAAGAGTATATCACATAACAAAAAAAAATGCAAGCCCTAAAACTTACATTTTTAAATTTAATTGCCAATATTTTTGTTTGTTTCTTCTGCCATTTCTCTACGGCGCTGTATCTCTTCTTCGCTCAAACCTTGCTTTTCTTTTTTCTCTTTGTCTATTATCTTTTCTCTCAAAAAGTCAACAACTTGTTTTTCTTGTTCTTTTTGATTTTCTAATTCTTGTTTCATTTTTTCTTGCTCTTCTGTTTTCTTTATGTTTTCAATTTGCTCCATTTGCCTGTTTTTTAATTGTTCTTGAAGTTTTTTCATCTTTTTATCTCTTCTGTGGTCTGGAGTTTTGTTAACATTTAAAAGCCCACCCAAAACATTTGCTCCACTTGCGCTCATATTTTTTGATTGTTGCATTTTTATGATGTTGTCAGCCAAATATTTTCTGCGCTTTTCCATATGTTCACGCTCAATCTCAAGTTTGTTTATAAGAAGATTGTTATAATATCTATCCACCAAAAGTTTTGCCACAAAAGAAGCCAAAACCAAAATAAACAACCCACCCAGCAAATAATACCAATAGTTCATTATAACAAACACAACAGCCCCAACCCAGCCAACATTTTCTCTTTGAACAACTCCTTTAATATGGTCTTGTATGTTTGCAGACATAATTTTTTTGTATGCAGTGCTTTGAGCATTGTTGATGGCAATATAATCGTTTTCTATTTCTGTTATGATGCGTATATAGGTTTGTCCGTCTTCTTTATAAATAACCAGTTCTGATTGGTCATCAGGGCTAAAAGAATTTAGCTTTTCATAATCAAGAACCAAAACATAATTCCCCTTTTTTACAACTGTTCCCATATCTTCTTTGTCATATTTCATAACAGAATAGCCAAAACCAGTTAAAGTTACAAAAACAATTGCAACGCTTAAAAGCAAAATAGAAAAAATAACACTTAAAACAGTTAGAAAAATTGATGATTTTGATGTTAAATCATATAACTCACTGGAATTTGAAGAATAAACTTGCATCTGAAACTTTTTGATTTCATTTAAATCAATGTCATCATTTTCATTTTTTGTGCTTTGTAAAAAATCTTGATGCCTTTTTTTGTAGTCCACCACTCTGCCGTCATCTTTTTTAAGCATTTCACTTATTTCAATTTCATCAACATCAGCTTTTTCACTTTCTAAAATATCAGTTGTGGTTTTTATTCCTAACTCATACCTATTAAAAGTTTTTTTAGACATTTTGTTCCCCTATTTTTACTTATTATTAGTTTAACAAAAAAGGGCTAAAATATCAACTATTTTAACCGTTTTTTTAATTTTTGTTTTTTTACCTATCTTGTGGACTCTATTTGAACATACTTTGCAAGGGCATGAGGATTCTCCGCGCTGTGAGCTGGGTCTTGATATTTAAGTTCATCCGTTATAGGCTTTGCCACTATGCCGTCAACTTCATTAAGCTTATTTAACAAAGTTCTGCCTTCATCTGGAGCCTCTTGAGGAGCATTTTCTCCTTCGCAGCCTTCACTTTCACGCGCTGTTATTTCACTTTCATATTCTGCTTTTCTATTTTCATATTCTTCTCTTTGGTCTTCTCTGCCACTAATAATGGCTATTTTTAACTTAACCAAACTTTGCTGTTTTGTTAGCTCATTTTTTTGTTCTTCATATTTTTCTTCAGTTATTTGATTGTGAATAAATTTATCTTTTAATGTGGAAATTTGGTTGTTTAAATCATCATTTATTTCATTTAGTTTTTCAATCCGCGCTTCAACATTTTTGTTCTCTTGCATCTCTTCATTAGCAGCTTTAGCAACTTCTTTAAATTTTTCCGCTAAAAAATAACTTGAAAGAGAATTATCTTTAACTTTATATCTAAGTGCAACTTTTGCCAAATCGTCATATCCAAAACCTTGAGCTGGCTTAGACAATTTTAAAAACTCCTCCAAAAGGTCAAACAAAAACTCTCCGTCATCTTGCATAGTTATTAAAAATCTTTTATAAGTTTGTCTAAGTTCACTAAGTGGAACCGGTGCAAAAAAGTTGTTATAATTATCTCCAGAAACAACAAAATCTCGCAAATTTGCATTATCACTTTTTTTGTTTCTTTCTTGCCATTCTGGCAATGAACCCATTCTTGAACAATTTGTTGGAACAAGTTCAAGCCCTTTTGTTGAAAAGGTTACAGAAAGTTCATTTATATATGCTGGATCAGCTCCATCAGCATCATAACAAATCAATTTTTGCAACACCTGCCTTGCCACATCAAACTGATTTATTTTATCTGTGTATGTGCTTTTTCGTCTTAAAAAAAGTTCTCTTAATTGTGGCAAATTTTTGCTTACACCTATTCCCAATCTTGTTTTTGATATTCTGCTCCAAAATTTGCTTTTAACATCTGTTTGAACTGAGAAAAATTTAAATTTATATTGAGGGAAAATGTTAAAACTTATGTTTCTAACTTCTGATTCTAGGCCACTAAAGCTGTTTGCGTTTAAAATGCTTCGGTTTTTTAACCTATAAATTGTTCTTAGCCTTTCAAAAGGTGAATGACTCTTAAAATAAGTGTATTCATGCCTTTTTGTGTTAAAAATCAAAGCCCCCATTGACTGATCGCCAAAAAGTCTTTTAAGTTCTTTAACTGCATCACTGCTGATTTTTTTGTCATGCGTTAAAACATATTTCTTTCTTTGCTTGTCATATTCATAAACACAGGCGCCACCGTTGCCTATTATTAACCTATTGTTGTGATATAACCCGCTGTTTTCTAAATCATTTAAAAGTTTTAGTGCTGGCCTATCTGTTGTCATCATAAGCCCAAGTCCAGCTTTTTTTATTTTGTTTATATATCTTTTATAATATGGTCCTTCATAAGTATATTTAAATTGACCATTTGATTGACCGCAATCGGCATCTTGAACAAAAAATTTTCTTTCGTTTTTAATGTCTTCTTCATCAAGTTCAAAAGAAAATGGTCTTAAGTCATAAACTTTTTTTAAGTATGTGTAAAAGCCTTCAATAGTATCTAAAACAAAAGGTATAATCAGCATTGTTTCACCCCTAAAATCACGGGGATTATAACACAATAAAATAATTTTGTCAAATTTAGCCCTTTTTTGATTGCCAAACCAAGAAGTTGATGATATAATGTGACTTATAAAAAGAATAAGAGAGGTTAAAAATTTATGAATATTTGGCATGATATTGACCCTTCAAGAATTGGGGTTGACGAATTTACAGCATTTATTGAAATTGGAAAAGGAAACAAAGTTAAATACGAGCTTGACAAAGAAACAGGTCTTATAAAGTTTGACAGACTTTTATACACAAGTATGGTTTATCCAGCTAACTATGGGTTTATTCCAAGAACTCTTGGTGGAGATGGTGACCCACTTGACGTTTTGGTTTTGTCTAGCGAACCATTCATCCCAGGAATTTTGGTTGACTGCCGCCCTATTGGAATGATTGTTATGGTTGATGACGGAGAAATGGATGAAAAAATTATTGCCGTTGCAAAAGATGACCCATTCTTTAAAAATATTAAAAATATGGATGATTTGCCACAACACACTTTTGATGAAATGAACCATTTCTTTAAAAGATATAAAGAACTTCAAAACAAAGTTACTGAAATAAAAGGAACTGAAGGAATTGAAGGAGCTAAAAAGGTTATTGAACAAAGCATCTTGAATTATAAAGCAGAATATGACGCATAATAAACAAAAATGACAAAATAAGGGAGTTTTAATCACTCCTTTATTTTTGTTTGCAAAAAATTTAAAAAATATGATATGATATACACAAAAGGAATCAAAAAATGAAACTTGATTATATATCTAACGAAGGTAAAATCTTAGAAAAAAAATCTCAAAAATTCAACAGAATTTTATCAAGTTTTTTGTTATATGCTGTTGTTTTGATTGTTATCACCTTTATGATTTGGGGATTTTATCACGAAGTTAAAGTTGTTTCTGGTGAATCAATGCAACCAACAATAAACTCATCCTACTCCAAAAACAATGGAGGCTTTGATATTGTTTTAATGAACAAAACAAAAAACTTTCAAAAGCAAGATATTGTTATTATTGATTTTAGCGATTATCAAGATGAACTCATCATAAAAAGAGTTATCGCAACAAGTGGAGATAGCATAAAAATTATTGCAGAAAACAATAAATCGGTTGTGTATCTTAAAAAAGCAAATGAAAATGAATGGAAAAAGCTTAATGAAGATTATGTTGACAACCAAAACAACAACACAAATTGTGCAATAACTTTTTCTAGGCGTTCTGAAAATGGATATAGTTGGTCCGGCTACACCGAAAACAATGACAATTCCTACTCAAGAGCAACAGATGCTGGCATAAACGTTAGTGAAAAAATGTTTAAACAATATTATGTTAAAACAAAAGATGATTTTCAGCTTGCCCCATCATATGATGAAAGATATGAATATTATATAAAAAATAATGATGAAACTTATCAAAAAACAAATGTAACAGAAGAAATGCTTTATGACTACTATATACAAATTGGCAACACATATCAAAAAGCAACAGAGTATAAAGCTGGAAAAACATATTATATAAAAAACAACGACGGCTCAATAAAAATTAGTGAAGGTTATTTTTTTGCTTTGGGAGATAACCGAGCAAACAGCAAAGACAGTTCAGAAGTTGGGCCATTAAAAAACACAAAAGTTAAAGGAATTGTTGAAACACTGGTGCCAGATGGAACTTTTTTGAATAAAATATTATCAAAATTGTTAAATTTAAAATTGGCAAAATAAAAAAATCTTATGATTTTTCATAAGATTTTTTTAACCGCTTTGTTGGCTTTTATAATTTTTTGCTAAGAAAAATGTTTGTTTTTTAAAGATTTTAATTAGTGATGTTATAAATTGTATGAAACAAACAATTGAGATTGACACGCTTCGTTCGCAATGCCTTGAGGCGTTAGCCGAAAGCTTGGCGCAGTTTCAAGCAGTTGAGATTGCCACGCAAGAATGAACCTTGCTCGCAATGACGGGAATAAAAGCGCCAAACAAGAGGAGTTTTATTTTGAGGCAACAGAAGTTATTCCCCACCTGCCATTCTTAAAAAGGCATTGGCCGACGTGAGAATATTAAAAAGCTTTTATTCAAAAATCATACTTTTCCTAACATCATCTCATAATTTTTCTATCAGTATCACCAGTTATTTAAATCAAAAAAGCCATTTAAATAAGGGAATTTATCAGAGCCGCCATCTACAGAAAAACTATATTGTTTCCATAGATTATTTTTATTTTCATCTCCTGACACACCTGTTTTGCCATTTTCATCTTCTATATTATACGAAGCAAAACTATTTGTTGTTAATGTTGTTTTATCAACAATTCGTGTTATGAAATAATTTGAAGAGTCAATTCCATAAGTGTTTTTAAGGGTTGCATAGTTGTTTTGCAAGTTTATATTATTGACCTCAATTCCTTTAACACAGCCAATTGCAATCAAACTTGAAATTTCATCATCTCCAAATTTCAACTTGTTTATGTAGTCATTTTCTCCAACAACAAAATCACAATTTGTTCCTTCATCTTCAATAAAATATCCTTCAAACAAACAATATTTCAAAAATTCTTTCATATCTGAGTTTGGAGTTCTCTCAAACAATCCAACAAACTCACCTAAATAAACATTGTTATTAACATCTGTTCTAATCTTTGTTGTGCCCAAATTGTTTTTTCCAGCAAAGTAACAATATTGAATTGTTGCATCACCCTTAATAAGTTTTCCAACAAGCCCTCCAATATAAACTAAACCACTAGCTGATTTTAAGTGAATGTTGCCTGCTGTGAAACAGTGGTCTAAGTTTGCTGTTTCCATTTCTCCAACAAGCCCTCCAACAACAAAATCGTTGGCGTTTGAAATTGTTATGTTAACCACGCTAAAGCTAAATTTAACTTCTCCTGAAGTTAGCTTTCCAACAAGTCCACCAAAAGTTCCACTTGGATTTTGTATATCAATATTTCCATAAACAGCACAATTTGAAATCTGCCCTCCAACAACTTCTTTTATAAGTGGAGCAACAATTAAGCTGTTTGCTGAGCTATTTATTTGTGTGTTGCCAAATTTATATAATATGTTTTCTAATTTACTATTTTTTGTTAAATTAAAATTAAACAAAGAATAAGTATTACCCTCATTTATTAAAACATCAGAAAAAACAAAATATCCATTTCCATTGATTGTGAAAGAACTATTTTGCAGGCCATTTAAACTTAAAGGTGTTTTTGCGTTCAAATCTCTAACAAACGCATAATTAACGTTGTTGTTTATTTTGTTAAGCATATTTAACTCAACAAAGTTTTCAATATAATAAATATTATTGTTTGCTGTTAACGATTTCTGATTGTTTAAAGCAAGATAATAATAGCCATAGTTGTAAGAATTATCTCTCTTAAAGAAATCACTTCCAAATATTTGTTCATTATCAAAAACATCTGTAGTTTTTTTAACAATTGTTTTATTATTTTCTATATTTTCTTTAACAAACTTATCAGTTGTTCTGCTTAAATCAGAAATGTGAAGCATTTGGTTGTTTGAATTGTTACAAACAACTCTTCCAACACTTAACCCACTTGAATAAACATCAACATAAGAAATCAAATATTTCACATAATTGGTTGATGCTTGAGTGTTTTCTCCAACAACTCCGCCAATTTTAATATCGCTGTTATTTTCACTTATAAAAACATCAAGCTTGCCCATAGCATAAGCATAACTTAACTTAAACTCATTCTTTCCAACAAGTCCACCAACAGAACTATTTTGAACTGTGTTCAAAACATAGAAATTCTCAAAGTTTTCATCTGTTACATCCGAACTTTCAACTTCTGTGTATTGATAATACCCTGGAACATAAATTCTTTCATAATATGTTAAACTATTATTAAATACTGTTGGTTGAACATAAGAATCAACAAAAATATAATAATTTGTATAGTTTTCACTTGTTACACTTGAACTTTCAACTTTTGTGTATTGATAAGACTCATCAACATAAGTCTTTTCATAATATGTTAAACTAGAATCAAAGTTTGTTGGTTGAACATAACCAAAAATATAATAATTCATATAGTTTTGATTTGTTGCGGTAACAGCAGTGTATTGATAATAACCTGGAACATAAATTCTTTCATAATATGTTAAATTACTATCAAATTTACTTATCTTTTTATAATTATCAAGTTTTATGTCTGCATAGCTCCAACAATTATTTATTGTTTTGTTGTTAATTCCAACCAAAGCTCCAACGCTTATATCGCTATTGTTAACATAAATTGTTAATATTCCGCTTTCGCTTTCGCCAAATTGTCTGTTTGGCAAATCTTTGCCTAAACTTTGTGCTGCGTTGGATGGCCCTGTTATGAAAAGTATGTTTTTGCAATAAAGTTCATTATTTATTATACTATCTGTATAATAAGAAGCATTGAAATTTGTTGCCCAAAGTGCAGCAGTAATATCGTTCACCCAAACGGACACAAATCCACTAGTGTCCAAAATTACATATGCAAGAACTATGGAAGGCAATTCATTTTTGACGGCGATAGGAAATACAAAGGAACCATTGCTGGTATAGAAACATCCATTCTCAAGTGCCTCGTTCGCAGTTGTGGAATTCGTGATACTAGTTCGATACTGAGAGTAAATATTTGCAAGATCTTGAGCATAGTTCATAAATTCTTCCTCAGAACTAAACCCAAACAAGTTTGCTATGATTGTCTGGAAATTGATAGACTCTAGACTTACATCGGTTCCAAAAGTCATCGTGTATGGATAATTTATGCCTATCACCACACTTCTGGTGGGATCATTGCTTACGTTCTTGGTAAACGAAACAAGCGATCCGTTATAAAGCTCTATAGCTTTATTATAAAATTGGGTATAAGCGTTACGAGCATCGCTACTGATTGTTGGGGTGTATTCAGAACCGTTTGTAGGAATTTCAAAATTGTTCATAAATGTGGCAAACAACTCACTAAGGGAATTGAAGGCAGTAATTGTAGAATTAGATGCAGACTTCGTTGTGTGTTTAGAAAGACTTGCAATTTGTCCAAAATCCCCAGCAACCATGCCAAAAGGATTGCAATCGTCATATTTTACATTAACTCTTGTTCCGTTATACCCTGAAATGTATCTTTCATACAATTCAGAACACCCCCCGTTGGATATGAATTCTCGGTATTGTGGCAACTGTCCTGCAACACAGTTTGTGATAACTCCGTTGTTTTCTATTGCCAAAAGCCCAAAATTACTTTCTGCCAATATGTCTTTGCTAGACAAAACTTGAATACCGGAAATCATAACAGTTTTTGGAACACTATCAAAAAGCGCACAGCCATTTGTGGTTATAGTATGCCCCATTCCGATTATTTGCAAGTTTGATTTTTCGCTTAATTTTAATGTTGTTGAAACCGAAGCATCTTCTTTCAAAATGTAAGTTGTGAATGTTCCTTGGTTTTGAGAAAAGATGTCACTCAAAGTTTTAAACTCTATCGATTTTTCGCTAAATCCAGCAATTCTTGGCAAGGTTAAGCTATTAGCATCACTATTAACTTGCTCAAACCCTGAAAATGTTGTTGCTATAAGTTTGCTTGCCAAAATGTTGTTGTTTGAAGAATAATCATCTTGCAAAACGCCCGTGAAATCAGAACTATAACGGCTGTTTTTAATTGAATTTTCTGGTGCGTCTGCAACAAGAGCCTGTGCAATAGAGTTTTGTTTTGTTGTTTCACTTTGCGTGTCAAGATATTCCACAAAACCTGGTTCAAAAATTGCACCAAAACTTAAACAATATTCTATTGATTGAGAGGTTTTTGCAACAATTCCCCCAATATAAGATAAACAATCTGCCGTTCCTGTTTCCTCATAATCATTTAAAAGCCTACCATAATTTATCGCAAATGAAATGTTTATATCACTATATCCACAAATTCCACCTATATAAGCTTTTTTAGTGTTATAAACAGCGATATTTGCTGCGTTTTGAGAATTTGATAAAATTAGATTGTTTTTACCTTGTGTTTCAGTTCCATTTAATAAAATTCCTCCGAACAATCCACCAACATAAGCTTCTTGATTTGAAGTAACAACAATCTCGCCACCTTCTGTTTCATTATCTTTTATAACAAATTTCTCTATTGAGGAAATTGATACTCTTTCATCTATTATCAAATTAACAATTCCAGCAATCCCTCCAACATAGCTGTTTGAAACTATATTTTCAGCTGTTGCTGTTATGTTTATGTCTGATTTATTGCTGTTTAAGTCACTTTTAAGTATTATTGTATCAGTTCTTGTGTTGATTATTGTTGTGTTATAACTTCCAACAATTCCTCCAACATAAGCTGTTTGGGCGTTTTTCACAACAATTTTGTTTTCGCCAACAATACCTTTATTTTCGCCAACAACAGAAACATCAGAAATTGTTGTCAAAAATGAATAACCAACAGCTCCTCCAACAAATGCTGTTTCAATTTCACATCCTGATTCACATCCTGAATTTATTGATATGTTTGGCTTAGCGGTTATATAACTTATTGTGCTCTTTTGAGAACATTTAACATAGCCAATAACTCCTCCAACATAAACTTCCTTGGCATTTGATTCAAATAAAATATTACAAATTGTTTCAGCTCCAGAAATTCTGAAAGAATCTCCATCAGCATATCCAACAACTCCACCAATCGCAATTGTTGAATTTTCGTTCTCATTTGCTTTTATGTTTATTTTATTATTATTAGTTGTTGCGGTGCGAATATAGTCTGATTTTGACTGCCCAATCATTCCTCCAACAAACAACTTATTGTCTTTTATAGTATAACTTTCATTTTTGACATCAAAGCCAGAAACTGTAATATCCTCATAGATTGATTTTTCTGAATATCCAACAAATCCACCCACTGCCGTAAATTCATTTAATTCAAACTGAATATTTTCATCAAAGCTAACACCAACTTTTTTAAATGTGCAGTTTTTTGCTTGGCTCATCAGCATTCCAAAGTATGCATCCAATTCTTCGTCACCCGCTATTTTTGAAACTGTTGAGTTTTCTGATGTTGTTTTTATAACAAAATCTATGTTAGACAATTTAAAACTGTTAACATTTTTTCCAAAAAATGGAATTAAAGTGTTCTTATCTATTATTATTTCAATCAAGGCGTTGTCACCATTTGAGGTGTAACCCTCCATAACTCCACTTGGCCCAGCATTTTCATATAAATCTTTAAACCAATTGTATAGTTCTTTTTTTGTATTATCAATTTCAATTTTAATTTCTGAAGTGAAGTCAAACACAATAGGAATAATTTTTCCATTTCCGTCATAATCACATTGAACTGAATAGTTCCCTCTCTTGCCACTTTTAACATAAGTTAAATAATCTTTAACTGTTTTTATAACATTTGCTTCTTTCACGTTTCCAACATAAAGTCTTGGGAATATGAAGTTTTCTTGCGTTTTGTCATAATCCCAAATTATGTTGTTGTCATCCTCTGTTCCAAACGCCTTAAAAGCTTTTTCCATAGCTTCAACACTATGAACAAAACCAGCCAAACTGTCGTATTCTATATTTTTAAATTGTTCACCAAAAACTGAATTTTCCACTCCACCAACAAGAGGTGTGCTAGAACTTGAACTTATGGTTGAAACTGGTTTTGTTGCTGCCCTTCCGCCTATTTCAACAAAATGAATGTTTTGTGATGTGTAATTAGCTTTCCCTATAACATATCCCACCAAGCCAGATGAATCAGTTATTGAAACACTGCCTGGGAACACTGCAATGTTGCCTGCTTCTGAAGTTGATGATTTTAAAACATTTATCACAGCATTAGAAACTCCAACCAAACCACCAGCATATTTGTTTGCCATAACTTGCCCAGTTGTGTAAACTCCATACAAAAATGCTGATTGATATAATTCATTATTGAGATTTGTTAAAGTTTGAGCGTTAACTTCATAACTTACATTTGATAACAAATCAGATGACCAATCATCTGTTTTATATGTTGCAATTCCAATAACTCCACCCGCAATTTCACTTGAGCTGTTTTGAACATTAACTCTTGAATAAGAATATTCTATTCCACCAGACAAGTCATCAGTTTTTGAATAAGAGCCAACATTAAACCCAACCAAACCACCTATTGCCTTTGATCTTCCTGTGAACAAAGTTTTGGTTCCAGCTTGAGCGTTAACATTTCTGTTAACACTAAACGCTTTGTCACTTGCTGTTTGAGCAACATCATCCAAACCAATGTATGAATAAATTATCAAGCCTCTGTTATCTCCAACAAGTCCTCCTGCAAACAAGGTTGATTGAAGTTCTTGCCCTAATCCGTTTTCATTTAAAATAAACTTACAATATGAAATTGCTGTTTTCTCATCTATGCAACCAAAAAGTCCTCCAACAATTTCTGCTTTGATTAAAAAGTTGCCCAAAACTTCACAATTAATAATCTTTGGTTGTTCATAAGTTTTAACTTTATCGCCCAAATTAGCAACACCAGCAATTCCACCAGCATAAGATTGTTTTTCAATGTTTAAAATTTGATTATAAGAAGATTGCCCTACAGCATTATCTTCATTTTCTTCTTTTCCACCCCATAAGCTTATGCTATCATTTATTGGAACATCATAACTTGCCTCAACTGAAATGCTTGAAGTTAAGTTGCTCATATTAGAATGTTCACCTTCAGCATAGCCAACAATTCCTCCAACAATGTGAGCTCCAACAATTTGGGCGGAAGAACTGCTTAAAACTGTTATTGTGTTTATGTAAGAGTTGTTCAAATACCCACAAAGGCCACCAACAACATCTGTTGTTGTTGCATTAAACGCCGCTATGTCTAATGTTAAGTTTGATATGATTGCGCTGTCTAATTCAGCAAAAAATCCCAAATATTGAGTGCTGCCAGCTTCTTCTTCTTGTTCTGTTCCTTCCACAATAATTTTTATATTTTTAAAGGTCATTCCATTCCCTTGCATATTGCCCATAAATTTAAGTTTTGTGGAATCAACTCCATTTATTAATGACATATTTTGATTAAAGTCAACATCAGCAACAATTCTTGTGTAGGAAGAACTTTTTTCTTCACTTGAACTGGTTATTGAAATTTTTGAAAAACTTGTTGGATTATAAACAATTCTTGGGTTTTCTTTATCTCCAAAATTTGCGTTGTTATAAACAAGAGCCCTTTCTTCTTCATCAAACAAAACTTCTCTGTGGCTGTAGGCAATGTTGTGCGCTTCAATTAGAGTTGGTGCTTCAAAATAATCTTTGTTTGTGCCCAAATCTAAGAACCATATTCCTCTGTTGTCGTCAATTTCATCACCAAAAACAAAGCCTAAGATTTTTTCTTTTTGAGCGCACAAAACAATTCTTTCAAGCCCAATTGCTGGGTCAACAATGCTTTTTGAAACTGCCTTATCAATCAAATAATAACAGCTTTTTATTGTTCCGTCATTATTTATATTTCGCTGTTCATCAATTCCAACAAACGCGCCGTTGTTTGATTTCTCATCTTTTATGGCACATGTTGAATATGAATATTTTATTATTGCATCTGCTGAATTTCTATAAACAAAACCACCAGCAAAAACACTGTCTAAAGAAATGTTTGCATAACAATTTTCTATTGTTCCATTGTTTATGTTAACAAATCCTCCAACTGATGCTCCAGAATAAATTTTGTTTTTGTTTCTTCTAACAAATTTTCCGTCTATATATTCAACACCATTCAAAACGTCATTTGTTCCGACCACAGCATCTTGTTTTTCACTTTCAACAAAACTTGTGTTGATTCTTCCGCTGTTTTGCCCAACAAGTCCACCAGTTAAAATGGTTGAATCATCTGCTGAACTAGCTATGGATGTGTTAATTAAATCAGAGCCATAAAAATAACTTGCTGAAATAACTCCTAAGTTGTTTGCCGTAAGTCCGCCCATTTTTCCAACTCCAACAATAGTAAAGCCACAAGTTGATTTTAGATTGTCAACAACTTCATTACGTATTTTAACATCTTCAAGCCTGCCAAACCTACTGTTTGTTATAAATCCGCTGTTTGTTCCAACAAGGCCTCCTATGTTTATGCCACCAACAGAAGTGGCTCTTGATTTTATAAATATTTTTGTTGTGTTTGGAGTGCTTTCCAAAATAGTTTGAACATCCTTGTTGTATTCACTATAATCTGCACTTTCTGTTGTTTCTTTGTTTGAAATAACCTCACAGTTATAGATTATTCCACCGTTGTTTTGACCAGCCAAAAATCCAAAGTTAACATTTGTTTGTTCTTCTAAATCAATTGTCATATGCTCATTTATTTCAACAACAATGTTTATAAGCCTTGTTGATTCTGTTGTGTTTGATTTTGAATTATAAGTTGAAATTGTTTCAAACAATCCAATATTTCCATTTCCAGAAACATTAAAGCTTTCAATAATTAACTTATAGCCATTTCCGTCCAAACTTCCAATATTTGTTGTTAATGGAGTCCAATCAGTTAATGTTAGGTTTTCAGTTAAAATATAATGCTCATTTGCTTGCATATTTCTAAGTTCATCAACAGTTCCAACAGGGGTTGGCTGTTCATCTTCCTTGTCGTTTATAAATTGTATTGCAAAGTTGCTATCATAAATTCCATTTGAAATTTGCAAAAAGTCTTCATCCATAACATCTTTTTGAAGCAAAAGTTCATAACATGTTCCATCTCCAGACAATTTATAACCTCTGTTTAGGCTCACATTCAACAAAATCTCAACTTCTGTTCTGCCTCGAATTAAAAATGCGTTTTCTGTTTCATCAAACCTTAAAAAGAAATATGAATAACTGCCTCCTGCATTCAAATTTATGGACTCTTCATTTTTATAAATCCAAATTGACCCATAATTTTGTTGATTTCCATAAGCATTTAACTCTTTTATTTTTTCAATTATTTTGTCAACTATTCTTTCATATGCTAGCGCATCAAAATCTTGTCCCAAAACCCCAAAACTTGATGCCAATTCTTTTGCTTTTTCAATGAATTGTGAGCTTTCGCTGTTTGCATAAAATTCACCAAACTGAGTTGTTAAACCAAGCCTTAAAGGCTTATAACCATCTTGAATATTTATGGCATATGTTGGCTTAAAGCTTTCTGCACTAACCCCACTTATAGGAATATAAGAAAAATTATTTTCTGTTCCGCTTCTGGTGTAATAAGTTTGGTTTGCTTCATATTTTGTGGCTTTTATGTATTCTTCTCCGTCCAAAATATAATAATTGTAATCAACATTTTCAATAACCACTGCTTCAATCAAATAATCAACCAAATAAAGTTTTAAAGTGAAATAAGTTATAACACTATTTGAGTTAACAGTTGCCGTTAATGTTATATATCCATCTTCACTTGTGATGTTTGCATCAACTCCGGCATAAATGCTTATTGTTTCAAAATAATTTGAGTTTGTTTGAGGCGCCGTTATCATCTCATTGTTGCCAACAATTGTGTTTTGTGTGTTTATATAAACACCCTCGCCCCCATCAACTGAAACACTAACATAAGAATCTTGCAAAACACCCGTGATGTTTATGTTTAGCTTTGTTCCTTTTGCAATTATCACGCCATCATTTAGCCTTGCATCATCATTTAGCCTTGCATAATTTTCAACAACATTCATTTTAACCCAAGGTGCAAAAATTGTGTAAAGTTTTTCTGTTTTTGTTAAAACAGCCTCACTAACTCCATTTTTATAAACTGAAATAGTCACCAAAAATTCTGTGTTTAATGGCAAACCAACTGATGTTAATGTGCTAACATAAAACACCCCATTTGCATTTTTGTCATTAAACAAAATCAAAGAACTACCTATGTGTTGTGAATAATCTGAATTGTTATAATCAAAAACAAGTTTTCTTTCATTGTTTATGATGTATCTGTCAAAAGAGATTGTTTGAGAGTTTGCATACCCCTCAACTTTTATGTAATCAAAATCAGAAAAGCTTTCTGTAACATTTATCTTAAGCATTCCAAATGCGCCACTTGCTATTCTGTCAGTTCCGTCCTCATATCCAAATTCGTTATAATTGTTTAAATAGTTTTGCAAGCTTAAAAAGTGTGTAATTTCAATGCTGTGAGCTTCTGAAGGAATCCAATTTATGCTTAAGCTATCTTCTTTTTGTGTTCCATCTTTGTTTTCAACAAAAACAAACCAATCTTCAACTTCTTTTTCAGTCATTCTTTGATGAGGTTTGTGTTCAACATAAAATGTCATTTCAAAAATGTTTCCATTGGTTGTTGAACCAAAGCTAATGGTTTCACCATTGTGTTTTAAACAATTTTCGGCAGTGACTTTCCATTGTATATATTCATAATAAGTTTTTGTTTCATCAAAAGCATCACTTTCTAAAACTTTTTGATAGCTCCCATCACTGTTTCTAACATAAAGACCCACATAATTTTCACTTGTTACATCTTCTTTTATTCTGTGTTGATAAATTTCTAAATCAGTTGGGTCAAATGCTTCGATATTATCTGACTCAGCGCTTAAAACAATTTTTAATTTAAATCTGTTTTCTGTTTCTGTTTCTATTTCATTTAAATAAAGATTTTTAACGCCTTCATAAACTATTGCAGTGATTGTTTTTGTGCCTATATTTGCTTTAATTGTTTCGTCCAAAAGCAAAACGCTATCCACTTTTTGATTTGACTCATTATAAAAACTTATTTTAACAAAAGGAAGTGTTGTTATTTTCGTTTTTTGGCCTTCTTCCAAATTTCCATAAAAGATTATGCCGTTTGAGTTGTTTAAATCATAATAAAGTTCCTTTTCTTCATTCCAAGAAATCTGGTTAACATCTATAAGGCCATCGGAATTTTCAGAATCTTCGGAATTTTCAAAAACTGCGGTTAATTTTAATCCCAAACTGTCATCATAACTTTGACTGCTGTTTGTTTCAAAAGTCACATAAGCAGTGTTTTCTCCGCCCTTTTGAATATAAATTGTTTCAGGAAGAGAAAAACTTTTAAATCCTCCAACCACAAAAATTTGAAAAGTGCTTGAAATGGCCGCGCTCTTCCTGCTTGAAATAGTTATTTTGAATAAACCTGTTCCATTAAATTTTAAAACAAATCTGTCTAGTGAATTTTTATCGCCAATTTCAAAACTAATATTCGTGTTGTCTGTTTTTAATTCCAATTCCGCATAATTGTTTATGTCTTCCAAACTTATTAAATCACTAAGCTTAAGTGAAAAATTACTGTCTATTAATGAATCTAAGAACACAACAATTTTGCCTTCATCATATTTTCTAAATTTTGGAAGAGGATCTGGATTTTCTTCAGAGTTTTCATCACTTAAAAACTCATCAATAACAATTTGCCCAATTGAGGTGTTATAAAAATTTAGATTACCAATTTTGATTATTGGATATTTGTTGTTAACGCCTTCAATTATTGTCCAGTTTGTAGAAAGACTGTTCCACCCAGAATAAGTGCTCATTGCTTGCATTTCAGCACTGTTTCTGGCATTTATAAACTCACTAGAACTTGTGCTTTCTTCAACCTTATTGTCTTGATAATAACAATTTGAACAATAATTTTTGTTACCAATCATATTAGCAAAAGGAACGCCAGAAACATCTCCGCCATTAAACACAGAATAACAATAAATAACAAATCCACTGCTGGCGCCACTATAATCAAACTGACCTATAAACTGACCAATGTTGTTTGAAATGTTTGTCATATTAACAATTGCGTAAGAGTTTGATATAAAATTGTTTGTGTTGTCACTTAAATAGCCCACAAATCCACCTGCTATGTTAATTGCCACATAATAATCTGTTACATTTTCAGCTGTAACACCTGATGCCACTTCATAACCTGTTTCACTGCTATAAGAATAATAAGTTTCATTTTCATCATAATTTGTGGCACTTTCAAACTTTTTCTTTAAGCCAACAGAAACATTTGCAAATGACTTTGAAATTTTGGCATTATCAGCATAACCAACAAGTCCACCAACATAATTTTGAGCCACAATATCTCCATAAAACTTGTTGCCACCTTGTAAGCTTTCTCCATATGAAACTAAATTATAATTTTGATAATATGAAATTGCATAACAATTTTCTATTTGACCTGCTAGTTCCCCAACAAGTCCACCAACATAATCATTTGCATAAATTGAAGTTTTTTCACTTAAGCCATTGTTATAAAATTCACACAAAACATATGTTAAATCCCCAGAATTTTTTCCAATAGCACCACCAACATAATTGTTCGCTGTAATTTTTGGAGCAATTGAAACATTTTGAACGCTCCCAGAGTTTTCACCACAAATTCCGCCAACATTGTTGCAATTTGTTGAGTTTATGTTTGTTTGAACTTCAATTGATGTTCCTATAATGTTTGACCCACTTGTTTTTAGTGCGCCAGAGATATTCCCGCTGTTTTGTCCAACAAGTCCACCAATGTTTGTTTTCTCTTTTATGTCAGAACACTCCACTGTTATGTTAGACTTATAAAGGGTTATCAAACTTGCTTCTGTTGAGATTTTTCCGCTGTTTTTCCCAACAAATCCACCAATGTTTATGCTGCTCACGGCTTCACCTAAATTTAATTTAAGATTTATAGAGCCATAACAATTCTTTATTTTTCCGATATTTTCCCCAACAAATCCACCAATGTTTGTTTCATTATCAGTATCAGTGTTTAATTCAATTAAACTACTTGTATATCTTGGATTTAACGCAACATTTTTGATTATTCCACTATTCTTTTGTGCAATCAATCCAAAATTAGTTGTTAAAGTTTTTTCAAAGCTATCATAATAAAAATTGATGTTTTCAATTCTCACTCCAGCCACAATTTCGTTTATAAAATTTGTGTTAAGCCCGCTTATTGAATATTTTCCATTTTTTGAATAATAAGAAATATCCTCATTGAAAGAATCTGCATTTTCCACTTTTTTATAATATTCTAAAACAAAATAATCTGAAAAATTATCCTTAGTCACTACGCCTTCAGCACACACTGTGTATGCTCCTGTTGTGCTATCATATGAATAATATTTTTCATCTTCATCATATTCTGCCCCATGAACATAGTTTAAAGTTTTTGTATAGTAATTATTATAATTCTCTTCAGTTGCATTCAAAACTTTTGAATAAGGGTTTGACATTAAGTTATATTTTAAATTTTTCTTGACACTCCACTCAGATAGTGTTATATCATCCATCAAAACAAAATATGAATTTGTTTTTTCGCTTAAAAACATTTTTTCTAAGTCATCTTGATTTTTTATTTGATAAGGGTTATCTTCTGTTCCATTAACAAAATTTACTGTTATAACTTTTGCTGGCGATAATTCTGTGTTGTTTATAATGTTAGTATAATATTCTTCCTTTTCACTTTCTTCTTCATTAACCAAATAGCTTGGCAAAACTTTTATATAATAGCTCTCATCCAAAATGTTTTCGCCACTATATTTAGCTGTCACCACGCCATTATTTTTTTCTAATGTTAAAGGCGAGTTTTGATTGAACCTCTCTTCTATTTCATTTAAAACTTCATCATAAACAGCAATGCACTTATTTTTTTCTTCAGAACGAGAAGCAGAATAAGAATAAACCAAAAATGTTAAGTTTTTATCAAAAACATTGTATGGAGAAAATTCTGTTATTTTTATCTCAGCTGAAGAATAATTGCTATTTTCAAAATCTTCAATGTTTATCTCTGTGCAGTTCAATTCAAAACTTTTAAGCAATGTTGGTTTTATGCATTCAACATTAAAACTAATAGGATAAACCTTGTTAAACTCATTAACAGAAAAATAAACTGTAAGAATGTTGACCCCCTCAATTTCATCACTTGTTTGAGGCTTTATTTTTAAGCCAACAAGGGCAAAAGTCTCTTCGTCTTTTATTTCTTCAACAATCCAACCTTTTTCTAAAGCCTCTTCTAAGCTCGTTTTATTGCCATTAAAATATAATTCATATTCAAGTTCATATTTTAATCCGCTTTGAGTTCTTTTTGTTATGGTTGGAACAAAACTCTGTGTGCCAATTCCACTTTCTTGGTTGTAAGCACTTAAATATTTGTTATCAAAAATTTCAAAATTTTTGTTGTTTAAATTTGCACCAAAATTCTCAAGCTCCAAATAAGTTGCAACTTTTATGGTTATTATTTTTTCTTTTTCTTCAATTTTTTCATCTTCATTACAAGCATAATATTTAACTTTAATCACAATTTGTTCAAATGTGTTTTCATCATTAATATCTCTAACTTCATTTGAAAGAGTTTTAAAAGTAAAAGTTTTTTGGTTTAAATCATATTTTATATCTTTGTTAACCAAATTTTTATAAGATGTTGTTTCATTGTCAACAACTTCATATTCCAAAGAAATTGTGGCATCTTTTGATGTTTTTAAAACCGTGCTAAACTCAGCTCCAGCTTGAATATAAACATTAAAACCGTCTGTGTTTCTGAAATAAAAATTAGTATAATTTCCTTCAGTAACTTCCGTTTTTTCAGCTTGTGAATATGTGTCATCATTAATTATTTTATAATAAGTTAGGTTGTTGTCAAACACGTTTGCTTCGCTATAGTTATAATCTATTCTGCTTATTTCGTTTTGCGCTTCTATCTCTAGGTATGTTAAGTTTTCAGCATTTATGTTAACAACATTTATGTTAATTGAAACAACTTTTAATGTGCTTTTTTCAATAAAAGAAATTGTCGCCGTTCCAACCTCTATGGTTTGAAATTCTACGGATATTGAATTTGGCTTATCTTCCAATTGAAAAACATTGGTTATTTTAACTGAATTTTCATTGTTTGATGTTATTTGAAACAAACTTAAATTAACATTTGTTTCAGCAGTTAAAGTTAGCGTGCATATTTTGTTTCTCTTTAAGATTAAATCTTTTTCAGACTCTTCAGATAACTTTAAATTTAACACACTTTGAAAAATATTGCAGTTAACATTAATTTCAAAAGGAGGTAAGCCCTCTTCATAATTAAACAAAATTTTCATACCAAAAGAAGATAGCTTTTTGGCTAAATCATCATTAAGCAATGCATCATCATATGATATATACACATTTTTGTTGCTTTTTTGTTCTTCAATTGGCTTATAAACATCAAACTCTGTTCCTAAATATGAATTTGTTTCTTCATCAAAAGTTGAAAATGAAGCTTTTAAATCACCCGCATAAACTCTTATATATTTTTTAAAATTATCCAAACTTATTGGGTTTTTGTCTGCGTCAACTCCAGAACCCAAAACAAGCCTAAACTTGTTGTTAACAACCCGCGTTGGATTTATTTCAAAAACATCAAAAGCTGTTCCTGCATATTTGCTGCTTTCAAACAGCTCTAAATTTAATGTTTTTTCAGTTTCATCATTTATTGAAAACTCAAAAACTTCATCACTTTTGCTGATTTCCGTAAAATTTTGAGCTTTTATAAAAGCTTTTTTAACAATTGTTTTTATCTCAACTTTTATGTAGGCATCTTTTGCTAAATATCTAACCCCATTATAAACAAGATAGGCACGAACTTTTAAATATGTTATTCCTTCTTTTTGTGGGGTGATTGAAAATTCTCCATTTCTAGCTCCCCCTTCATCAACAGTTTTGTGAACACTCACAATGCCTAAATTATCTTCGTTTAAAATTTCATATTCATAGTCGTTTTCAACATCAACACTCAAATCCAAAACTCTTTCAACCGATTCAGAAGAGCCTTCAACAAAGTTTGAAATTATAACCAAATCTTTCGCTTCTTCTTTTGTTTCTTCAATTGATTCATAAGTGGTTAGCTCTTCTGTTCCATTTTTAACCTTTATGTTGGATGAGTTAAATTCATTGTAGATAACAACTTCAAAAGTTTTTGATTCAACATCATCTCTAGAACTTTTTGCAACAATTTTAACTGGCCCCAAGCTTACTGTCTCATCAGAAAAAACTGTTAAAATATGTTTATCTTCTATTCTTCCACATTTTGGATTAACATCTTGTCCGCCCTCAAAACAAAACTCCAATCCGTCATCATTTGATGTTATTGGCAAAAACTTTATGCCATCAATTTTTCTTAAATCAATGCTGGAGCCTTTTGAGACAGCACACAAAACATCATCAACAACAATTTGACTCATTGGCTCAATAACATTTATTTCTATTCCTTCACTTGAAATAGCACTGTTATCTAAGCTTTTTATAAACATTGTTGTTGTTCCTGGGAAAGCAGCATAAATTTTGATTTTGGCATTGTTGCCGTCATACTCAAAATCTCCTGCTGAAGCAATTTGAGGATTGCTAAAAACAACCTCCAAATTTTTGGAAATATTTTTGTCTTTAACTCCTTCAATGGTTATGGAGAACTCTTTAAAATAAGGCTCATTTTCATCTTCCTGAGCCTCCAAACCTTGAGCCTGTGTTGGCCTTAAATATAAAGTGACACTTTTTTCAGCATCAACAACTATTTTCATATTTTTATAAATATCACCACAGCCACTTAGACCAAAAAGTGATATAACAAAAAATAAAAAAACAAAACAAAAACTTTTTCTTAAAACTGCTCCCATTTTTTCCCCTTAGAACATATTTTTTGCATAGATTATATTTTTATTTATAATCAAGCTATTATTCTACATATTATATTTTATATAATATGAGGGTCATAAGTCAACCAAAAACAAACACTTAATTAGATTTTTTTAATGCTTTGTTGCAATTTTTTGCTATATTGTTTTATTTTTTGTTAACAAAAAGATATAAAGCTTATAAAAATCTTTTTTATTTCATTGACACTTCTTTTTAAATATGTTAGAATAAATCAAATAAAAATATATAGGAGAAAATCTATGGCAAGAAAGACATTGTATGAAAATGTTGAAGTTCTTTGGAAAGACCGCAAGCGCTGGTGCGGACTTCCTTGGTCATTTACAAGATATCAACTCATAAAAAAACCTGGGTCATGGATAAAACTTATCAGTGATGTGGGGCTCTTTCACTCAGAGTTTGAAGAAATAAACTTATTCCGTGTTGAAGACATAAGTGTTTATCAATCTTTTTCAAACAAGTTTTGGGGCACTGGAACGATAACTGTTTATTCAAAAGATAAATCAACATCAACTTTTGAAATTGTTAGAGTTAAAGACCCATACAAAGTTAGAAATATTTTGATTGAATATCTTGAAGAAGACAGAAACACAAGAAATATGACCGTAAGCGAAGCTCACATATAATCAAAAAAGCACCTCTTTGGGGGTGCTTTTTTGTTTTAAAATTTGGTTGTAAGCTGAAATAATTTTATATTATAACAAAAAACATAAAAGCTTACTCAATATGTTTTTTAAAATTTAGTTTTTTTAATTCTTTATATCCAAAACTTTCATTGATATAACACCACTGTTGATTGATTGATATGAAACAACATCACCAACTTTTGCACCCATCAAAGCTTTTCCTGCTGGGCTTTCATTTGACAAAAGTCCATTTAATGGGTCACTTTCTGTTGAACCAACAATTTTATAAACAACTTCTTCATCAAAAGTTAAGTCTTTGATTTTAACTGAACATCCAACAGAAACTTTGCTGATGTCAACCTTTCCGCTAATAACTTTTGCTTTCTTAATCTTTTCTTCAAGTTCACTAATTTCATTTTCTGTTACTGTTTGTTCATCTTTTGCTGCTGAATATTCGCTGTTTTCACTTAGGTCACCATAACTTCTTGCCACGGCAATCTTTTGTGATACCTCTGCCCTCTTAACATTTTTTAGGTAGTCTAATCTATCTTGCAATTGTTTATATCCATCTTTTGTTAACCAAACAACATTCTCAAGATTTTCTTCTTCATTTTTTTTAGCCATTTGTTTAATCTCCTTATAATAAAAATATCACGCACCCAACAAAGATTGTTGGGTGCTTGTTGTATGCCCACTATTATAGCGAAAATAAAAAATCTTGTCAAGAAATTTTAAAAACTTTTTGCCAAAATTTTTATAAATATATTATATTCGTTTACTTAAAATTTATTTCTGTTTTTTATCTCTTAGATGTCTTAACTTATAAATAAATCCACTTTTAATTTTAACAACACCAAAAGGGCATAGTTCTTGGCAACAATAACATCTTATGCACTTCATATAATCAATATGTGCATACCTTCTACCCCTTTTATCGGTTTTTATCTCAATTGCTTTTTTAGGGCAATGAAGCGCACACTTCCCACATCCTCTGCACTTCTTGCAAGGAATAACTGGCCTTTGAGTCATCCACCTGTTGATTGGGCCTTGCAAAAACTTTGGAACAGCACTCGCAAAAGGAGTGAAGTGGTTTGGCTTTATGCTTTTATAGTCTTTAAATATAAAATCTTTTATATCTTCACCCAAAATCTGAACATCAAAATTTTCATTAACATATCCGTGAACTTGTCCTCTAACCATTGTTGGAATATCTTTTGGCTCAACATTCATAATTTTGCACCCAACAACATCCATCGCAACTGGGTTTTCACTTGCCATAACAAGACCTATCTTTTTGGGTGTTCCATGGGTGGGACCATCCCCTTCCATTCCAACAACAGCATCAGAGATATGAAGGCATAATTTTTTGCCATAATACTTATGTATATCATACAAATTATCGCTAAAGTTATCTAACCCCTGAAACCTTCCATGATACTCAACTTTTAAAAGCCCTGGAATAGCTCCAAACATATTTTTAACTGCATTTGATATACCCGCATACCCATGCGTTTTAAGCTTGCATAAATTGAATATAACATCTGCTTTTTCTAAAGCGTCCAAAAGGGTTAATTTTGTGTTAACAAAGCCATCAACTTTAACTTCTGCGCCATTATAATTATCATTTATTTTTATGCCATACTTTTCTTGAAGTTCAAGCATTCCACTTGCTTTATAAATAGGCATCATCGCATTTTGGTTATAGGCTCCACCCGCGCTATCAACAACAAAGCAATCAGCTCCAACCTCTTTTATGAGTTTTGCCACCGCCAAAACAACCGCTGGATGAGTGGTTACCGCTTCTTCTGGCGCTGCTTTATGAACAAGGTTAACTTTTAGTGCAACCATTTGTCCTTTTTTAACAAATTTTTTTATTCCGCCCAAAAGCTCAATAGCATCTTTTATTGCTTTATCAACATTTTCTTGATTATAATTATCACACTTTTTTATCGCAACAATATTTTCCATTCTTTAGTTTTCTCCTAATCTATATTTTATAAAATAACCATAAAAAAATCAAATAATTTATGGCTATTTTATTGTTTTTTTGCTTGTTTTGTGTTATACTAACAAAAATTTTGAGGTACTTTATGAAATTATGGATAAAAACAATTAAAGGTGACCACATAACAAACTCAACTTTATATGAAGTTCCTGGCGTTTTTGATGCTAAAAAGCTACTGGAATATCTAACAGAAATTTGTTATAATTTAGACATTCCGCGCCCAATTGTCACCCAAAAAAACTATCGAGATTTTATGCAATTTAATCACACAGTTTTTAAGGAAAGTGACTTTGTTGAAAGCATAGATTTTGACACATTTTGGGTTGAAATTGCCATAAGCAAAAACAAAAAAAGCACTGATTTTTATAGTAATTTATAAACAAAAAGTGTATATGTTATAAAATAAAGAAGGAAATTATTATGAAAGTTGTTACTATTTGCGGAAGTATGAAATTTGCAAATCAAATGAAAAAAATTGCAGGCGATATTTCAAAGAAAAATGGTTGGTGCGTTTTGCAATGTGTTTATGATATTGATGTTAATAAAACAACAAAAGAAGAGCTAAAAATATTAAAACAAGCACATTTCAAGAAAATAGATTTATCAGACGCAATTTATGTTGTAAATATTGGTGGATATGTGGGAGATTCTACTAAATCTGAAATTGAGTATGCAACAAAAAATAAGAAAGAAATAATTTATCATGAAAAAATAAAAGCTTATTAAATAGGCATAAACTTAAAGCCGAAATAGAGTTAAAATCTTTACTTTAGCTTCTTTTATTTTAAAAATAAGACAAAAAATAAATTTATAAAAAAGGAAAAATAAATGAAAAAAGCAATAATAATTGATGGATTAACATTATTGTATAGAAAAAACAAACAAAACAAAGCAACCTATTGTGAATTTGGAATTAAATGTGGCGCTTTGTGTGATAAAATTGCTGGAACAGCACATTATTTGGAACACATGTTCTTTTATGAAACTTTAAAAAGAAAAAAAGAAGAAATAGACAAAGAAAAATATATAAACAGAATCAATGCCTTTACTTCTTTTAATGAACTTCAAATAACTTTTGACCAAAGCTCAAAACTTTTAGAGCATTGTTTTGATGTCTGCTCTGATATGCTATTTAACTCAAATATATCAAAAGAAAATGTTTCAAAAGAATTTGGTCCAATAAATGCTGAGATAAACAAAAACAACCTAAATCTAAACAAAGAAAAATTACGACTATTGCACAATGTTAAATTATATAACAACAAAAAATTTTCATTAAGCCCTACTGGCACAAATGAATCAATAGAAAAAATAACACCAAAAATATTACTTAATTTTAAAGAAAAGTATTTTTATAAAGAAAATTTTAGTGTTACCATTTATACAAATAAATCTTTACACTTTGTTAAAAAATTGATAAAAAAATATATATTACCAAATCTTAAATCAAAAAATGAGAAAGTTTTAAATACTAGTAATTTAGAGTTTACAAAAAAATCATTTATTCAAATAATTAAAAATAATATGAAAGATAGTAGTTTTATTTTAAATTTAGGCAGACAAAATTTAGAGAAAAACACTTTGTCAAAACTAAAACAAGCACAAACCTTTCATTTTATGAAATCACTTTTTAACAAAAAATTAAGAGAAGTGCTTAGAGAAAACAATTCTTTTATATATAGTTTATACGATTATGATTATCGAAATAAATTTGAGTTTTTGTATGGAATAAAAACCCAAACAGAAAACAAAAACCTAATACCCTGCCTTGTTGAGATATCAAAAGTTTTAAAAGATATATATAAAAATGGATTTTCAAAAGAAGATTTTGATGATTTTGTTCAAAAACAAAAACTTACAGATGATATGGACTATATAACACCAGCTTCAGCTATTTCAGACATTAAAAATATGTATAGGCTTTATGGTTGTTTTTTAAAACAAAAACTAATAGATAAATCTTTCTATTCAATAACTTTAAAGCAAGTTAACAACCTTTTTAAAGAAATTTTTTCTAAAAGAGATATATTTTTAAGCATTATGACAAATGCTGATAAAAAAGATTTGCCAACTCTTAAACAAATTGAAAAAATATTTAATGAATAATACAAAAAATATAAATATTAAAAAGTGGAATTATATTAACCCCACTTTTTTATTTTTATATTTCTACTCTTAATAAACAGTTAATAAACAAAAAGAGCCATATGGCTCTTTTTATGCACTCCTATATGTTTTTGAAGTGCCTAAACATCAAACTTATCCCGCAAAAACTATTCAGCAACCTCTGTTGGCGCTTCTTTTAATGCTTTTTCATACTCAGCAAGTATTAAATCACGAATTTTTTCTCTAGTTTCAGTGTTCAAAGGATGTACAACATCTTTATAAGTTCCATCTGGTGTTTTTCTGCTTGGCATAGCAATAAACAATCCTTGATTTCCCTCAATGATTTTGATGTCGTGAACAGCAAAGCATTCATCAATTGTTAAAGATGCAACTGCTTTAAGTTTGTTTTCGTCCTTTTTTACAATGCGGATACGAATATCAGAAACATTCATCAAGTCACTTCACCTTCCTTTTATAGATTAGCAAAAAAGTAACACTTTTAGCTTGCATATATTGTAAGCTATTTTTAGAAAAAAATCAAATAAAAAACACTAACTTTTTTATTTTTTATAAAATTTTATTTTTAAACATTTTTTAGCATATTTCATATATTAAATTTATGATAAACTTTAATAGAATAAAAAAGTTATATTTTGTTGGAATTGGTGGCATCAGTATGAGCGGACTTGCTAAACTTATGCTAAATTTTAAAAAAGAAGTTTGTGGATGCGATAATAAATTAAGTGATACAACAAAAAATTTAACAAATCTTGGAATTATAGTAAAAAAAAGTTATTATAAAAAAGGTTTGGAAAATTGTGACCTAGTTGTTTATACAAACGCAGTTCCTTTAAATGACAAAAATTTAATTGAAGCAAAAAAATTAAACAAGCCAATAATAGAGCGAGCTGAGTTTTTGGGAGAAATAACAAAACTTTATAAAAAAACTGTTGCCATATCAGGAACACACGGAAAAACAACCACCACATCAATGATAGCAAATATTATGGATTTTAAAAATCCAACCGTTCACGTTGGAGGAATTTTGAATAGCGCTAAATCAAATATAAAAATTGGAAACAAGCAAACTTTTATAACTGAAGCTTGCGAATATAACAAAAGTTTTTTAAAATTAAATCCAACATATAGCATAGTTTTAAATATTGAAAAAGACCACTTAGACACTTATAAAACTCTAAAAAATTTAAAGCAAGCATTTTTTGAGTTTGTTAACCAAACAAGCAAAAAAGTTATAATTAACCATAATATTTTAAGCACTTTACCTCAAAATTTTGATTATTCAAAGCTTATAACCTTTTCTATAAACAATAAGGCTAACTATGTTGCAAAAAACTTAAAGTCACATAGTGGAGCATATGGTTTTGATGTTTACAAAAAAGAAAATTTTGTTGGGCATATTGATTTAAACATTTTGGGCAAACATAATGTTTTAAATGCTTTAGCCTCAATTGCCTTATGTTTAGAGCAAAATATTTCATTTAAAATTATAAAAGAAAAATTAGAAAGTTTTAAAAACACCAAACGAAGATTTGAAATATTATATAACAAAGATTTTAAGGTTATAACTGATTATGCTCATCACCCAACAGAAATAAAAGCTAGTATAAAAACTGCCTTATCTATTTCTAAAAACAAACTCATTTGCATATTTGAGCCCCACACCTATTCACGCACAATTTCACTTCTTAAAGAATTTTCAACTTGTTTTAAAGGTGCAGAAAAGCTTATTCTTCTTCCAACCTATAAAGCTAGAGAAAAGAAAATTTTGGGGGGCTCATCTTATGATTTATACAAAGTTTTAAAACAACAACAAAGTGTGGTCTATGCAAAAAATTATGATTCTTGCCTTGAAATATTAAAAAAAGAGATAAAAAAAGATAATGTGTTTTTATTTCTTGGCGCTGGAACAATAGACAATCTAGCAAGAGAATTTGCCTCAAAACTTAATTAAACTATTTTATAATATTTAAGCTTTTTCTATTGACATTAAAAAAAATTTAGTGTATAATGTTTTTACATTATTTTTGTGAGGTAAAATAAAATGAAGCAAAACATACATCCAAACTATCACACAATCACTGTTCAATGCGCTTGTGGAGAAACTTTTACAACAAAATCAACATATGCTAAAGATAGCGTTTTAAAAATTGACATTTGCAACAAATGCCATCCTTTCTTTACAGGAAAACAAAAGCTTGTGGACACAGCTGGTCGTGTTGAGAAGTTCAACAAGAAATACAACCTAGAAAACAAATAGCTGTTTAAAACATCAAAATAGATGCTATTTTTTAGCGTCTATTTTTTTGTTTGTTTTGAGGTGATTATGGAATATAAAAATTTAAAAAACTACTTTAAAAACTTATCTATAGATAACAAAAATCTAAAAAGAGATATAACTTTTTTAATCAAAGATTTGCCTGAAGATATTTCATCTTATCAAAAAACCAAGTTAAAAAAACAATTAAAAGAACTAATTCAAGGCACTCCCCTTGCCTATGTTATGGGCTATACCGAATTTTTAAATTGCAAGATTTTTGTAAGCTCAAAAACATTAATTCCAAGACCAGAAACAGAACTTTTGTGTGATATGGTTTTAAACAACATTAAAACATCACAAGAAAGGCCAAAAATTTTGGATTTATGCAGTGGAAGTGGATGTGTTGGAGTTGCAATTCAAAAAGCAACAAATTTAAGCGTGGATGCCGTGGAAATTAGCGATGATGCTATAAAAATTATAAAGAAAAACATTAAACAAAATGGCGTTAAAATAAAAGTTATAAAAAGTGATATGTTTGAAAAAGTTGCTAAAAAATATGATTTAATAATTTCAAATCCCCCATACATAAAGAAAGCAGACATAAAAACACTTGATAATAGCGTTAAAGATTTTGAACCACACCTAGCTCTTGACGGCGGAGATGATGGCTTAAAATTTTATAGAATAATAGCAAATGAAGCAACAAATCATCTAACAAAAAATGGCAAAATTGCTCTTGAAATTGGCTATAATCAAGCAAAACAAATAAAAAAATTGTTAGAAAAAAACTTTAAAGATATAAAAATTGTGAAAGACTATTTTAAATTAGATAGATTTATTTTTGCAACAAGGAGATAATATGTTAGAAAAATTAAAAGAATATAAAGATAGATATGATTTTTTGGTGAACGAATCTTGCAAGCCTGAAGTTATTCAAGATATGGAAAAGTGGAAAAAAATCACAAAAGAACAAAGTGATTTAGAAGAATATGCCACACTTTATAATGAATATACAAAAGCTCAAAATGATTTAAAAAGTGCTGAAGAGGTTTTAAAAGACACTGATGATAGTGATTTAATTGAAATGGCAAAAACAGAAATTGATGAAAACACCGAAAAATTAAAGGTTTTAGAAGATAAAATCAAACTTGCCCTACTCCCAAAAGACAGCAAAGACGATAGCAAGTCAGTTATTGTTGAAATTCGAAGTGGTGCTGGCGGAGATGAATCAAGCTTGTTTGGTGCTGAACTTTTTAATATGTATAAAAAATACGCAGAAAAACAAGGTTGGAAAATTGAAATAACAGAATATAATGAAACCGAAGTTGGTGGAATTAGAGAAGCTGTTATGATTTTAACAGGCAAAAATTCTTATAAAAGATTAAAATTTGAAAGTGGTGTTCACAGAGTTCAAAGAGTTCCAGAAACTGAATCGCAAGGCAGAGTTCACACAAGCACGGTAACTGTTGCTGTTTTGCCTCAAGTTGAAGAAGTAAGTTTTGTTATTGAAGACAAAGATTTAAAAATAAACACCTATAGAAGCACTGGTTGTGGCGGTCAAGGGGTTAACACCACCGATTCTGCTGTAAGGCTTACACACCTTCCAACTGGAATGGTTGTAACCTGCCAAGATGAGCGAAGCCAAATTAAAAACAGAGAAAAAGCTTTGAACATTTTAAAGGCAAAATTGCAAGATTTTTATGAAGAAAAAGCAATAAATGAGCATCAACAAGAACGAAAAGCTCAAGTTGGAACTGGTGACCGAAGCGAAAGAATAAGAACTTATAACTTCCCTCAAGGAAGAGTTACTGACCACCGAATTGGACTTAGCCAATATAATATAAACGAATTTATGCTTGGCGATATAGACAGTATGCTTGACGCCCTATTTGAAGCTGAACAAAAAATAAAACTTGAAAGTTTAAATAAGAATAATTAAAATTAGTAAACCATAAGTTGAAAAATAAACAACAAATTGTTTGTTGACTCCTTTCATATTTGTTTGTTATAATAAAATTGCACCGGTGAAAAAGAAAAGGAGAAAAAAATTATGCAAATAAAAATTGGAGAAAAAATAAAAAACCTTCGAAAAGAATCAGGCAAAAAACAAGAAGATTTGGCTAATGCCTTGGGCGTTACAAATCAAGCCGTTTCAAGATGGGAGACAAACAGCGTTTATCCAGACATTGAATTTATTCCAGCTATTGCAAACTTTTTTGGTATATCTATTGATGAACTATTTGGTTATGAAAATGAAAGAATTTTAAAAATAAATGAATATTATGATAAAATTATGGAATTAAATAACAAAAACAATGGCACCGATAACTGCACTGAAGAATGCATAGCTTATGCTAGAGAATGTTTGTTTGAATTCCCAGAAGAAGAAAAGCTGTTATATGCTTTAGGAACAGTTTTGTTTACAGCTGGCTATTCTCGTTATGGTGAATGTCATAAAATTGATAAAGAAGGATTTGATTGTTTAGATACAGACAAACATAAAACATACAAAGAATGGAATGAGGCAATAAAAATATATGAAAAGATATTGTCTAAACAAAAAATAGGTGAATTTTATTATAAAAGTATTGAAAAACTTCTTATACTCTACAATAACATTGGAGAAAAAGACAAAGCAAAAGCTCTTATTGATTCTTTACCTTCTCTAAATCAAACAAGTGATTTTTTATCGGGTGTTTGTGCTGATGGCAAAGAAAAATTAAAAGCATTTTCTAAGCTTATTTTAAAAATGGTTGATGAATGTTCTTTTTATATGGCTCAATATGTTATAGCAAATAATTCAAATATTACCCCTGAAATTGCTGTTGAAATTATTCAAAACGCTATAAAAATGTTTGATTTGGTTATAACAGACAAAAATTATGGCACATATAATGAAAAACTTTTAAGACTAAATTTATATTTATCCAAATGGTTATGGATTGCGAACAAACATAATGAAGCTTTTGACGCTCTTTTTAAAGCTTTAAATCACGCAAAAAATATAGATAAACTAAAAACTCAAAAAACTTCAAAACTTACTGCTCCACTTGTTAAATATGTTCAAGAAGATGTTTATAACAACACACAAAAAAGTAGAGCTTCAACTTTAATTGAGGAATCTTTCTGGTTTTTTCAAGGAGATGAAGCAAAAATAAAAGAAGAAATGAAATCTGACCCTCGTTGGGACGAATGGGTTAAAGAAATAAAAAAATGTTGACATTTAAACAAAAAACTCTATCAATAAACATAGAGTTTTTTATAAAATATTAAATTATAATTCCTCCATTAGTTCTTTTTCACTATCTGAAAAATCATATTCATTTTTCTTTTCTCTTTCTGCTTCATCTTTTATTGCTTGATATGATGATGGAACAACAGAGTTATATCTTTTAAGTCCTGTTCCTGCTGGAATAAGTTTTCCAATAATAACATTTTCTTTCAAACCTTCAAGGTGGTCAACCTTACCTTTTATGGCTGCTTCTGTTAACACTCTACTACTCTCCTGGAATGATGCAGCAGATAAGAATGAGTTTACAGCCAAGCTTGATTTTGTTAATCCCAACAAAATTCTCTTTGCTGTGGCTGGCCTTTTGCCTTCCATAACTGCTTCTAGGTTTTGTTGTTCATAATCGTTTATGTCTAGTGTGTCACCTGGAATCATATCTGTGTCGCCAGAACTTTCAATTTTAACTTTTCTAAGCATACATCTAATAATTATTTCAACATGCTTTGGCTCTAAATCAACACCTTCTGCTTTATAAACTTTTAAAACTTCAGTTAAAATATACTCTTGAACATCTTTAAGTCCTCTTGTTCTTAAAATGTCTTGAGGATATAAACTTCCTTCAGTTAATGCTGTTCCGCTCTCAACCTCATCACCTGTTTTAACTCTACAATATGATTTTGCTGGAAGCAAATATTCAACATCTCCATCTTTTGTTCTAACTGTAACTTCTTTTCGTTTATCAACATCACGAACGGTAACTTTTCCTGCAACCTCACAAACAATAGCTGCATCATTTGGCCTACGAGCTTCAAACAATTCTTCAACACGAGGCAAACCTTGAGTGATGTCGGCAGCAACTGCAATACCAGAAGTATGTTTTGTTCTCATAGTAAGCTGTGTTCCTGGTTCACCAATAGATTGAGCGGCAACAATACCAACAGCATCTCCAACCTCAACCATATCGTTGCAAACCAAGTTTCTACCATAGCATTTTGCACAAACTCCGTTTTTACACTTACAAGTTAAAAGTGTTCTTATTGTAACTTCTTTTATTCCTGCGTCAATAATTTCTTTTGCTTGACTAGGTTTTATCATTTCGTTTGCACTAACAATAACTTTTTTGGTTTTTGGGTCAACAACATCTTCAACAGTAACTCTTCCTGTTATTCTTTCTTCCAAACTTTGAATAACTTGGTCACCATCTTTAATTTCTGTAACTTTCATACCTTTTATTGACTCACCAAGTTCTTTAAAACAGTCGTCTTCAACAACAACAACTCCGTGAGCAATATCAACAAGCCTACGAGTTAAATAACCAGCATCAGCTGTTTTTAATGCAGTGTCGGCCAAACCTTTACGACCACCACGAGCAGACATAAAGTATTCAAGAGAACTTAATCCTTCACGATAAGAAGACAAAACTGGAATATCTGTTTTCTGACCTGATGTGCTGGCAATAATTCCACGAATACCACAAAGCTGGTTAATCTGGTCTGCACTACCACGAGCTTTTGATGAAACAATAACTTTTAATGGGTTAAACTCATCAAGGTCGGCAACCACACAAGTTTTAACTCTACTTGTTGCTTCGTTCCAAAGTTCAATGTTTTTGTTAACTTTTTCTTCACGAGTTATAAGTCCACGACCATAAAGTTTTTCATTTTGTTGGGTGAATTCTTTATATTTGTTTATAACATCATATTTCTCTTGAGGAATTGCCATATCAAACACGTTCATAGTAATTCCAGCAAGTGTTGAATATTTAAAACCAATTTCCTTAACGGCATCAACCATTTTTGCGGCTTCAGTTGTTCCTAAAATGTTAAATGTTTTAGCAAAAATGCCTTCCATTTTGCTCTTTGTAACTGGAAAATCAATTTCATAATTTAGAATTTCTTGTGGGTTTGTTCTGTCAACATATCCCAAGCATTGAGGAATGCATTCGTTAAACAAAATCTTTCCTATTGTTGTTTTAACTTTTCCTGTTATAACTTCGCCGTTAAGACTAGCTTGCCTTCTAACATAAATTGGTGATTGAATAAATAATTTTCCATCATTATAAGCCATTCTTGCTTCATCTTCATCTTTATAAATGTTACCTTCACCAAGCATACCTTCTCTTACCGTTGTCATATAGAATATTCCAAGGGCAACATCGTGGTGAGCTTCGATAATAGGTTTTCCTGTTGCAGGTTTTAAAATGTTGTTGCTGGCAAGCATAAGCATTCTTGCTTCTGTTCTTGCCTCCAAACTTAATGGAACATGAATAGCCATTGTGTCACCATCAAAGTCTGCGTTGAAACCAGGACAAACAAGTGGGTGAAGTTCGATTGCTCTTCCATCAACCAAAACTGGTTCAAAAGCTTGCAAGCTTAAACGGTGAAGTGTTGGAGCACGGTCCAAAATAACTGGGTGGTCTTTTATAACATGCTCTAAGATGTCCCAAACCTCAGTTTTTTCACGCTCAACCATTCTTTTTGCGGATTTAACATTTTGAGTGAAGTTTAATTCAACAAGTTTACGCATAACAAATGGTTTAAAAAGTTCCAAAGCCATTTCTTTTGGCACACCACATTGATAAAGTTTAAGTTCAGGTCCAACAGCAATAACTGAACGACCAGAATAGTCAACACGCTTACCCAACAGGTTTTGACGGAAACGACCTTGCTTTCCGCTAATCATAGCTGTTAATGATTTAAGCTCTCTTTGTTTTGCTCCTTGAACTGGCTTTCCTCTCTTTCCGTTTGCAATAAGAGCATCAACAGCTTCTTGAAGCATACGCTTTTCGTTTCTAACAATAACATCAGGTGCAGCAAGCTCAATAAGCTTTTTAAGCCTGTTGTTTCTGTTTATAACACGACGATATAAGTCATTTAAGTCACTGGCAGCAAATCTTCCACCATCAAGTTGAATCATTGGTCTTAGTTCTGGTGGCAAAACTGGCAAAACATCCAAAATCATCCATCTAGGATTGTTTTCACTCTTTAAAAATGCTTCAACAGTTTCAAGCTTTTTGATTGCTTTTAATTTTTTCTGCCCTTTTGCAGTTAAAATTATCTCTTTTAACTCTTTTGATTCTTTTGCCAAATCAACTTCATCCAAAAGCTCTCTGATTGCTTCTCCACCCATTCCAGCCCTAAATGAGCCTGGGCCAAACTCTTCTATCGCATCACGATATTCTTTATCTGTGATTATTTGCTTTTTCATAAAGTTTGTTTTGCCTGGATCCAAAACAATATAACTAGCATAATATAAAACTTGTTCCAAATTTTTTGATGTCAAGTCCAAAATTGTTCCAATTCTTGATGGAACTCCACGAACAAACCAAATATGTGAAACTGGAGTTGCAAGTTCTATGTGTCCCATTCTTTCACGACGAACTTTGCTTCTTGTTATTTCAACTCCACATTTCTCACAGTGATGACCTTTATATCTTATTCTTTTATATTTTCCACAGTGACATTCAAAGTCTTTGCGAGGACCAAATATTTTTTCACAAAACAAACCATTCATTTCTGGTTTTAATGTTCTGTAGTTTATTGTTTCTGGTTTTGTTACTTCACCATAAGACCATTCTCTAATCTTTTCTGGTGATGCCAAACCTATTTTTATAGAATCGAAATTTTTTAATTCAAACATTTTCTTACTCTCCTATTCCTCATCTAAATCATCAAACAAATTTCCTGCATCAAATTCGCTAGCATTTTCGGCATTAAATTCACTTTCAGACATTATATCACTTGATTCACCTTCAATATCATCAAAGTTTACATCAATTTCTTCAGCTTCTTCTGTTTGTTTCTTTTTGATTGGTATGTCAATCTCATCATTTGTTAAGTCATTTAATGTCACTTCTTGGTTGTTCTCTGTAAGGATTCTCATATCAAGGCCAAGTGACTGCAACTCTTTTATCAAAACTTTAAAGCTTTCTGGAATTCCTGGTTCTGCAATTTGCTGACCTTTAACAATGCTTTCATAAACTTTTGTTCTTCCTGTTACATCATCAGACTTAATCGTTAGCATTTCTTGCAAAAGATTAGCTGCTCCATAAGCTTCCAATGCCCAAACGTCCATTTCACTGAACTTCTGTCCTCCAAACATTGCCTTACCACCAAGAGGTTGAGCCGTGACTAATGCGTATGGTCCAATACTTCTTGCGTGAATTTTGCTGTCAACCATATGGTTAAGTTTTAACATATACATATATCCAACAGTGATTCTGTCTGAGAAAGGTTCACCTGTTCTTCCGTCATAAAGCTCAACTTTTCCGTCTTCACTAAATCCGTTTTCTTTATAAAGTTGTTCAATAACCTTCTCTGTTGCCCCATTAAACACTGGTGTTGCAATTTTCCAGCCCAAAGCTTTTGCAACTCTGCTTAAGTGAACTTCCAAAAGCTGACCTATGTTCATACGAGAAGGAACACCAAGAGGGTTTAAAACAATATCAACTGGTTGTCCGTTTGCCAAAAATGGCATATCTTGGCTTGGAAGTATTTTTGAAACAATACCTTTGTTTCCGTGACGACCAGACATCTTGTCACCAACAGAAATCTTTCTTTTTTGAGCAACATAAACTTTAACCAATTGGTTAACCCCAGCTTCTAACTCATCTTTGTTTGCTCTGCTAAACACCTGAACATCAACAACAATTCCACCACGGCCGTGTTGAACACGCAAAGATGTGTCACGAACTTCTCTTGCCTTTTCTCCAAAAATCGCTCTTAAAAGTCTTTCTTCTGGAGTGAGTTCTGTTTCACCTTTTGGAGTTACTTTCCCAACCAAAATATCTCCTGGACGAACTTCTGAACCAATTTTTATAATACCATTTTCATCAAGGTTTTTAAGAGCATCTTCACTTAAGTTTGGAATATCTCTTGTTATTTCTTCTGGTCCAAGTTTTGTTGTTCTACATTTTATGTCTTCAACTTTTAGTGTTATTGATGTGAACACATCATCACGAACCAATCTTTCGTTAATTAAAATAGCATCTTCATAGTTATAACCTTCCCAGTTCATAAATGCAACCAAACAGTTCTTACCCAAAGCAAGTTCACCATCTTTTGTTGCAAAACCGTCAGCTATTGTGTCACCACTTGAAACTTTTTCACCAACAGACACAATTGGTTTTTGGTTTAAACATGTGTCTTGGGTGGTTCTTGCAAATTTTGTAAGCAAAAACTCATGTTCTTTTTTCTCTTCATCTTCAATGATAATTTTGCTCGCATCAACATATTTAACTATTCCATCACAGTCACTTAAAACAAGTGAGCCGTTGTCTTTTGCTATTTTGTGTTCAAATCCTGTTCCAATTATTGCTGTTTCTGTTGTTAAAAGTGGAACTGCTTGCCTTTGTTGGTTAGAACCCAAAAGGGCACGAGCTGTGTCATCACTTTCCAAAAATGGAATAAGTGAAGTTGCTGCTGAAATAAATTGTTTTGGTGAAACATCAACATAGTCAATTTCACTTGCTGGAACTTCAATAAACCTATCTTTATAACGACAGATAACTGTTTTGTTAACAAATCTTCCATCTTTGTCGAGAGGCTCAATGGCTTGAGCAATTTTGCATTTTTCTTCTTTGTCCGCCATCAAATATTCAATGGTGTCGGCAACCTTTCCGGTTTTTTTGTCAACTTTTCTGTATGGAGTTTCAATAAATCCATATTCATTAACTTTTGCATAAGTTGCTAGTGAGTTTATAAGACCTATTGATTGACCTTCTGGTGTTTCTATAGCACAAATTCTTCCATAGTGGGTGTAGTGAATATCACGAACTTCTTCTGTTGCTCTTTGTTTGCTAACTCCACGAGGTCCAACCGCACTAACCTTTCTTTTTTGAGTTAACTCTGAAAGTGGGTTAACTTGGTCCATAACCTGAGATAGTGGACTTGTTTTCATAAAGTCTAGAAGTGCTTTGTTAACTGGTCTTGCCGAAATTATTGAAGCTGGTGTTGCTTGATTTAAGTCTTGACCTTGCATTGTTTCTCTGGCAAGAGTTGCAAGCCTAGACATACCTGAGTTCATAGCAATTGAAACAAGCTCTCCAACAGGGCTTATTCTTCTGTTTGCCAAGTGGTCAACAACATCTAACGTTCCAATACCTTCCATTAAATCCAAAAGATAGCTAACTGAAGCCAAAATATCATCCATTGTTAAATGTCTGCTCATAAGCTCTAGGGCATTATCTCTAACAGCCTGCATTTTTTCTTCCTTAGTCTTTTTGCCTTTCATAAGTTCATTAAAAAGTGGCAAGTGGATTTTTTCTGTGATTCCAAGCTCTTTTGCATCACAATTTAAAACATCTTCAAGATTTACTCTGTTATTTCCTCTCATATGATGTTTTTTGCCATTTTTAAGTAACACATAAACTTCATTTATTCCACTTGCTTGAATTTGTTTTGCTTGTTCTTCTGTAAGTTTTGTGTTCTTTTCTATAACCTCTTTGTTTTTAAGAGTGACATCTTCAGCCAAAACAAGTCCAACAAGTCTGGTTTCAAAGCTAAGTTTTTTGTCAAACTTATATCTTCCAACCTTTCCCAAATCATATCTTTGCCTTGTGAAAAACATATTGTTTATGTAATTTCTTATAACATCAGCAGAAGGAAGTTCACTTGGACGAAGCTTTTTTGATAGTTCAATCAAAGCTTCTTCTTCTGTTTTTTGAATTTCTTTGTCTAATGTGTCAACAACATAAGGGTTATTGCCAAAAAGTTTTGCAATTTCTTGTTCAGTTCCAAGACCAAACCCTCTTAGCAAAACTCCAATAGAAACCTTAACGTTTCTGTCAATAATAACTCTTAATGTGTCTAACTGAGTTTGTTCAAACTCAAGCCAAGTTCCCCTTGTTGGAATAAGGGTGTTTTTGTAAGTTGTTTTACCTGTGTTTTTGTCATCGATAGATTCATAATAAGCCCCTGGACTTCTAACAATTTGGCTGACAATAACACGGTCAACACCACTGATTAAAAAAGTCCCCTCTGGAGTCATTAAAGGAACATCCCCAAGCAAAACATCTTGTATGTCACTTGCTTCACCAGTTTCTTTTTTAACAAGCCTTGCATGAACTCTTATTGGAGCCATATAGCTAAGACCACGTCTGCGGTATTCAGAAATTGGATATTTAACTTGCTTATAGTCAATATAATAATCCAAGAACTGAAGTTCGACCTTTCCACTAAAATCTTCTATTGGTGAAAACTCTGAAATAATTTCACCAATCCCCTTCTCTAAAAATTGCTTGTATGTTTCTTTTTGAACAGCAATAAGATAAGGAACATCAAATTTTTCTTCAATACGAGCAAAACTTAAACGCTCAACCTTTCCACATTTTACTTTTTTACAATTTAAAGTTTTTTCTGCCATTTTTGGAACTCTCCCTTAGATTTGCTATAATTCCCCAATTTTTATTTAGTTAAAAGCTTGTAAAATGCAAAAAATATGCAACACGAATATTGCATTTTTTTCACATATTATCGGCAATCGCCATTAAAAAACTCACTCATTTTTTTAATTATTACCAAAACAACCCCACCATTAAGCTAAACTAATCGAGAACAATAGTTATAGTAGTATAACATATATAAAAAATAGTGTCAAGAGTTTTCTTGAAAATTTTTTTTTTATATATAAAATATATAAAAGCAAATTTTAGTATTGAAAATTGAAAATAAAAATGATAAAATAAAAATGGAGGGCTTATAGATGAGAAGAAACTCAAAAGACACAGAAAGTAAAACTCCTAGAAAAATTAAAGAAGGAAAACATTTTTTATTTAACGGCACAAGGGTTGACGAAGACAATAATAAAATTTATAATTTTGATGAACATGTTAAAGGATTGGATGCTTCTTATGACCTTTCAAACATCCCTTTTGATTTTGATAAAGAAAATTTACAAGTTCGTCACATAGAATTTTCCGAAAAACAATTAGCGGAAATGTATGAGTGCCCTAAAATTATTATTGACGGACAACAACTGGGAAGATATGTTGATAGAGAAAAAGAAACAAAATATAAAACAGTGTTTTTTGCTGTTGCTCCAGACATAATTTTAGAAAAAAATCCATCATCTGAAAAAAAGATTCCTGGAATATATGAAATAATAATAACAGCACACAAAAACCATCCAGAGCACTACTCTATTTCAATTTATGGATTGGTTGACGGAACAGAAAATGGGCATGTTTTTTTGGCACGATTAGATAATAATGATGATTTGGAAGCTTTTCATAGGAATAAATACTTTACAAAAAAAGATATAGATAAACAAAGAAAACTTCGTAATATTATTCCAGATTTTATACATTTTAAACATGATGAATTTTTAGATAGACTAAAAGATAGGCTCACTAGAAATGGATATGGAGCATGGTTTATAACTCCGTTTCCTCACTTGCACGCCGTGGATGGCAAGCACTTTTTAAAAACTCCAGAATCAGTTGAACCAATCTTTGTTAAAAAATTAGCTAACAAACGTGATATTGGCATTCCACATAAAAATGATAAAAACAACTTTAAAAGCTTAAACACCAGTTTACGGTTTATGCTTGAAAGATTTAATGTGTCTGAAAAAGCTGAATTACCTAAAGATAACATATTAGTTAGTAAACTTGCAAAAGAAATTAAAGATACTCACACAATTTCAGAAAATCCAGTTTATGAAGATGTTATTAACATAATAAGTGGTTTCAACAATCACTCAAACAGAGAAATAGAGAAAAAAAGAACCAAAGAGAAAAACAACAATTTAAAAATTAACTAAGTTTTTTGTTTTATTTTGTCATATTTTGTTGTATAAAATCATACTTTTTAAATATGACAAACTCAAGAATTTTGGAATTTGCAAATTTTTTCATAAAACAAAAAAGCACAATCAGAAAAACAGCAAACTATTTTTGCGTTTCAAAAAGTGCTATGCATATTTATCTTCACAAAAAACTTAAAAAAATTGATTATAACTTATTTTTAAAAGTTCAATTTTTATTAAACAAAAACAATCAAGAAAAACACATTCGTGGTGGCTTTGCCACAAAACTTAAATATAAAAATTAAATTTTAGTTATTTTTTAAAAATTGTTGACATATAATATTTTATGTGCTAAAATTTAATTATATCGCGGGGTAGAGCAGCTCGGTAGCTCGTTGGGCTCATAACCCAAAGGTCGCTGGTTCGAATCCAGCCCCCGCTACCAGTCAAGGTGGATTTAATCCACTTTTTTTATTTTTGCGGGCTGGATTCACACGCTGTGCGTGCTTGTGCAATGTTTTGCACAACCAGCGACGGAAAGGCAACTTTGCGTGGCTTATATGTGCAAGCACCTCTCTTCCACGCTCGTTGGACGCTATGTTCTCACCCAGCCCCCCGCCACCAGTCAAGGTGGATTTAGTCCACTTTTTTATTTTTATATGTTTTTTAATTAAAATACGCTAAATTATATTTTGTGTTTTTAAGTTTAAAATCAAACAAAAACCTATCAGCAACTATTGAGATGAATTGACCATTGCTTATTCTATCATTTTTGGTGAAAACATTAATTTTTATAAGTTCATTTAATTTCATAAGTTTTCCGCTCTGCCCCGCAACAAACAAAGCGTGCCTAATTGTTCGTTCAACCACGCAAGCATTAACACCAAATTTTTTAGCAATTGCTGGATATAATTTTTTTGTTAGTCTATGATATTTTTCAGCATCAGAAATAACAAACATTATTGCCTCAACCAAATATCTATAACCTGAAAGATTGGGCATTATTCCAACTTCCAAACAAAATGCAGAAACCGCGCTTTGAAGACTTAAAAGGTTGTTCGAATTTTTATCCAAACAACAAAGTTCATCTTCACTTATAAAATTTTTTAAATTAGAAAACAAAAACTCATAAGAAAGTGTTTTTATTTCACCATTATTTTTAACACTTAAACAAAAATCGTTAAACAAAACTGTTTTTGTTGAATAATTTTGATTAACAAATTTAACAAAATTAATTGAATTTTCAATATTTTCTTCCACAAACAAACAATCTGGTTCTAATATTTCTAAACAATTTTTGGCATCTTGAAAATTATCAAATTGTTTTAATAATTTTATTTCATTTTTATTGCAATATTTTTTAATTTTTTCATTTAATTTTTGATTTTTTCCTATTAAGAATGCTAAACTCATTTATTTTTCTCCTTTTTTGTAAACAAAACATAAGTTAATATAAACAAGCTTTAAAAACAAATAATTTAGCGCGTTTTTTCTAAAAATATCAAATTTTTTATCAAATTTTTTTCTAAAAACGGTCGATTTTGTCTAAAAAAGGTTGTTTTTTTATTTTTTTTATTAAATTTTTGTTTTTTTAAATAATTTTTTATAACCATTTTTTGTTTTTTTGAATTTTCTTGTATGTTTTGTTAATCCTACTTTTGTAGGAGGAAAAAATGCCTAACAAAGTTTATATTTGTGGAGTGAACACAAACAAGCTCCCCACCCTAAGTCAGGAAGAAATGCAAAAGCTTATGATAAAAATAAAACAAGGTGATGACAGCGCCAAACAAGAATTTATCTATGCAAATATGAAGCTTGTTTTATCCGTTATTCAAAAATTTTTATATAAAAAAAAGCAACACACCGATGACCTATTTCAGGTGGGATGTGTTGGGCTCATAAAAGCCATTGACAATTTTGACATATCATTAAATGTTAAATTTTCAACATATGCCGTTCCTATGATTATTGGCGAAATCAGAAGATTTTTAAGAGATGACTCTCCAATTAGAGTTAGCCGAAGCCTTAGAGATATTGCCTATCAAGCACTTCAAGCAAGAGAAAAAATTGAAGCCCGCACCCAAAGAGAAGCCAGCCTTGATGAAATAGCATTAGAATTAAACACCCCTTATTTTGAAGTTGCATGCGCTATGGACGCAATAAGCGAGCCTATGAGCCTTGATGAACCTGTTTATAGCGATGATAATGATGTGGCAAGTTTAGGAGAATTTATTCAAGATGAATACACCAGTTGCGAAAAATGGATAGACAATGTTTCCATAAAAGATGCGTTAAATGAACTAGACAGCCGTGAAAAAAGAATACTTGTTCTTAGATATTATTTGGGCAAAACTCAAATTGAAGTTAGTGAAGAAGTTGGCATAAGCCAAGCACAAGTTAGCAGACTGGAAAAAAATGCTTTAAAAGTTGTTAAAAAATATTTAATATAACTATAAGTGTTTAGTTATATTTTTTTTCATTTTAACTAAAATCTTTTTTTCTATTCTTGAAATATAGCTTTGTGAAATGTTTAAAAGGTCAGCAACCTCTTTTTGCGTTCGTTCTTTTTCTTCTCCAAGCCCAAATCTAAGCTTTACAATTTGTTGCTCTTTTTTGTTTAGTTCTGCTAAAACCTTGTGTATTGCTTCTTTTTCAACACTGGTGTCCAAATAAGAAAAAACTTCATCTGGGTCAACCCCCAAAACATCAGAAAGTAATAACTCATTGCCATCACCGTCAAAAGATAATGGTTTATCTAATGAAGTTTCTTTCTTTTGTTTTGAAGCTTTTCTTAAATACATTAAAATTTCATTCTCAATGCACCTACTGGCATATGTTGCAAGTTTTATTTTTTTATCTAAGTTAAAAGTTGAAACGGCCTTAATTAATCCAATGCTGCCAACAGAAATTAAATCTTCTAATTCCACCCCACTGTTTTCAAATTTTTTGGCGATATAAACAACAAGCCTTAAATTTCGCTCTATCAGTTCATTTTTTGCATTTTTGTCACCATTAACAAGCCTTATTAAGCATTCATTTTCTTCATCTTCTTTCATTGGTTGAGGCAAACTTTCATTCGAACACAAAAACAAAAGCATATCTTTTTCATTTGAAAAAATATTATCTTCAAAAAACTTTCCAAACACTTTTTTTAGTAATTTTTTAATCATATTAAACCTCCATTATTTTAGGACTCAAAATCACATCAAATCCTTTGTTTTTAAAAAATCTATCTTCACTCACCCCAACACAAACATCTATATTTTTATTATTAAAAAAACATTTCTCTGCATCAAAAACCAATATATTTTTAAAACCAGAAATGCTATTAACTTTTATTGTTTGTGGATTGTTTAATTTTGAATATTTTTTAAGCAAAAAATTTATTCTATCATCATCTGAAAACCAGTTTTTAAGCTTTTCTTCACATATCATCAAAACTGGTTTGCCCTGTTTGTTTGTGAGAGTGTTTCCTGTGTCTAAAAATCCTTTTAAATTGGCAACTTTGTTGTTTAGCTTAATTGTTATGTTATACAAAAATTTTTGTATGTTTTTTTTAATATAAAATTTTTTTAAGACATTTGTTAAAAACAAAAACAAAATCACACTTGTTGCCAAAATTCCACCAACAGGAATGTTTGAATTATATGAATAACTCATACCTCCCACTCCTTTTATTCCTAAAAAACTGAATATGGCAATAATCGCTCCACCAAACAAAAAAGTGAATAACATAAACAATAGTGTTTTTAAAAATATTTTCTTAAAATTTAATTCTATTAAAAAACACATAAAAACAGCCATAGCAATTTTTATAAAAATGTTAAACACCCCAAAAGATAGATAAACACTGAAAACTGAAAACACTGCTCCAACAAAGCTTGAAAAAATAAGTTTTAACCATTTATGATTTAATGCCAAACTTTTTAAAACTAAATATAAAATCAAGCCATCTATTAACATATTTTCTAATAAAACCATTTCAATATAAACAATCATAATTTTATTTTACAAAAATCAAAACAAAAAAGGCGCTAAAAAATTTTAGCGTCTTTGACTTATTTTAGCTTATTTTAAAACTTTTTGCTGAATTAATAATTAAGCACAAGTGTTAAAGTTCTAATTATCATCACAATCAGCCCCACAAAAGTTATAATCCCCCCAACAATTATTGTTATCTTGTAGGTTTCTGTTTGTTTGTATGTTGAAGAATCAACCGTTTTATCTCTTCTGTATGTCAATGTTTTTGCCAGAAGCATTAAAGCCAGCCCAATAATTATAACAATAATTGCAACAATAATTAAAGGTTCAGACAAATATGTTGCAACACTCCTTTCTCCAGGTTCAGCGCTTAATAAACTAAAATTCATAGTCATATCTCCTCATAATCTGAGATAATTATATCATAAAAACAAATTTTTTGCAATAGGCCTTTTTAACTTTTAATCAACTCTTTTTTAAAGCTAAAATTATTTATTCTTTTGTGTCTCTTCATTATTTTTATCAGAAAAAGATTTATCTTCTTTTTTCTTTTTTAAAGCATTTATAACTTTTTTGTAATTTAAACTAACATACAAAACAACACTTGAAAAAACAACTCCAAACCCAGCATATAAAATATATTCATACCAAGGGGCAAAAACTGATGGGAAGAAGCTTAAAAATATACCTATCGTGATAACCAAAGTTCCAGTTTTCCCAATAATATTGCTTGGAATTGTTATATTTTTCCCAAACAAAAAAATCCCCATTAAAATCATTGTTAAATCAACTGCAACAATTATTCCAAAAAACCACCAAAAAATAATGCCCTCAAAAGCTAAACAAAATAGTGTTGCAGATTTTAGCAATTTGTCTGCAAGAGGGTCTAAAACAATCCCCACAGGAGTTATTTGATTAAACTTTCTTGCCAAAAAACCATCCAATAAATCCGTTAAACTGGCAATCACAAAAACACAAAGCGAAGGCAAATAATTTGGCCTAAAAACAAAAAACATAACCAAAAGAATTGGCACACACACAAGCCTTATGATGGTTAACACATTTGGTATGTTTAACAAACTTTTAAAATGCTTTCTTAATTTTTCATTCATAAAATTATTATAACACACTATCGCAAAAAATCAAACAAAAATTTTATTTTTGTAACAAAAACAAAAATAAACAAATATACTGACTATGTAACTTTTTTGCTAACAGATTTGTTTATACACAAGAAAAAATCAGCCACCTCTATAAAATTTTTGCGATATAAAATCTAATTACAATCCGCCCTTACGTTGTAAGACAAACAAAAAAGTTATAAATCCCCACAAAACTTTGTGGGGATTTTTGTTGCTCATTTTTTTGTTTTGTGATATCTTTAAAAAAGAGGAAAAATTATGAAATACAAAATTTATGAAGACAAAATTGAAATAACAGAAGCAAATACATTTGATATAAAATCCATTTTAGAAAGCGGACAAATGTTTAGATTTAAACAAACAGAAAATGAATGGATTGTTCAAAGCGGTGATAAAGTGGCAAAAATTTGTCAGGTTAATGACAAAAAATACATATTAAAGAGCAAAAATTTAAAATATTTTGAAAATTTCTTTGACTTTCAAACAAATTATGATATAATACAAGCAGAACTAAATAAATTTAGTTATATGCGTCCAGCGTTAGAATTTTCTAAGGGTGTTAGAATTTTAAAACAACAACCTCTTGAAACTCTTATTTGTTTTATAATTTCGGCAAATAACAATATTTCAAGAATCAAAAAAAGCGTAAATTATATTTGCGAGCATTTTGGTCAAAAATTAGAAGAAAACCTGTTTGCTTTTCCAACACTTGATGAACTTTTAAAAATAACAGAAAAAGATTTTATGCTGGCTGGAACAGGTTACCGAGCACCATATCTTGTTAAAACAATAAAAGAATTAGAAAATGGGTTTAGCTTGGAACAATTAAAACACATTCCAACAGAAGAGGCAAAGCAAAAGCTTTTAACTCTTGCTGGAGTGGGCCCAAAGGTTGCTGATTGCGTTCTTCTGTTTGGACTGCAGCACAAAAAAGTATTTCCTGTCGACACTTGGATAGCAAAAGTTTATAACGACTTTTTCGAACATGAAACAAACAGAATAAAAATGAGAAAAAAACTTGTTGGAACTTTTGGGGATTTATCAGGAATAGCACAACAATATTTGTTCTATTATAAAAGAGAAATAAAAAATTAGGAGATTAAAAAATGAGTAACATTGCACTATTTATTGACATAGACAACGCAAAAGTAAATTTGCCTGTTTTTGAAAGTATTTTAAAAGCTTTAAGAAAAAGAGGTCGCCTAACCTTTGTTAAAGTTTATGGATTTAACGAAAGAAAACACATAAAATTTGGAGATATTATTGAAGAATATGGCTTTGAATCTGCCCCAACAATGAGATTTAAAAAGAGAGCTAAATCTCAATTAGACACAAGAATTTTTGTTGATGCTGTAAGGCTTTATTACACCGCTGAACACATTGATGAATATTGTTTTATGGCAGGAGCTGGTGACCTTGTTCCACTTTTAAGCTTTTTGCGTTCTGGCGGAATAACTTTAACCACAATAAAAACCCCAGACGTCACTGGAAACGACCATATGTTTGATGAAGCTATTGAAATTGACGTGGAATATAACCCTCCTGTTAGACTTTCAAAAGTTCAAATGAAAAAGCGATTAGCTGCAATTTCAAAACGTTCAAAAGCATTGATGAAAAACGATAATGATGATGAGGACGCTTTAAAAGAGCGTGAAGAGCTTATTGATGAAATTGAATCACTCCTCACTTCAAAACAAGACAACATGGATGCAGAAGAAAAAGAAATATATTCAGCTTTAGAAAGTTTGTTGGATGTTTTAAAAATATAAAAGGTAAATTTTATGAACAATTACACTCTTTTAACAGGTGCTGTTGGAGGACTGGGGCAAGCTTTTGTTTTTGAGTTATTAAAACAAAACAAAAGCTTGCTTTTAGTTAGCACAAAACAAGAAAAATTAGATAATTTTATAAAGAAATATAAAGAAATTTTTCAAAATAAAAATATAAAAACTTTTGTTTGTGATTTAAGCAAAAAAGAACAAATAACAAACTTAATAAATTTCATAAAGCAAGAAAAAATAACTGTAAACACATTGATAAATAACGCTGGTGTTATTATTGAAGGTGATTTGGAGAATTTTTCTGATGAACAAATAGAAAATGCTATTATGGTTAATTGCATAGGAACACTTGATTTAACAAAAAATATAATAAAAATAAGAGATAAAAACCAAAAACTTGAGGTGTTAACCGTTGCATCGGTTGCATCTCGTTATCCAATCCCACATATGGGGGTTTATTCTGCAACAAAAGCTTTTTTACTTTCTATGATGTTGTCTCTTAGTTATGAATACAGCAAAAAAGACATCTCTTTTTCAACTGTATGCCCTGGTGGAATGGCAACAACCCAAGAAATGAAGGATTCAATAAAATCAATGGGAATAGGAGGAAAATTATCCACCCTATCAACCGAAAAAGTTGCAAAAATTGCATTAAAAGGCCTCAAAAGAGGTAAACGTGTTATAACACCTGGATTTTTTAACAAATTTTTGGTATTTTTAGGAAAATTGGTTCCAATAACATTTCAAGCAAAACAAGCTGGAAATATATATAAAAAATCACAAATAAAAAGGGGTTTATATAAAAAATAAATAATATTTAAAAAGAACATATTGATTATATTTTTTCAATATGTTCTTTTGTTATTGTATTTTTTATAAACAGTCTTTTATACGATTTTTTTATAGATTAAAAAGCTTATTGTTTTTGTTATTCGCCATACATCCCGCCGTCAATTCTTATAACTTCACTATTTATAAAATCTGCGTTTTCTGATGATAAAAAGAAAATCAAATTTGCAACATCTTGTTCTGTTCCTGCCCTCTTTTTGAATATTTTTTCTTCTTCACTTTTTATGAAATCTTTGTCCATATCTTTTATTTCGCTTTCTGTTGCAATAAACCCAGGAGCAACACAGTTAACGTTTACATATGGGGCAAATTGCATCGCCAAGTTATGTGTTAGTGAAATTATTCCCGCTTTTGAAGCGTCATAATCCAAACACATAGGAAAGTATGTGTTTATGCCGTTTGTGCTTGCAACGTTTACAATCTTTCCAGATTTTTGTTTAAACATTTCTTCGCCAAAACACTTAGAAACCAAAAAAGTGCCAACCAAATTAACATCTAATATTTTTTTAAAATTTTCTGCCGTTTTATCACAAAACAAAGTGTCTATTGAAATACCAGCATTGTTAACCAAAACATCAACTTTATGAAATTTTTTTATAACATCATCAAAAAGAGCTTGAACATCACCTTCCTTTGATATATCACATTTTTTTATAAAACACAAAACCCCCAAACTTTCTACCTCTTTTTGAACTTTTTGCGCTAAATCTTTTTGTGTGTTATAAGTTAAAACAACATCAAAATTGTTTTCAGCAAAAGTTAGGGCGGTTTTTTTGCCTATTCCCCTATTTCCGCCAGTTATCAAAACAACTTTCCTATTCATCTTTTCTCCTTCAAAAAAAGGGCTAAAAAGCCCTTAAATTAACCTCTTGAATAATATTTTCCGTCTGCGGTGGTCACTATTATTGTTTCACCTTCGTTTATAAACATTGGAACTTTAACAACAAATCCAGTTTCTGTTACTGCATCTTTTGTTTGGTTTGAAGAACTTCCAGAAGTTGAGCTCATATCAATTGAAACAACTTTCATTTCAAGTTTTTCTGGAATTTTTATTCCCAAAAGTTCACCGTTCAAACTTTCAACATCAACAGACAAATTATCTATAAGATAGTTTTTGTTATCTCCAATCCTATCTGCTGGAATTTCCATTTGTTCATAAGTTTGGTTATCCATAAAATAATAAGTTTGTCCGTCATTATAAAGATATTGCATATTTTGCCTTGTTATGTTGGCTTGCTCAATCTTATAGTTTGTGTTAAAGTTTCGGTCAATGGTGGCCCCAGTTTTTATGTTCTTTATTTTTGTTTGCATAAAGGCTGAACCTTTTCCAGGTTTTACATGCAAAAAATCAACAACCCTATATAAATCGCCATCAATAATAACATGCATACCTTTTTTAATGTCTGAAATTTCCATAATTATCATTCTCCCTAATTATTTTAAATTTTATTATATTTAACAAAATTTGTCAAGAAAAATAATATAATATGCTTTTAAGCTTGTTTAACTTCTTTTTCTTGCTCTTTGATGCAGTTTTCGATATAGTTTTGCCACTTATGCTTTTTTTCTTGCTTCTTTTGCTTTTTGATATAACTTTGCCACTTTATAAATCCATAAGTTGAATTCATCAAATAACCAAGTGATAAAATAAGCATAATATATTGTCCGCTTAAGGTCCACATAATTGCCTCAACAATTGCCACTCCAATCCAAGGAATCCATTGTTCTTTATATCTAAACAGCAAAAATAGTCCGTTGCAAACGCTAAATGTGTTTGCCAAAGCATCTAAATACCACCAATCTGAAAGCCCTTCAGAAATTGCTCCAATGCTGGTGAAAATCGCTCCAACCGCAACAGACACACAAAGCATTCCAACAAAAATAGCTATTTCTTTTTTATAGTTAAATTGTTTAACTTTTGTTAGTGTTATATTGTCTTTGTCTTGCCATTTTTCCCAAGAGAAAAATGATATAAAAAGCATAGGAATCCAGAATATAAGTTCAAACAAAGCGCTTATATAAAATCCATTAAAAAAGTAAACTATTGTTTGTGTGGTGTCATACAAAATAAAAGACACAATAAAAGCCCACTTTGACTGCTTGCTTAAAAGTAGTTCACACGAACATCCACCAACTATAGCAATAATCTCAACCACCCTAATCCACGTTGGCGAACTTGGGTCATCTGGATACAAAATTCCAAAAAGTATTCCAAGTGAGCAAATTGAAATTAACCAAATCTTTTCATATGTTGAATAATACTTCCAAAGCCTCACCAAAAAATTTTGTTTCTTTTGTGTGGCCTTTTCTTCTTTAACTTTGGCATATGTGATTTTTTCTTCACTATTAACAATTTCGTTTTCTATAACTTGTTCTTCAGTTTTTTCCATTATCTTATTCTCTTTTAATGCGTATAGTCGCCATTATATCACATACTGCCAATCTTGTCAATTGGTAATTTTATATTTACATCTCAAAAACTTTGTGTTAAAATAAAAAATGAGGTGAAAAAATGTTTGATGAACTAAATATTTCAAAAGATTTGTTAAAATTAAGTGAACAAGCTGAACAAAATTTGGCTGGTGTTTGGAAAGGTTTTGATGAAGTTTGCCTATATAACAGTGCAAAAGTTTTAAAAGCTTTTCAAAATGTGAAATTAACTTGCACTGATTTTTGTGAAAACACTGGTTATGGTTATTATGACCGAGGCAGAGAAAAACTTGAACAAGTTTATAGTGAAATCTTCCACACAGAAGATGCTTTGGTAAGGCCTCAAATAATGTCGGGCACTCACGCATTGTCTTTAACCTTTTTTGGGCTTTTAAAGCACGGCGACACTTTGATATCAATAACAGGAGAACCTTATGATTCTCTAAAAGGCATTATTGGAATTAGTGGCAACAGCCACAACAGCCTTATGGCTCACGGAGTTAAATATGAACAAATAGATTTAGTTAACAATGATTTTGATATACAAAAAATAACACAAAGGCTTAAACAATCAAAAGTTAAAATGGTGGAAATTCAACGCTCAAGAGGTTATAGCCAAAGGCTTAGCCTAAGCGTTGAAAAAATTGCAAAAGTTTGCCAAAAAATAAAAGAAATTGATAGCGATGTTATCATTATGGTGGACAATTGTTATGGTGATTTTGTTGAAAAAACTGAGCCAACCGAAGTTGGCGCAGACATTTTGGTTGGCTCACTCATGAAAAATTTGGGTGCTGGGCAAGCCAAAACTGGTGGATATATTGTTGGCAAAAAAGATTTAATAAATGATGTGAGCGAACGGTTTTCTGCCCCATGCGTTGGAAAAGATGTTGGAGCAAACTTAAATCAGCATTTGTCCTTTTTTAAAGGAATTTATCACGCTCCAAGCGTTGTTTTATCAAGTCTTAAAACAATGACCCTAGCAAGTTATATGCTTGAAAAACTTGGCTATAATGTTAGCCCAAAATATAACGAACAAAGATGCGATATTGTTCAAACCATAAATCTTCATAGCGAAAACGAGCTTATTGAATTTTGCCGAGGCATTCAAAAAGGGGTGGCGTTAGAAAATTTTGTAACTTTAATTCCAAGCGAAATGCCTGGCTATCCACACAAAGAAATTATGGCAAGTGGAAGCTTTATTTCCGGCTCAACAATCGAGCTTAGCTGTGACGGCCCAATAACTCCGCCCTACACCGCCTATATGCAAGGTGGCCTCACTTATGAATATGGCAAGCTTGGGCTTTTGATTTCACTTACGCACCTTCAAAATTTGAAAAAATAAATAAAAAATATAAAAAATAAGAAAAGAACTTGTCTTTTCTTATTTTTGTTTTGTTTAACTTTGTTTATTTTTCACAAAATTTAAACATTTGTTTTTTATTGAGCTGTAACAACTTTTTCTATGATTTTGCCGTTTTTATAATACCACCAATTTCCAACTTCTGTTTCATTTGCTCCATTTCCTGTGAAGTAATACCATGTGGCATTGGTTAAAGCAGTATTATTATTATTATCTATACTTATGTTTGCTTTTTTAGTTTCTGTTTCCATGTAATAAACTTTTTCTAAATTAGAGCAATTATAAAATGCACCCCAGTATATAGTGGTTACACTTGCTGGAATGGTTATGCTTGTTAAGCTTGTGCAACCTTCAAAAGCATGAGAACCAATTTTTGTTACAGTGTTTGGAATTGTTGTTGCTTTACAACCTGCAACAAGTGTATTTGTTGCTGTTCTTATTATCGCATTACAATTATCTCTGCTATCATACACGGTGTTTCCTTCTTCAACAACAATCTCCGCTAAATTTGTGCAACCATTAAACGCACCACTGTATATACTGGTTACACTTGCTGGAATGGTTATACTTTTCAAACCACTGCCAAAAAATGCAGAATCGCCTATTGTTGTTACAGTGTTTGGAATGGTTATGCTTGTTAAACTTTTGCAACCGTTAAAAGCGCTATTACCAATTGTGGTTAGCTGAGAACCCTCGGCAAAAGTTATACTTTCTAAGCCACTACCAGAAAATGCAAGCTCGCCTATTGTTGTTACACTTGCTGGAATGGTTATGCTTGTTAAGCTTCTACAACCCCTAAATGCATAATGGCCTATCGTTGTAAATTGAGAACCCTCAGCAAAAGTTATACTTTCTAAGCCACTGCAACCCATAAATGCATAATAGCCTAAATTGGTTACACTTGCCGGAATGGTTATGCTTGTTAAGCTTGTGCAATCCTCAAAAGCGCTATTACCAATTGTGGTTAGCTGAGAACCCTCGGCAAAAGTTGTGCTTTCTAAGCCACTGCCAGAAAATGCAAGCTCGCCTATTGTTGTTACACTTGCCGGAATGGTTATGTTTGTTAAGCTTGTGCAATTTCTAAAAGCACCAGAACCAATTGTGGTTAGCTGAGAACCCTCGGCAAAAGTTATGCTTTTTAAGCCACTGCAACCATCAAACACACACCAGCCTATCGTTGTTACACTTGCTGGAATGGTTATGCTTGTTAAGCTTGTGCAAAATCCAAAAGAACCCCGAAAATCAACACCACCAATTGCTGTTAACTGAGAACCCTCGGCAAAAGTTATGCTTTCCAAGCCACTGCCAAAAAATGCAGTATTACCTATATATATTACACTTGCTGGAATGGTTATGCTTGTTAAGCTTGTGCAATTTCTAAAAGCACCAGAATCAATTGTTGTTACAGTATTTGGAATTGTTGTGTTTTTACAACCTACGATAAGTGTGTTTGTTTCTGTTTCTATTATCGCATTACAATTATTTCTGCTATCATACACGGTGTTTCCTTCTTCAACAACAATCTCCACTAAATTCGTGCAACTAAAAAATGCCTCATCGTTTATCTTTGTTACACTTGCCGGAATGGTTATGCTTGTTAAGCTTGTGCAACCCTCAAAAGCATTATAACCAATTGTGGTTAATTGAGAACCTTCAGCAAAAGTTATACTTTCTAAGCCACTGCAACCATAAAATGCATTATCGTTTATCATCATCACACTTGCTGGAATTGTTATGTTTGTTAAACTTATGCATCCTTGAAAAGCTTCAGAACCAATTGTGGTTACAGTATTTGGAATTGTTGTTGCTTTACAACCTGCAACAAGTGTGTTTGTTTCTGTTTTTATTATCGCATTACAATTATCTCTGCTATCATACACAGTGTTTCCTTCTTCAACAACAATCTCCGCTAAATTTGTGCAACCTTTGAAAACCCCATTACTTATGTTGGTAATATTATTTGGAATTGTTATACTTGTTAACTTAGTGCAATCATAAAAATCACTCATACTTGTTACTGGCAGATTCTTAAAAGTGCTTGGAATTGTTATTGATGTGCAATCTTTATTTTCTACAGAAACTACATATTCATTGTAATAACGACCGTTGAAATATTTATCAGCGAATTTTAAATCCCCATCAACCCAACTTGCATAAATTCTAATACCCCCTGCTGGCATTGTTGTGAAGGTATAATATTGCGTGAGATTTTCATCGCTATACCAACCTGCAAATCTAAACCCATCTTTTGTTGGCTCTGTTGGAGCAGAAACTGCTGTTCCATAATCTTGAGTTATTGTGTTAACAATTTCCCCGTCTGCAACGCATGTTATTGTGTATTGAGTTAGCTTCCAAACGGCTGTGTATATTCTATCTCCATATGAGCCTTTTTGGATTGTTACAGATTCTGCTGGTGTTTCTAAATTTGTCCCTCTCCAACCAACAAAGGTATAATTTTCTTTTGTCGGATTGTTTAATTTTATATTACTTTCAGCAGTATAACTGGTAGGGTTTGTTTTACTAAGATTTCCTCCATCTAAGTTATAAGTTATAGTATAAGTATATGAATTTGAAATCCACTTTGCATAAAGTGTTTGGTTTTGTGTTATTTTTATGTTTAAATTAAATTCTTGTGTTTTTTGGCTATCAACAAACCAACCAACAAAAGTGTAACCAGTTTTTTCTGGTGTTGGCAAACTTAAATTTGCTTCATTTAAAGACTGGCCACTATTTACGCTTAATTGCTCACAAGTGCTTCCAGAATCTGTTTCAAAAGTTATTGTGCAAACTGTTTGCTCACCATCTGTTGTTTGTGTGTCGTCTTTTGTTTGTTTATCATCTGTTGTTTGTTGTGTGTTATCTATTGTTTGTGGTTCATCTTTTGGATTGTTGTCACAAGCAGAAAAAACAAAGCCACAAAAAAATATTGCAACCATAAAAACAACAGACAAAAACAGTGTTTTTAAATGTTTTGTTTTGTTCATTCTTTTCCCCTTTTTCCTTTTTTATATTTTTTGCTGCCAAGCCCATTTTTAACAGTCATTTTCATTATACCATTACCCCCCCCCCCCTAGTGTCAACAACTGAAAGCAAAAAATTTAAAAAAACTTTGCTATTTTTTAGCAAAGTTTTTGGCATATAAAATTCTTATAAATAACTTTTTATGAGTTCTTCATAACAAATTGGCGACAAATATTTAAACGGAACATCAAAAACAGACAAACAGCCAACTTTTCCTTCTTGATAAAGCCTATAAACCGCCCTAGAAAAACAAATCAAAACCGATGCGGTGAAATCTGGATTGCTATCTAATTTTAATGAAAATTCAAAAAAACTTTCGTTTCCACTTTTAGAATCAAAAAAACCTGAAACAACACCTGCATGATAAAGCTTGTTATGCTCTTTTTCAAGCTTTTTTTGTGGCAAAAAATGCACATTTGTTTCATAATCTAAAAAATAATACGGCATTGATTTTATTTTTTGCTCTATTTCATCTTTTTTAGCTCCTTTTTTTATTGCAACATAACACTCTCTTTTATGTTTATCGCTTGGGCTTAAATTAACCCGCTTTCCGCTCCGAACCAAGTTTAAAGCTTGTTTGTTTAATATTGTGTATTGCCTAGCGTCCAAAACGCCGTCAATTTTTCGTATTGCATCACTATGCCCTTCACTTATGCCATCTCCCCAAAAAGTGTGGAAATGTGAATTTTTTGAAAAGCTAGAAAACAAAACCCGCATCAAAGAAAATAATCCTGGGTCCCACCCGCAAGAACATAAACCCAAAGTTTTGTTTTGCGTTCCAACTTTGTTTAGTTTTTTTAGATGCTCTAAAATCTTTTGGTGAGTGTCAAAACTGTCAATGATGCAAAAATCTTTTAAAACTTCAGGGCTCTGCTCCGGCAAATCTTTTTGACTGCCTCCACACATAATCATAACATCAATTTTGCCTTTATAACTTTTTATGTTGTTATAGCTATCAAAAAAATATTCATCTTTAAAAAGTTTTTTATCTCTTCTTGAAAATATGCAAACCAAAATCATATCACTATTGTTTTTTAGTTCTCTTGCAACAGACTTACCCAAATTTCCATAACCAACAATTCCTATTCTTATCATAAAATCCTCCAAAAAAATATATGATAAAAATAAAAAAGTGTTAAAAAACACTTTAAAATTTGTTATAAAAAACCGCTTTATTTGTTTTTATAACTTAAAATAACAGTTTTAACCGCATCTTTTTGTTTGTCTGACAGCATTTGATAACCCTCAAGCATTTCAAGCATATCTTTATCCGCCACAATAACTTCATTCCCAATCGAAAAAAATTGAGCAAGTGATATTCCAAAACCCTTTTCACAAATCAGCTCTAAGGTGTCTAGTGTTGGAGAATAATTTAATCTTTCCCAATTGTAAATTGTGTTAACCGCAACTCCACTTCTTTTTGCAAGTTCATAAGTTGATATATGTCTTGTGGATTGTAATTCTTTTATTCTAGATAAAACATCCATTCGACCACACCCCCTATATAATTATCATATATATTATATAGCATTATAGTTGTTATATGTTAGATTTTTATATATAACGAATAGTGAACATTTTATATAATTTTAGTTCACTTTTTGTGTTTTGTTTGTTATACTGAAACAAAAAGGTGGTGCTTTATGAGAAGAGTTGCTTTTATCGGACATAGACTGGTTTTAAAAGATATAAAACAAAAACTAAAAACAGCAATAGAAAATGAAATAAAAAATGGGAACATAAATTTTATGGTTGGTGTTTATGGAGATTTTGACAAACTCACCCTAGAAGTTTTGAGAGAACTTAAAAAAATATATGATATAAAAATTGAAGTTGTTGTTACAAGTTTAAGCAAAATTCACTCACAAAACAAAAATAATTTTGAAGAAAATTACACTCCTTATAAAGATGCTAATATTGTTATGTTTGAAACTGAATTAGAATATTTTAAAAACAAAATCACATCAAGCAACAAAAAAATGATTGATTGTTCAAATGTTTTGATTTGTTATGTTGACATAAACAGTTATAAAAGCGGAGCCAAAAAAATATTTTATTATGCCAAAAGAAAAAATTTAAAGATAATAAACTTATATTAAAAAAATCGCCATAAAGGCGACTTTTATTGGAGCAAGTAAAGGGAATCGGACCCTCATTAAGTGCTTGGGAAGCACCCGTTCTACCACTAAACTATACCTGCATAATTTTATTATATCAAAAATATTCAAAAAAATCAATCATAATTTAAAAATAAAAAGAGTTTTTTGATTTTTGTTGTTTAAAACACAAAAAGAACACTGTTTGATTTTAGTGTTCTCTTCTTTTTTAAATCTATTAAACCTATATTATTTTTTAATAAAAAGATTAAATTTTACGCCGCTAATTGCCGTTCTTTGTTTGGGGTGTTTGCTTTAACATTTTTTGAGTGTTGAAAAGGTGATTTAATCCAATTTTTAAATCTGTGAATAGCATCCAAAATTCTTCTGATTGGGCTCTTGTGAGAATTTTCAACAACTTGTATGTCTTGTTTGGTGTTATCATACAATTCATCTGAATTTATATGCTCGCCTGAGATAATATTGTTTTCTCGTGCATCAATTGCTTTATAAATCGTTGAAATTTCATCTTTTGTTTTTGCAAAATGTTTTGGCCGGTTTCCGTCATCCCATGTTGGGTCAAAATAATACCAATTTTTATTAGGAAGCAAAACTCTTGAAATTTGGTGGTTAAGCCTGTTTTCTTTTGTTCCAACATAACAAGGCTGTGCATCATATCCCATTTCAAGCATAAAAGCATTAAACAAATTTGATGAAGCTGTGCAAACACCTGTTTTGTCTAACATCGCATAATATGGTGAACGAATTTTTTGTTTTAATGATTTTTTGTCTATTTTTTTTAATTTTTCAACAATGCTTTTATCTTCATTTATTTTTCCTAAAAAATAATCTTCATCTTTTTGAGTTAAGTCCAAATTTTTATGGTCATAGGCAATTGCTTTTGAAACATATTGATAAACTTTAAAAATTTTGTCTAAATCACTATCATTTGTGTTTGTCACATCTTTTATAACGCTTTTTATATCTTTTTGCATTTTACTCATCTCAGACATTTTTAGTGGCATCGTCTCATAAGTTACATAAATCTGGCAATTTTCATCATTAAGTTTTTTAAACAAATTTGGATTGTTTTTTTCTAAGCGAAAATATGTTTTCATATCCAATTGAAGCTTTATTGGTTCAATATTGTTGCAAACTTCATTTATGGCTTTTTCAACATTTGTTACAGCCTCGTTTAAATTTAGAACAGCATTATATTCAAAGCCATTTTTTAATGTGTTTGATATTTCTTGTTCAGTTTTTTCATTGTTTTCAACAAGTTTGTCAAATGATGAATAATTTTTAAATGTGTGAGTTACGCTATTGTTTTTAATATCGAAATTTAACCCCACAGTGTCATTGTTAATATCTAATTCTGTTAATTTTGTTAAATTTTTTGAATTGTTATAAAAATAATTAAAAGAGCCTAGCAAATCAATTTCATTTTTAAAATGAATTTTTAAAGATTCCAAATTTTTAAAATTTTCAATTCCTTTTAGGCTATATTTTTCTTTTGCTTCGTCAAAAGATTTTTTATCTATATCAAAATTTAAACTTGTTATATGTTTTGCTTGAGTGTCTGTTATTTGATTGTTTGTTATCTTCCCTGGGCTTTTTATTCCCAAATCATCCCAGTCAATATCTTCATAATTTTTTCTTATTAAATCAAAAAGAAACGGATTATCTTCTCTTTTTAACATTTTTACCTCCACCAGCTCATTTATACAAAAATTAAACAGTTTGCTCCCTGAGCCTTGTTTAATTATACAAAAATTAAACAGTTTGCTCCTTGAGCCTCGTTTAATTATACAAAAATTAAACAAGTTTGCTCCATAAGCCTTGTTTAATTATACAAAAATTAAACAGTTTGCTCCTTGAGCCTTGTTTAATTATACAAAAATTAAACAAGTTTGTCAATTTTTAAAAAATACACAATAGTTTTATAAAAAATTTAAGTATTATTAAAATTTTTTTAAAGGGCATAATTATTTAAGCTTTTTATAAAATTTAACTATTTATAGTTAAAAATATTTTACTTTTTAACAAAAAAAAATTATAATACTATAAAAGGAGATAAAACAATGGCTATATTTTATGTTCTTTTAATTATAACTTTTGCATTATCTTGCCTTTTTGTTGCTCTACAAAATGAAAAACAGCCACTTCTTAGCCTATTTTTAAAAGGAATGGCATCAATAAGCGTTGTTTGTTTGGCTCTTTATGCAAGCTTTAAATCAAATTGTCTTAGCTCTAGTGCTGGCTTACTATTTGTTATTGGTCTTGTTTTTTGCTTGTTTGGAGATGTTTTGCTGGCTTTGTTAGAGTTTAAACAGGGTGACAAATATAAAATCATAAATTCTGGCTCAATTTCATTTTCTTTGGCACATTTGTTTTTTGTGATTGCAATGATTTTGTTAATTCCAGGAAACGGGCTTTATCTTGCTTTTTGCTTCTTGTTTGCAATTTTAATGGTTGGAGTTATTTATTTAATTCAAAAACCAATGAAACTAAACTATAGCAAAAGCACTTTGGTGATTCTTTGTTACACTTTTATGCTTTCAACATCACTTGCCATAAGCTTTGCGTCTATGCTCATAAAAGGATTTAGCGCTTTTTATATTGTTATGTTTTGTGGATTTGTTTTGTTTTTTGTGAGCGATTTAATACTTTCTTTAATTTATTTTAAAGAAAATTCAAAAAGAAGTTTATATTATTATAATTTAGGAACATATTATCTAGCAATAATATTGATTGCTTTAAGTTTTGTTTTGTTTTAAAGGAGGAAATTATGAAACAAAAAGATTTAAATATTACATTTTTTGCATACGGGACAAACATTTCTCAATCAGAAATGAAAAGTCATTCTGAAAGTGCTGTTTTTATTGGATATGGCGAATTAGAAAATTTTGAGTTAAAATTTAGGGGCTTCCCTAATCACGCTATTGCAACAATCCAAAAAAAGAAGGGTGCAAGGCTCCCTATCGCCATTTATGACTTGATGCCAACAGATAGGTTCACATTAGACAATTTTGAAAAATTCCCTTATGCCTACAAAAAACAAAAAGTTAAGGCTCTTTTTAACGGCAAACCAATAACCGGTTATATTTATTTCTTAAAAATTAAATTAGACCCTCAAATTCCTAGCGATGAATACATAAAAGCTTTAAGACTAGCTTATTTTGAAGCGGGATTTGACGACAAAATAATTGATGACGCAATTTTGGAGTGTGGTGGAAAAGTTAATGAAGAGGAGCTTTATTAATGGCAAAATATTATTTACCAGATTACTCTAACTGCTATGTTAATATGATAAGTTCTGTTGCAAAAAAATTTAAGGTTGAAACTGGCCATAACACCTTAAAAGAAGTGGATGAGATATTAAAATCTCCAACAAAAAATATTGTTGTAATGCTATTGGATGGAATGAGTGAAGACATTATAAAAAACAACTTACCAGAAGACTCTTTTTTAAGAAAAAACACCATAAAACAAATAACTTCAATTTTTCCAACAACCACAACAGCTGGAACAATGTCATATAAAACAGGCCTAACCCCAATTGAACACGGGTGGCTTTCTTTGTTTTTATATTTTAAAGAAGTTGGAGAAAGTGTTAATTTATATCTAAACACTGGAGCTTATTCAAGAAAGCCAACCATTCTTCCAAACATTGCTCAAAATGTTTTGGGATTTTGCAATATTTTTGAAAAAATTGAAGAAAAAACAAAAGGCAAAGTCAAAGCTTATGGCGTTAGCATAAAAGAAGCCAGAGATTTGTTTGGAAACATAACTCAAATAACTTATGACACTTTTTCTGAGATGTGTGAACTTTTAAAAACACTATGCTCTCTTGATGACAAAAAAGTTATTTATGCCTATCACAACAACCCAGACAACACTATGCACCACTATGGTCCACACAGCGATGAGGTTAAAAACTTACTTTTAGAAATAGATGCTGAAATTGAAAATTTGGCAAAAAACTGCCCTGACACAACTTTTTTAATTTCTGCTGACCACGGACAAAGTTATGTTGAAAAAGTTTTTGACCTTCACGATTATCCAGATTTAGATAACACCCTTTCAATGCCCCCAACTGGCGGACCTAGGGCTTTTAACTTGTTTGTTAAGAAAGGCAAAGAAAAAGAATTTAAAAAGCTTGTTAAAAAATATTTTAAGGATGAGTTTGTTTTGTTCTCTAAAAAAGAAGTTTTAAAAATGAATTTATTTGGAACAGGCACCCCTCACCCAAAATGTGATGACTTTTTTGGAGATTTTTGGCTTGTTAGCATTGGAAAGGCAAATTTGTGTTACACAACAATGTATAAACAATCAACAGCTCAGCCAATTGGAGCTCATGGGGGGCTAACAAAAGAAGAGATATTTTTGCCATTAATCGCTTATAAAAACATAGAAAAAGCTAATTAACAAATATTTTAAACAAATTTTTATAAAAATATATAATTTTTGAATTCAAAAAATTAAAATTAAAATTTATGTTTTGTTATTTAACATAACTTATTTAAGCTTTACAAACAAAAAAAATCCTAAAATTTAGGATTTTTTAATTTAAAAATTCATATTTTTATTGCAAATTTCTTTCATCTGGAACATTTTTCTTTTCTTCTTGAGGGGGAATTGAACTTTCAACCACACTTTCAACTTTTTGCCTTGCATTTTTTTGAATTTCATAAACTTTTTGCATAACCGTGTTAACACATTCATCTATTGACAAATTTGTTGTGTCAACAACCAAAGCTCCGTCACATTTTTTTAATGGGCTAATTTTTCTGTTAATATCTCTATAATCTCTTTCAACAAGTTCTGACCTTATTTGGTCTAAATTAACATCTTCACCTTTTTTTAAATATTCTAAACATCTTCTTTTAGCTCTTGTTTCAACATCGCAAGTCACATAAATCTTTAGGTCTGCATCAGGAAAAATTTCTGAGCCAATATCTCGCCCTTCCATTATTATATTTTTGTTGGTTTTTTTAACATCTCGCTGAAAATCTCTAACTTTTTCTCTTATGAATGGCTTTTGAGAATATTTTGACACATTTTCACTTATTTCTTCAGTGTGTAACAAGTTTGTTACATCTTCGCCATAAACAAAAATTCTGTTTTCTCCATTTGTGCCATAAATTATTTTGATATCAATGTTTTGCATCATACACAAAAGCTTCTCATCTTGATTTTCGCCTATATTCTCCCTTTGCGCCTCCAGCGTTATTGCCCTATAAAAAGAACCTGCACTAAAAAATCCATAATCAAGCGTTGCTGACAATTTTTTTGCTAATGTTGACTTACCTGACCCAGATATTCCATCAATTGCTATAATCATAAAAACTCCTTAAAACTTTTTTCTTATAAAAAAGGTATAGGAAATCTATACCTTTACATAACATCATCAGATGTTAACCTCTTAAACAATGGTTCAAACTTGCCAAAGTTTTTGCCACCAACAAAATCAACAACATCCCATTTTATGTTGTTTATATTTAGATAATTTCTTAGTTTTTGTGAACTTAAAGGCATAAATGGCTCAAACAAAACAGACAAGTTTGCTATAACAAAAGCGCAAGTTGCCATAACATTGTTAAATTCTTTGCTATCTTCCTTAAACAAAACCCAAGGTTTTTTGGTGTCATAATATTTGTTTGAAATGTCAACAAGCTCAAAAACTTGAGCTAAAGCATCCCTAAAATTCAAACTTTTTATGTTTTTTGCAGTGTTTTTAAATGTTTCTGCAACCATCATTTTTATTCCACTGTCAACAACTCCGCTAGGAATGAACCCATCCAAGCCTTTATAATTTAGAGTTCTGTTAACAAAATTTGCATATTTGTTCACAATTTCACCATTGTGAAGAGCGTGATAATCTTCAAAAGTGAAATTTGAATCTCTCTTTTCTGGACCATTTGCAATGGTGTATAACCTCAAGCTGTCGGCATCAAACTTTTTAAGCATATCAAGCATTGGCCAACCATTGCCCTTACTTTTTGATATTTTTTCACTGTTTATGTTCATAAATTCAGTTGCAACACAAACATTTGGCAAAAACATCTTTTGGTCAAACGCTTTAAGAAGAGCTGGGAAAATTATGGTGTGAAAAACAATGTTGTCTTTTCCGTGGCACAAATAAACAAGATTGCTGTCATCATTGTGGTCATACCAAAAATCTTGCCATTTTAAAGGGTTTTTAACGCCTTTTTCTTTTTGTTCATCGCAATATTTCATAACTGCACTAACATATCCCCAAACCGCTTCAACCCAAACATAAATTCTTTTGTCTTCATATCCAGCAATTGGAATTTCAATTCCCCAATTAAGGTCACGCGTAACTGCCCTATCAACAAGCCCTTCATTCAGGAACTTTTCTGTTTCATTTATGCTGTTTTTTCTCCAAAACTTACGGCATTTGTTAAAATGTTCTCTCATTTCTGGCTCTAATTTTGAAAGCGCAAAATATAAATTTGTGTTTTCTTTTATTTCAGTTAAATTTCCACAAATTCGGCACTTTGATTTTAAAAGGTCAGAGCTTTGAAAAACATAAGAACAGTGGTCACATTGGTCACCTTTGCTAACTTCTCCACATTTTGGACACACAACCTCAACTTCACGGTCATACACAAATTTTTTACAATTTGGGCAATATGACGCAAGTTCTGTTTTTGGATATAAATATCCATTTTTTTGAAGAGCCAAAATAAGTTCTTTTGATTTTTCGTGATGATATGGGCTGGCTGTTTTTGTATATACATCAAAACTAAATCCAAGCCCCTCTAAAACCTTTGAAAATTGTTCGTGATATCTATCCACAATTTTTTGTGGCGTTGTTTTTTCTTTTAACGCTCTTTCGGTTATTGGCGTTCCATGGCAATCAGTTCCACTAACCATGCAAACGTCATCTCCACAAAGCCTGTGATATCTTGCCAAAATATCTCCGCTAATATAAGCACAAATATGCCCTAAGTGAATATCACTGTTGGCATAAGTCCAAGCAATCCCTATAACAACCTTTTTCTTATCCATTTTTCACCTCGACAACTATTCTATCAAAAATATTGGCGTTTGTAAATAGAAAAAGGGGTAAAAATTCCCCTTTATCTTAAATAAGTTTTTCAACAATATTTATCCACAATTTTTTAACTGGACGGTCAATCTTTATTTCCTTAAAGTTTTTGCTTATAAATGACTTTATTCTCTTTGCAATTTCATCTCTATAATTTGCTGGCAAAGTGTAGTCATTTTGTTTTGCATACTCCTCAACTTGGCAAATAAATGGCTTGCCTGTTTCCAGTTCAAAATTTGCATCCAAAATTCTTATTAAATAACTTCCAGCGGCCCTTGCAAAAAGTTCATATGGAATAACATCTTCCAGTGTTTCAAACTTGCCAAAATCACTTAATTTAATAATTTTTTTCTGTTCATCAAAATATGTGTTTGAGGTTAAATATTTAAACACTTTTTCTGTGGTTTTAAGGTCAGACAAAAACACTTTTGGAAGTTCGCTGTCTTCAGACAAAATCTGAGCAATTCCGTCCACCCCATTTATTCCAGCACTAACAAAAACAACATCATTATTTGTTTTTATTTTGCCCCTTCCTGTTAAATAATTTTTCATTGTTGTTAATAAGTATTGGTCACTTTCAGACATAACAATAATTGGGTCACAACTGTTTAATATAGACCTTGAAACTTCAATGCCAACTGCACTTTGAACTGGCAAAAGTGAAGCTTTGTTGCTTTGCTCTTTGTTTAACTTTAGCTCATTTGAAACCATGCTGTGGCCAAATTTATCTTTATAAACAACTTTTGCTCTGTTTAAATGCTCTGTTGGAATCATAAAGCTTGAGTGTGTTGTGTAAACAATTTGATTTTTTTGTGATAACTGCTCCATAAAGTGGACCAAATCTTGCTGAGCAAGCCCGTGAAGAGTCATTCCACTTTCATCTAAAAGTAATATTGTGTTTGTGTAAAAAAGCCTACTTTCAAGTGAAAATACCAAAAAGAAAGACAAAAACCATTGCATACCAACACTTCTCTCTTCAAGAGGAGCTGAATTTCCCATAGAATCAGTAACCAAAATTTCTAAGCTGTCTCCTTCAAAGATAAACTGAAATTTATAGTCACCTTGCCTCCACATTTCAGAAAATTCTTGGCTAAGCCTAATTCCAGCATTGTCGAAAAGCTTTTGATATTCTTCTTTCTTTTTGGTTAATTCTGAAAGCTGAGTTGATGTTAACTTTTCATTTTTTGCCTCACTGAAAAGAAGTGGCAAATCTTCTTTTAACATTTCTGGAGTTATTCCAACATACATAAGTAGTAATTTTATTGTTCTTTTCTTAGCCGGAGTTAGCGCATTAACTCCTTTTTTGTTAAAACTTGAAAGCATTTGAGGAAGATAGATGTTGCTATCCAAATTTCCATAGTTGCTATAATAAATAAATCCTGGCATTATTTTTATGATAAATTCATTTAACTTTTCTTTCTTCTCTTCTGGCACAACAACCGGAACATCAACAAAATATTTTCCAGATAGCGTTCTTGTTATTGTTACAAAATCAAATGGATGAATGGTTGGAAAATATTTTCTTAAAAGAGATAAATCTCTTGTTTCTAGCTTAAATTTTGCACTCACAAATTCGGGGAGCCTTTCTGCATCCATAAGTTCATCGATTCTATCTCTTGGCAAATCTGAATTTAAAATTTTGTTGTCAGTTTGAAAAGCTGGCTTAAGCTTCCAAAGGGCTTTTAATAGGTTGCTCTTCCCTGCCTCATTAACTCCAGTTACGGCAGTGATATCCTGACAAGTTATCCAACCAGAATCTGAAAAAGAACGAAAGTTCTGAACTCTAAACATTTTTAATTTCATATCAAAATCTCCTTAAAAGCAAAAATAAAACAAGCAAAATACCAAAAACGCTGTGAGCTTTTTTCTAAGCACACCAAATTCCCCCATTTTTAGTAAATCAGTTGCTTGTTAAAGTTAACTAATTTAAAATTATTATAACACAAAAAACAAAAGTTGACAAGAGAAAACATACAAATAAAAAAAGCTATTTTTTGACAAAATAACTTAATTTTTTTTATTGTTTTCTTTTAGAATCTTGTTTCTAAGTTGCCCACAAGCTCCGTCAATATTTTCACCTATTGTCCTCCTGATTGTTGCTGAGGCTCCATATTTTTTTAGAACAGCTAAAAATTCTTCTGCTTTTTTTCTTGAAACTGTTTTAAGTTTTCTTTCTTCAACTTCATTTAAAGGAATTAAGTTTATGTGTGTTGGAAAGCCTTTTAACAAAAATGCTAGTTCTTTGGCACATTCTTTTGAATCGTTTACGTCACTAATTAAAGCATATTCAAAAATAACTCTTCTTCCAGTTTTGTTAAAATAATTTTTACTTGCAGAAATGATTTCTGAAATTTTATATTTGTTTGCTATTGGCATAATCTTTTTTCTTATTTCATCATTTGGGGCATGCAGTGATATTGTTAAAATTATTGGAAGCCCCAAGTTAGACAAATTTTTTATGTTTGGAACAATTCCACAAGTTGATAAAGAAATATTTCTTGCTGAAATGTTTATGCCATCTTTGCTTGTTACAAGTTTTAAAAATTTTGTTACATTAGAGTAGTTGTCTAACGGCTCACCACTGCCCATTAACACAAGGTTTGTTATCTCTCTTTTTTTAACCGTTCCTCCAAGCAATTTGTTAACAACCAAAACTTGACTTAAAATCTCACCTGCACTTAAGTTTCGAACTCTGCCATTTAGTGAAGACGCACAAAATTTGCACCCCATACTGCATCCAACTTGAGTTGAAACGCAAAGTGTGTTGCCATATTTATATTTCATCAAAACACCTTCAATTATGTTGTCATCAAAAAGGGAATAGGCAAACTTTTGCGTTCCATCTTTGTCTGTTTGAACTTGATAAATTTTTATGGGTTCATCAACAAACTCTTCTTCCAGTTTTTGTTTTAAACTTTTTGGAATATTTGTTATTTCTTCAATTTTTTTGCCTAAATAAATATTTTCAAAAATTTGTTTTGCTCTATATTTAGGTTCGCCCCACTCATCTAGAACACTTTCTAACTCACTTAAAGATAAATCTTGTAATATTTTCATAATTAACCTCTTAGTGTTTATTATAACATAATTTTTAAAAAAGTAAATATTTAAAAACTTGCTTGCATATATTTTTTAATAAAAAAGGTGGAAAATATGGAAGAAATTATATTAAATCATAAAATTATTTGCGATGCAAGAAAATTTTTGCAGATGACTGGCATACAAAAAGTTGAAAGCACAAATGAAAATCAAATAGTTTGTGTTGCTATGAACCAGCCACTTATAATCACTGGAAAAAATATGCACATAAAAAAACTTGATGTCGGGCAAGGGATTGTTGACATTGAAGGGCAAATCGACAGCTTAAAATATGAACCAAAAAAGAAGCCATTTTTTAAAAGGATTTTTAAATAATGCTTTTTGAAACCATAAATCAAGGATTTATATTTTTGTATATCTTGTTATTTTGTTTTTGTTTAACAGTTTTTTATATCCCTTTAAAAATATTAAAAACAAAAATAAAACAAAAATGGCTTGTTGTTATTTTTGATTTTTGTTGTGCTTTTTTTGCAAGCCTTTTGTTTTTTGTTGTTTGCGTTTTGTTTTGCTATGGACAAATTAGACTTTATGCAGTTTTAACTTATGTTTTTGGAATTTTGTTTTTTAATTTTTTATTAGACAAAATAAAGATAAGGTTATCATTAAAAAAGAAAAAAGAGTGTTAACACTCTTTTCTCTTTTCCCGCTTCTATTTTTTAAATATTATTTTATTTTTTGGTTGAAAACTTTGTTATAGCTTCAACAAGTTCGGCAACAGACGCATTTATGTTTTTGATTTCCTCTTTTGATGCCCCATTTGCTTTTGCTTGTTTTGCTTTTTCTTTTAGCTGTTCAATCAATTCTTTAATCTTTTTAATGCTTTTTTCTCTGCTGTTTTCTGTGCTTGACTTTTCTATTTTGTTTAAAGCTTTGTCTATTTGGTCTTGAAGTTCATCTTTGTTTTGTTTTATTTTTTCACTTTCTTCGTCAATCTTTTTCTGAATTTCTTCAAAATCATCTTTTGAATTTGAAATAGCATAATTAACACTTTCATCAGCAACATTTATTTTGTTTCCACTCTTTTTTGTGGCAGGTTTTTTGGTCTTTGGCTTTGATGTGGATTTTGGTTTTCTCTTGTCTAATGCCCTGCTTTTTGCCCTTGGCTTTCTTGGCTTTTTCTCTTCTTTTGCTTCATTTTCTGGCGCATTTATGGCCATTGGCTTGGTAGGCTCATTTGTGTTTTTTGCTTCTTTTTCAGTTTTTTCTTCAATTTGTGGTTTTGGTTCTGGTTGCTCAGTTTTCTCAGCTTCTTGAGAATTTAAAGCTTCTAAAGTAGCCTCTTCAATCATAGCAGATTCTTCAGCCTCATTTAAATCTTCTTTTTCATCATTTTTAGGTTCTTTTTGTTCTTCGCTTTCAGCCTGCTTATTATCTGTGTTTTCAGCTTGTTGCTTTGCTTGCTCATCCAAAGGCTGTTCTTGCTCATTTTCACTTGCCACTTGCCCTTGAGCATACATCTGGTTCCACTCTTCTTGCGTTGGGCCTATATAATTTCCGTTCTCATCATAATATTTAGAGTAGTCAATCAAATTTCCATTCTCATCATAGAACTGCGAATAATCAACCAGATTGCCATTTTCGTCATAATATTGTGAATAATCTATAGCATTTCCGTTTTCATCATAATAAACTTGTTGACTTTGTTGCTGAACGTTTTCATTTGTCATATAGTTTTGTTCAGCCGTAACCAAAGACTGGTCTTGCGCTGGAATTCCATTTGCGTCAGGATTGTTTCCGCTTAGATTTTCTCCGCCATAATTAACATTTCCTTGAAGAGTGTTTATGAACAAATCTCTTTCGGCAATCAAAGCATTTTTTGTTTCAATTTCTCTTTCTAAGTTTTGCATTTTTGCCTTAAGGTCAACAATTTGTGATTGATAATCTTTTGCAACTTCTGCGTTTTCTTCATTTATCTTTTCACTTAGTGTGTCATAAACTTTAACTGCAAACGTGTTGTATTCTGATTTTAATGCAACTTCAACAGAATCTTTATCTTTTTCAATCAAATCCTTACGCTTTAAAATCTCTGCATTGCATTCATTGATTGTAACTTGCTCTTTTGCCAAAAGTGACTTCAAATCTTTTTCAATTGCAGCACGTTTTTCCATTTCATCTTTTATCTGACGTCTGTTATAGTTTATTTCAACACGGTTTGTTGTTTCAGATATAGCTTTGTCTAAACGCTCTAGATTTTCTTTTATTGTTTGAAGTTTTCTGTTTGCCTCTTTTTCTATTTCATCCATATTGGCTTGAGCTTGTGCAAGCTTTTTCTCAAAATCTTGAATTTCATTTTGAAGCCCAATCTTTTTCATCAAGAAGTTTTCACTTTCATCAACAGCACGAGATATAAGTTGTTCACCATCAACCCCCAAATCTTCAAAGTTGTATGGGCTGTGAGCAATGGCAGCATATTTGCTTTGTTCAAGCAATCTTTGTTTTTCTAAATTTTCTTTTTCTAAGTATTCTCTCAAAATAGGAATACCTTCATCAATTTCTTGTTTTGTGAACAAAACTTCAAAATCAATACTGTCTGGCATAGTTGCAACTGCTCTGTTTAAATTTCTGACAAACACGGCAAAGATATTATATAGTTTTGCATTATAAGCGTTGTATCTGATGCTTACAATCATACTAAACAATGAACATAAAAGCATTATTGCCAAAGGAGTTATAAGTGGATAAATAATTATGTAATCCAAAACATTGGCAAGTTGTGTGGCGTCACTAACAGAGCCTGCAAGCGAAAATCCCAATCCAATAACATAAGAAATAATAGACAACACAATTGCAAATAATTTTGTTTGTTGTTTTATTCCTATTAAGATAGAGCTAGAAAGTGGTCTTCTAATACAATATTCTGCTGTTAAATATCTGCTTGGAAGTCCGTCACGCTCCAATATGTATAATTGCCAACGGTCACGAATTCTTCTTGGCATCTTTTGAAGCATTTTATGAAACTCCACCAGATTGTCATCAGTTATTGCGGGCTTTTGCAAAAGATATCTATTTATTTTGTTTATGCATCTTGTTGTTTTTCTTTCAAAACTAAATGCCATACGAATAAATCCTGCAATTATAAACACGAGGGTTAGGCCTATGCCAATAAAAAACAACCAGTCAAAATCAACCCCTTTAAAAATATCTTGCAAGAAATTATAAAATCCGTATATTACATTTCCCATTAAATAACCACTCATTTTTTTATCTCCTATTTTTTAAAAAATGATAATTCTGCTTTTATTATAATAAATAATGAAATTATTTGTCAAACAATATTTCACAATCTTTGAAAAAAGAATATAAAATTTTGCAAGTTACTTTCTTTTTTAAAGCATTTTCTACTGCAATTTTGTAACAATCCAGCTGAATTTCATATTTTTCACGCATAATATCATCATTTTTTTGCCTATTGGTTTTATAATCAATTAAAATTGCATTCTCCCCTTTTATAACAACCAAATCAACAACTCCTTGAATTAAAATATTGTCACTAACATCGCTTGACTTAACAATTTTGTTGTAAGGTATGTTTAAATAAAACTTTCCTTCTCTAATTATTTTATCTGCGCCACTAACCCATTTTTGCAAGTATTTAACGCACTTAAATATTTTTTCACAATCTATCAAATTAAATACATCAAAAGTTAAATTTTGCGATAAAAACTTTTCAATTTCTTCTTTGCTTTCTAGATTTAGCGGAACAATTTCCATTGCTTTATGATAAGCAACACCAATTTCATCAGCTGAAACTTTATCTTCATTTAACAAAAACTTTTGTGGCTGAGATGAATAGCTAACCTTATTATCCTCTTTTTCCATAATTCTGGAAACACTGCTTTTATATGATATTCCCGACTTTTTTAACTCTTTTGAAATGTTTGATTCTATTTTTATAATATTTTTCTCAATTTCATCACTAAGCGTGCTAAAATTATATGCTTTATGATTAATTTCAACATTTAAGTCATCACATTCTTCATTTGGCTCATAAACATTTATGATAAAATTATTGTCATTTTCTGTTTTTATAGTTAATTTTTCTTTTCCTAAACGCATAGCCTCTAACTCACTATCTTTTAGGCAAGATAAAATAATAGACATATAATTGTTTTGTTTTCTTAAATATTCTCCGCAAACATTATGCCTTAAATTGTCTAACTTTGCTCTTCCTGTTATATACAAATGATTTTTTGCTCTTGTTAAGCCAACATACAAAATTCTAAGTTCTTCAGCAAATCGTTTTTTGTTTTCATCAACAATTATTGCTGACCTTGCTATAGTGCTTGATTTATATCTGTTTTCTTTGTCAAACTTTTGAACGCCAATTCCCAAATCTGAGCTAAATAAGCACGGGCCACTTAAATCTTTTGAACTAAACTCGTGCGCCATATCAACCATAAAAACAATAGGATATTCAAGCCCTTTGCTGTGATGCATTGTAACAATATTTACCGCTTCTTTTTGACCAGAAAAACTATCCTCAATTTTTAATTCATCACCATCTTCAACAGAACTTAAATATGCCACCAAATCATTGTTGTAAGAATTTGTTAACAAACTATTAACATACGCCCTAACATTAAAAACTCTGCTTTCCCCATTTTCAAGAGAGCCAATTAAACTTTCATAATTTGTTTTTTCAATCAAATTTGCAAGCACTTTATAAATGCTTTCATTATATAAATTTTCTTTGCCCATATCAACCAAAGAAAAAGCATATTCGATTTTTTTGTTTTTGCTTATATTTTGTTTAACAATTTCAAAAAATGTTAAATCATTATCTTCCCTCAAATCCCCCAGTTCTTCAAACGACATATCAACAATTGGTGAGGTTAAAAATCCAACCAAAGCATATTCATCTTGACTTGTGTTTATTAACTTTAAATAATTTATTAAAACTTGAATTTCATATTCTTCCAAAACATTTTCACCATTAACAGATTTTAGTGGTATGTTAAACTTCTTAAGTTCCTCAAAAAGGCTTTTTAAATAACTTCCCTTAGAGCGGTATAAAATTGCTATGTCACTATAATTTATTTTTCTGAGTCCGTTGTTTTGGTCAAAATCAACATCATAAATTAAGTGGCCACTTGAAATCAGTTCAGAAATTTTGCTTGCAATCACAAAAGCTTCTTGTTTTGCATATTCATTTACGCTTTTGTTTTGAATTTCAGCTTCCAAAACGCTATAAACTTTTGTTGGAACAACTTTTTCATCACATTTTTTTGAGGTTTTTATAACATTAAGCTCAACAACGGGCAAATCATTCTTTTTAAAATCTTCCAGTCCCTTTAAAAACAACCCTGTTTTTTGATAATCTATGTTAGAAAATTTTTCTGTCATTATTTTTGAAAAAACAAAGTTAACAAAACTTAATATATTTTCATTACTTCTAAAATTATGTAAAAGATTTATGGATTTTTTGTTATCCCCACAAAAAGTTTCAAGCTTATTTAGCATTATCTTTGGATTTGTGTTTCTAAACCTATATATACTTTGTTTTGGGTCACCCACCAAAAACAAGGTGTTATATTTTTCATTCCACAAACTGTTTATAATTGCTTCTTGAATGTTGTTCACATCTTGATATTCATCAACAAATATATGTTTATATGTTTGACTGATTTCATCTCTAATGTTTTTATCTTTTAATATATTTAAAGCATAATGCTCCAAATCTTCAAAATCCAAAAGATTTCTTTGTCTTTTTAACTCATCATATTTTTGAGCAAAAGTTTCTTCCATTTCAATTAGCATTTTAACATTTTTCTTACACCACAACAAATCTTGTTTTAGTTTGTTTATGTCATCTGTTAAATAATATTTTGTTTTTATTTCTTTTATTTCCGCAACCAAACTGCTTTTTTGTTCAGCCCAAAAATCCATAAGGTCTTCGCATCCTTCTTTTGCTTTAAATTTTTGTGGAAATTTTGAAAACTTGTTAAAAATTATGTTGTGATTTTCTCTAAAAGAATTATTCCTTGAAACAAGCTTTGTGTTTTTTAATATTAATTCACAATTTTGGGCCAATTCTTGAAAACCAGCATAGTTAGCATCATTTAAAACCTGCTCAAACACGCCGTTATAATATTCAAAAATCTCACAAACATAATCATTTATTATTTCACAAATTTTTGAATTTTCAAAATTTCCCTCATAAACGCTTTCAACCTTTTTTCTAAAAGAATCTTTGTCTGTTTCGTTTGAAGTGTGTTTAAAGATTTTTAAAATAATTTCTTTTATGGTGCTAAAATTTCTTTTGCTGTCATAGCTTGAAAACAACTCTAAAAAATCTTCATTAACTTTTGAGGTATAATAATTTAATGTGTTTTGCATAGCTTTTTCTTGAAGGGCTTTAGCTAATTCTTCATCACAAATTGAAACGCTTGCACTTAAGTTTACAACATAAAAATATTTTTTTATAATTTTATAACAAAATGTGTGAATAGTGCTTATATCTGCTTGAGAGATTAAACTAAGTTCTTTTTTTATGTGTTCTTTTTGCTCTTTGGTGATGTTTAAATCATTATATTTTTTTAATAAATCTCTTTGAAGCTTTTGTCGCATTTGACCAGCTGCCGCATCAGTGAAAGTTATAAGCAAAAAATCTAACACACTACAGTTGTTTTCCGCAACAAAATTCACAACTCTTTGAAGCATAACAAAAGTTTTTCCACTGCCAGCATTTGCCGAAACAATTAAATTTTGTTTAGAATTTATTGTTTCAATTTGTTCTTTTTTAAGCTCTTTTTTCATTGTTTAAAACCTCCTCAAAAATTTCAGCACTCTCAATTTTAAAATTATTTTCTCTTGGCAAAGCATTTTCTTTTTTATAATAAGGGCAAAAAGTTTTGCTTTGGCAATATAAGCACGCCCCTTCTGTTGGCTTTGGGTTTATGTTCCCGCTCAAAATTTCAAAAATAGCATTTGAAAAAAGTTCATATGAATATTTAATCATATTTAACAGTTCTTTTTGAGTAACAAGATTTACGTTTTTCCTTAATGATAACACATTATTATTAACATTTTCTTTTTTTGCATCCAAACTAAATCCAATTATTCCACTTTTTTTGTTTTCATAATCAACCAAATCATCTTGAAGAATGAAATTTTCATAATCATCAAGTGTCACTCCATTCATACAATAACTCTCATAAGGAAATGATGTGTTTTCTTCTTGATAGTCATTTCGAAGTGGAAAATAATAAGCCCCTGTGGGTATGGTTTCATCCATTCCATTTTTTATGGCATATAAATATATAAAAAGTTGAAGTTTGTTTCCCATATAAAAATCTAACATCTTAAATTCAGATTTATTTTTGCCCGTTTTATAATCGATTACCCTAAATTTTTTATCACAAAAATCAACTCTATCAACCTTTCCTCTAAGTTTAAATGTTTTGTTCAATTTTTTTACATAAATTTGTGGCATAGGAGCAAAATCTTTTTCTCCAAAACTTGCTTCAGCAAACTTTGTTTTATATTTGCTGTGTTTGTTGTGATAGTTTAGTGCCTTACAAATTCTTACACTTTCTTTTTTAAGCCCTTCAGCTAATGCTTTGTTTTGAGGGCCAAACAAGAGATGTTCATATTGTTTTTTTGATATAATTTCTTCAAAAGCTTTTTTAGCAAAATTTTCAATGCTATTATCATTTAAAATTTCACCTTTGCTATATCTAAAAAAACGTTCGGCAACATCGTGCAAAATATTTCCAACATCAACCGGCCTAACTTTGTTTTGCTCCTTTTCTTTAAGTTTTAAGCCATACATAACAAAATGCAAAAATGGGCAAGAAAAATAATTTTCTATCTCCGTTGCTTTTGTATATCCATTTTTAAAGAACAACTTAGTTGCGCTCTTTATTGGTTTTTCGCCATCATAATCACTAAGAATAAATTTTGCTTTCTCATCTATATTTAATTTTTTGAAAAAATCAAAATCAAAATTAAAATTTGATTTGTTCTCTGACAAAAATTTTAGTATGTCTGTTTTTGACTGAAACAAAAAGTTAAATCTATTTTTTTCTCCACCAAAAGCATTGTTATCTAAAAGCATTTTATCAATATTAACAATCGGCAAATTTTCACCAGTTTTTAATTTGAACATATTTTTTAATTGTTCTAAAACAGTGCTTATTTCATTTTGAGATGATTTATAATTTTGTGGCATAGATATTGTTAAACTTTTTTCAGCCAAAGTCATATTTTGCAAAACTTTAAGAACTGTTCTTCTGTTTAACTCATAAATGGTTGGAGAAATGTTTAATTCACTTAATATAGCTATGTCAAAATCACTAATTATTCCAACGTCTTTAACCCACGCTGGCAATTTGTCGCTAGTGGCACCCAAAACAAAATAATGTTTGTTTGGCTCAAAAATTGTTGAAAGCATTTGCCCCACCAAAACACTGTTTATGCTCATTGGAAGTGGCGCTATTTCTAAGCTTTTAACACAAACCGAAAACATTTCAATCCATTCCAAAAAGCTAATTTCTTCATCACCCAAAATTCCTTCAAGCTGGGTTAACACTTTTTCCAACTTGTCGCCACATTGCCTAAAAATGCCAGCTTGCTTTAAATTTTTTTTATTTTCAAAAAAGAGCGAAAGTTGTTCATTTTTTTCTTCCATTTGATAGTTTTTTATCAAATTTCTAACACTTTCACAAAAATCACTTATTGTTTTTGAAGCATTTATCTCATTTTCAAAAGTGATAATTGGTGAAATAAAACTGTGTTTAAGTTTGTTAAATTCCAAAAAATTTTCATCATCATTTTTTAAATTTATCTCATTTTTCCACATATTGTTTATAATGCCATACTTTTTTGAATAAAAATCAAAAACTTCTTTTTGTTCTTCAGTTAGTGGAGAAAAAACATTTTTACAAACTTTTAAAACATCATCTGTTTGATAACCCCACAAAACAACATCAAAAATATATTTTAAAAACTTATAATATTCCGTTTTTTCTAATGATATGTTTTGGTCAATCCAAAATGGAATATTAAAACTTGTGAAAATATTTTCTATAATGCTTTCATAACCATTTAAATCACAACAATTTATAACAATTTCTGAAAATTTTCCCCCATTTGAAACAAGCTCTAAAATTTTTTTAGCAACAAAAAAAACTTCCTTTTCTTGGTCACTTGCTTGAAACATAAAAATTTCATCGCCTTTTATTTCTAAACTATTGCTATTTAATGAAAATAATTCTTTTGCAATATGTTGTTGAACTGGATTTAACAAATCGTGGCAATCAACTTTTTCGATTTTTATATCTAATTTTTCACATATTTCATTTAAATCTTCTTTAATTTTTAAAATATAAACATCTTTGTTGTTTTGTTCTTTTGGCGAGATTGTTGTTATGCTTAAACTGTTTGCGCATTTTATAGCATTTTCTAAAACATCTAAGTCCTCTTTTGTGAAATCGGTGAAATTAGAAAAATGAACATCTGCATTTTCAAAAATTTTTGAAACCGGAATTCTTTCACACAAAAGCCTTATCTTGCTGCTGCTATCCATAAAATTATCTTTTATATATTTTTCATAATAATCAAAAATGGTTGCAATATCCAAAATTTTTAGAGCTAAATTTTGAGATTTGCATTTGCTCGCTGAATATCTAAGCATCCCTGGGGTTATCTTACAGCTTTTTAGTTGAGAAATTGTGTCAAACAAAACTTTAGCAAACCCAGTGGATGCTGGAATTTTTGTAAAGCATTTTAATTCTTCTTTATGCTTTTTTAAAATATGCTGAACAATAATAACTGCATCCAGCATATTTAAAACTTTTTTGCCATCAAAATCTTTTAAAACAAGCCCCGCAAGCCTTGAAATACTTAAAACATTAATATCAAAGCTTGAAATTAAATTTAATTTTTGCATAACAAGCTTTTCCATAGAAAGGCTAAATCTGTCTGGAACAATGATATATTGCTTTCTGCCAGATTTTAAACACTCTCCAACAAAGTTTATCTGCTCGTTTATTGCATTATAATTTTGATATGAGTTAAATTCAACAACTTTCATTTCATTCTCCAAATTTTATTTTTTATATAATATCATAAATTTTAGAGAATGTCACATAAAAAATTAAAATATATTATGTTATAATATATTTTAATTTTCAAAATCTTTGTTTAAACCTTTCTTTAAGTCAATATTTAAATCAAAAAATTGTTTTAGTTTTTTCATTTTGTCACTATTTTTTAATTCATCTGTGCTTTTAATGTTTGTTTTCAAGTTAAAAAGGTTTTTTTCTAAAATTTTAAACTCTTCTTTTAGCTTTTGATTTTCATTTTTAAGCTCTTCTATCAAAAAATCTTTTCTTCTGTTTTGAATTAAAGCTAGTTTTAGTTTTTGATTGTAATCAACTTTTTTTGTTTGTTCTTTGTTTTGAACATCAACTTCCACGTTGTTTTTTATCAATTTGCAAAGCCCCATAAACAAACTTTTTATGTCTTCATCAGACAAAACTTTTTTAGCTTTTGGCATCTCTATAATTTTGTTTTTATTATAAGGATTTCTTGTTTTAATGTTATTGTTTTTTAATTCATTCATAACTTTTATAACCTCATCTTTTTGATTTTTTATGATATTTCTATATTTATTTTGATATCTAAGCATAAGACAAACATCATTTTTGGCAAGTTTTAAGCAAGCTTCTCTCACCGATTTTTGCCCATCAATTGGCAAAATTTGAAACAAAAGTTTTTTGCTATCCTCATCTTTAAAATGCCTAAAAAACACTTTTTGAACATCACTATCTTTTATGTTAAAAATCTTTATAAAATTTTTATCATCTTTTATAAGTTTTTTTAATTTATAAAAATAATTTCTAACACTATACTTTTGCCTACAACTTTTTTCTGCCCACAACGAAAAATTTGTTGTTAGGGGCATATTTTTGTTTTTTATTAAAAAATCAACAAAATCTTTCGCCTCAAAAACATCCCATCCAAACAATTTTTTAGCTTTCATTTTCACCTCTTTTTTAAATGGTATCCAAAATTAAAATTTTTAAAATGATTGGTTATAAATTTTATAAAAAAT
>JAFVEA010000006.1 GCA_017478185.1 Clostridia bacterium
AACCTTTCACCTTCTATTATATTATACAACAAAACCCTCAAAATGTCAATAGGGGTTTTTGCTGAAAATGCCATTTTTTTGCAAAAAAATCAAGAAAATTTAACAAAAAATTTAAGTTTTTTTGCAAAATTTGAAAAATAAAATTTTAGACAAACTTCTATTGAGAATTTTATATTATATTTCATATTATTTTAAAACCAAAATTGTGATAACTTAAAAGCTTTTTTGTGTTTAACAAAAAAAACTCAAAGCTTAAACTCTGAGTTTTTTGTTATATTATAACAATTTGGTTTGTTATTATTTTTTCATAATTATTTAGAAGAATTTTTAAATTCTTTAGTTGCTTTTTTCCAACCACTTTCTACTTTAATTGTATAATTATAAACTTCTTCAAAACCATCATATGACTCTGTTGCTGGAACCACAACTTTAACAACATACTCTCCAGCTTCTGTTGGAGCGGTTTCAGTGTAGGTGCTGTCATCTGCTCCAAGTGCTTTATAATAAAATTCTATTCTATCTGTGATATCATTAAAATGCCCAGCTGTTATTGTTAAATCATTTGTTGTTATTGGCAAAGCTTCTCCAGTGTATGCTTTATAAATTTTATTTCCATTTTTGCATGTAATGTGATATGAAATACTATAAAATTCTGCTTTTTCTATTACAAAATTATATGTTCTTTCAAAACCATCATATAACTCTGTTGCTGGAACCACAACTTTAACAACATATTCTCTAATTTCTGTTGGCTTTTTGGTTGTGTAGGTGCTGTCATCTGCTCCAAGTGCTTTATAAGAAAATTGTGCTTTTTGTGTGATATCTTCTTCTCCAACTTTTATTGTTATATAATCTGTGATATCACTTCCTAGCCCATATACCTCATAAAAGCTTGATTCACCACCATTTCTATCATAATAAACTTTTGGATTCATACTAGCTGTTGGGGTTTTTTCTGTTGCTATGTTATAAACATAATAGTTAACAAACTTTTTGTGCATATCTGTTTCTGGGATTACAACTTTAACAACATATTCATTAACTTCTGTTGGGGCTGTTTTTGTGTAGGCGCTGTTATCTGCACCATTTAATTTATAATAAAATTCTGCTTCACTTGTAATATCTTTTGCTCCAACTTTTATCGTTATATCATCTGTTGTTATTGGCAAAGCTTCTCCGGTGTATTTATTATAAAAACTTTTAGTATTGTTTGCAAATTTAACTGTAAAGCCACTTTCTTGTTCTACTTCTGGAACATCTGGAACAATTGCTTTTGCTGGTTTTGAATAAGCAAGAAGGCATATTCCTGCGATTAGCAAACCACAAGCCAAAACAATTGCAATAATATAAGTTGTTTTCTTCGCTACTGCGTTCATAATTTTTTCTCCTTTTTTAGAGGTGTTTTTTCAACCTTTCACCTTCTATTATATTATACAACAAAACCCTCAAAATGTCAATAGGGGTTTTTGCTGAAAATGCCATTTTTTTGCAAAAAAATCAAGAAAATTTAACAAAAAAT
>JAFVEA010000007.1 GCA_017478185.1 Clostridia bacterium
AGAATTAGAATTTTCTAGCTACAGCGCTCCACAGTTTGATAAAAACACCTTTGTTTGGATTAATAACTATAAAGAGCTATACCAAAACACAAAACAAATGGTTATAGACGGCTTATTAAGTGGAAATATTGAGCTATTATATGATAATGTTTTATATAACATCAATTATGAACTGGACTTAAACAACAAAAAAGCACACATAAACACAACTTTGTTAGAAAAAGAACTTGATATTTGGCTTTTAGATAACAAAATTTATTTAAGTTTTGATAGCTTTAATGTTTGTGCCACATTTGATGATATAAAACAAGTTTTAGCTTCACTTAATGAGTTTATAGAAATAGACTTAGATGAGACAATAGAAAACTTAAACAATGAAATCTCAACAGAAATAAACTCATATGAATTTGATTTTAACACTTTTGATTTAACTAACTATATTTTAAGTTTGAGCAATAACAATAATGCTGTTAATGTTACTTTCTCAGGAAATGAAATAGAACTTTTAAATAACTTAAATGTTTTGGTGCACACTCAAGAAAACAAAATAACAAATGTTGAAATAAGCAAAGATAACATTTTTGCAAAAATAACAGTAGATTGTGCAAATGTGGATATTTCTGCTCCAACAAACTTTAATGAAATTAAAAATATTATTCCAGCAATAGACTTTATCACAGAATTATACACAAACAAAGAACTAACTGGAATACTAACCTTTGATTATGAAGACATTTCAATAGAGGCAGAAATCCAAGCAAAATTAAATGCTGAGGATTTATACTCTAGCCAGTTTATGCTTCAAACAAATGTTTTGAATAAGCCTTTAAAGCTTGTGTATAAAAACAAAGTTTTGTATTTAACATACAAAGATGTATCTCTAAACATAACTTTAGATGAATTGCAGAATATTTTAACTGAAAACGGCCTTCCTTCAAGCTTTGAAGAAATGCAAGATAAGTTAAACTTTGGTGAGCTAAATAATATCTTAAAAACAGACAAGACTTTTGCCGAGCTAAAACCTCTTGAAAATGTTTTGGATGAGAAAACACTAAACTTGGTGTTTGGCATAGCCAACTTAATTTATGAAAACATTGATAACTTTAGCTTTAGCTTAGATGAAAATGGGGTTATGCTGGCATTAAATAACAGCAAGTTGAATGTTGCATATAGCAACAGTTCAGTAGCTGGAATTTCATTAGACTATAACGATTATAATATAGCTTTAAGTGATATTAGCTTTGAAACTAATATAACCTCTCCAGAAAATAGCATAAGTTATGAAACACTTAAAAATGTTTATAACAGCGTTTATAACTATGTTTTAAACAAACAATTTGCATTTAATGTTTCAGCTGTTTATAACAATGATGTTTATAGCGCTGATGTTTTGCTAGACATTCAAAATGAAGCAAAAGTTAAAATTAATACCATTTATGAGGGTATCAATATTAACCTTGTTTTAATTGGCGAAGATATTTATATAACTATCTCAAAAAATGGTAGTGCCTACTCTTTAAAATCAAGTTTAGATGATATAGAAGGCATTTTAGATATTGCTAGTGAATATTTTGAGTTTGAGGAGCAATATATCTTAGATTTAATAAACAGCTATCGTGGTTATTTAACCGCTCCAACGCAAAAACTTAATGAAGAGTTAGATAGTGTTACCCTTCCTGCCTTTGATATTAAACAAATTTTATCTTATTTAAACAAAGATATTAACTTTGATTTAGCTTTGATTGAAAACAAAAACTCATTAACACTAAATGCAAGTTATGATGAACACAACATACAAGCTGTGTTTGAAAACCAAAACATAAAAAGCATAAGTTATTTTGGAAATATCTATAACATAACACAAATAAGCTTAAATGCTATTGAGTTTGAAAACATAACCGCTCCAGAAAGTGAAAACTTTGTTGAAGTTGAAAACTTGTTAAAGCTTTATGATAACATTAAGGTTATAAAAAGCAAAAATGTTATAAAAGGCAGTGGAAGTGTTTCATTTAAGCTTTTAGACAAGCCAACAACCATAACGATTGATTATCGTGTAACCTACACCGATAATGGACTAGAAGGCTATATTTCAACTGAGCTTTATGGAACAAAATTAAACATAACACTTTTAGATAGCACACTTTATTTAGATATATCTGGAGCAAAAATAAATGTTCCTTTAAGTGAGATAAACAATATCTTAATGTTTATAAACACAAACTTTAACACAAACTTTGATGCAAATCTAAATATTTCTAGCGTTTTAAGTGAGGACTTAAACATTGTTGATATAATATTTGCAGACATTAAAAACTTTGAATTAACTTCAAACACATTAAATGTTAAATATAAAGATATCACTATAGATTTAACATTTAATGAAGTTGTTGAAACAATTATCGCAAATTATAACGATTTAACTCTTGAATTAAACACAAGCTTTGCTGATTCACTAGGCTTAGAAAACTTCAACAAAGATGAATATGCGCCATACACAAGCATCACAAACTTGATTGAAAGCTCACTAAACACAATCAATCAAAAACAATATAATGTTTTTGCAGATGTTGATGTTTATAGAAACAACTCTAAGGCATTTGATGGGCAAATCACACTCACTGCCGACATATTAAATGACATAAAAATTGGTGGGGTTGGAGTTTTGTCTGGAACAGACAGATATGAAGTTTATCTAAATTATTTAAACGATTATTTATATGTTTCTTATAACAACCTAAAGCTTTGCGCAAGCAAATCAAGTTTAAAAGACCTAATAACCATTGCTGTTCAAGTTTTGGGAATGGACCCACAAACCCTCTCACCTATTTTAGGGCAAATTGATGGCGATATGGAGCTAGACACATCAAACCTTAATGACATTTTGCCAAGCTTTGATATGGAAAATCCTTTATCTATATTAAAATATATTCAAAACTTCACATTAACTGAAAACAGTTTTGGAGTTGTTGTTAAAGGAGAAGAAATAAATTCAAGTGTTGCTGGTGACAAATTCATAACAGTTATAATCACCCACTCTAATGGCAAATTACAAAAAATTGAATTTAAAAACATCTACACTGGCGTTAGCGACACAGAATATTTTGATATGACCATAAACTTTAATGAATTTACACAAGTTTTGGATATGAAATTCTCAAAATCAAGTTATATTGATATATCTTCTAGCGCAAACCTACTTAAAGCTCTTGTTAACACAACAAAATTAACAGATTATCACATAACTGCCACCGCTGATGTCCACATAAATGCTATTTCTATTATTAATGTAACAAAAACTGTTAACTTGGATATTAGAGTTAAAAAGGTTGAAAAAGATTTAACAGCCATGATTGCAATAACAAACATTCCAGTCCTTGCAAAAGTTAATGATGACAAAGATGTTGCATCTGTATTGGAATTTGTTAGCATTTTAGCTGGCGGAAACACAACTTATAGCAGAGATTTATATATTTATTATGAAAATAACTATATTTATATTTATCGTGAAGACTATAAAACAAGTGGACACTCAATCCAAAGCAAAGACTGTGTTAAAATTTCACCAACAACATTTATAAATAACATTGATTATTATTTGCTTGAATACGGAATTGGTTTTGGTGACAGCATTATGGAAGAAATTCAAAAATCTATTGAAAAAACCAGAAACAGAGCTGAGCCTATGGATATTTCAAATGTTTTGAAAGAATATTACTTTAAAAACAATAAGCATAACATAACAATCAATATGGAAGAAGTTACTGCAAACACCGACCTTAAAGATATGACAATAGGCATTTCAACCAAAAATGATGCAAGCACTGAATATAAAGATTATTTGTATAAATTAGACTTTGTTTTGAATATGGCATTTGCAAGTGTTGTTTCTATGGATATTTCAACAAATGATATGGAGCTTATAAACATTGGAAAGCCTGTTGATATATCAAGAGTTCAAAATTATGTTAATTCATATAATTTCGCAGACAACCAAGAAATGACTTATTCATCAAGCTGGACAACAAAATCAAGTTCAACAACTTACACCGCTAAATTTGTTTCAAACGGCGGGTCAGCTATTTCAAATGTTAATTTAACCGCTGGAAGCAATTTAAATCTAAGTTCAAAAATCCCAACAAGAGCCACAATTGATGACGGAACAACAAGAACAACCTATGCTTTTGCTGGTTGGTTTGAAAACAGCAATTTAACAGGAGAGGCCTACAATTCAACAATGCCTCGTGGCGGAATAACGCTCTATGCAAAATGGATTGAAACAACAAGGCATTATTACAACTTAAACTTAAACAGCACTTTAGTTTTTGTTGATGATGAGCATTTAAGAATTCTTGAAAATGATGTATTAGATATTCCTAATCTTTCAACTCAAGTTGTTGATGATGGCATAACACAAACAACACACACTTTTGTTAAGTGGGTTGATGAAAACGGAAATCAAATAAACTTTAACTTAATGCCAAGCTGTGATGTTAACCTTTATGCCGTTTGGGATGTTGATGTTAAATATTATCACACCATTTCATTTAACACCAACATAGAAGGGTTAAATCAAGATTCAATAAGCGTTTTGGAGGGCGAAGCTTTAACTCTTCCAACGCCAAAGTCTTTTGTTGTTGAAAACACAAATGAAGACATTAGATATGATTTTGCTGGCTGGTTTGTGGATTCTAATCTTAATGAAGAATTCACACAAAACACAATGCCATATAATGATGTTATGTTATATGCAAAGTGGAATTCTGATGTTGCCTACAAATTGACAATAATTTATGATGATGAAATTATTTTAACAACAAAAAACATAAAAGATTCATTTATCGAAATTCCTAACGCTCAAAGTGACACAAAAGCATATTATGATAGCTTAAAAACAAATGAAACTAATTTAACAGAAATTGACGGAAAATATTATTTCAAATTAACAGAAACAGCAACAATTTATGTTGATTATTACTTTAGTTTAACAATTAATTATAACAAATCTTCAGAACAAAACATCAATTTAAGGCTTCACGCAAACGAAGATATAACAAGTTATTTAAAAACATTAGAAAACTATGAAGTTAACAATCAAACATATTCAACTTTGTTTGAGTTTGAGGGCTATAGCTCTAACCTCACAACTATGCCAAAACAAGACTTAAGCATTTTTGCAATATGGGAACAAAGCAATTGGATAACAGTTAACTTTAACACAACAATTGCAAAACCTTCAGCAGATGTTGCAAGTGAAACAGTTGGAGCACAACCAAGCATTTCTTCAATAAAAGTTAAACTTAATTCAAACAATCAATATGTTTTGAACTTTGCAGATTACACAGCAACAACAACATATAAAGCTAAAAAAGGCTGGTCAAATAGTGACACCTTCACAATGAAAATTGTTGGGTGGAACACCAGTGGAGCCACAAACATTTCTAGCATAAAAATTGGAATAAGCGGCTTTGTTTATAGCTTTACTCCACAAAACAGAGCTTCATCCTACACTCAAAAGAGCATCACATTAACTAAAAACACAACACTATATGCTGTTTGGGCAATTGTGTGATTTTAACAAAAAGGTATTTTATACCTTTTTTGTTTTTTTATAAATTTTTTTAAATTTTATTGCAAAAAATATAATAGTTTTAAACAAAAGCGATGTGAGTGTATAGTTTAAAAAGTTTTTTTCACTTTACTTTTTTTTTGATTTATTTTATAATAAAAACATATTTAACTTTTCACAAAAAGGAGAAAACTATGAAAATCACTTTGGTTGCTGATGTTTATGGTCAAGGAAACAACGGAACAGCAATAACTGCAAAAAGGCTGGTTGAACAATTAAAGCTAAGAGGACACGAAGTTAAAGTTATTTCTTGTGATAAAAACAGTGATTATGTTTTGCCAAAAAGAAATTTTTATTGCTTTAACAATTATCTAGAAAAACAAAATGGAGTTGCTTTGGCTGATATTGATGAAGAAATATTAAGAGATGGCATAAAAAATAGTGATGTTGTTCACATACTTCTTCCTTTCAAGGTTGGAAAACGAGCAATAAAAATTTGCCAAGAGCTTGAAATCCCCTACACAACCGCTTTTCATTGCCAGCCAGAAAACTTTTCTTCTCACCTACATTTAGGCAACTGCAAGCCTTTTAACAATTGGCTTTATAAATATTATTTAAGAACTTTTTATAAAAACGCTCATTTCATACACTGCCCTTCACAGTTTATTGCAGATGAAATAACAAAATTTAAATATAAAGCTTCAAAATATGTTATCTCAAATGGTGTTGCTGAGCATATAAAACCAATGAATGTGGAAAAGCCAGAAGAATTAAAAGATAAATTTGTTGTTTTGTTTGTTGGAAGATATTCAAGAGAAAAAAGACACGACCTTTTGATTAAAGCAGTTGAAAAAAGCAAATATAAAGATAAGATTCAACTTATTTTTGCTGGAAATGGCCCACTTAAAACAAAGCTCGAAAAAATGTCTAAAAAACTTCCAAACAAACCTATCTTTAAGTTTTTTCCTAAAGATGAGTTGCCAAAAGTTTTAAATTATAGTGACCTCTATGTTCACCCAAGTGATGTTGAAATTGAAGCAATTTCTTGCTTGGAAGCCATAACTTGCGGGCAAGTTCCAATCATTTCAAACAGCTCAAGAACCGCAACAAAAAACTTTGCTTTGGATGAAAAATGTTTGTTCGAAGCTGGAAACAGCTCTGACCTTGCCCAAAAAATAGATTATTTTATTGAGCACGAACAAGAAAAAAAGGAACTTAGCAAAAAATATATTGAATATGCAAAACAATTTAGCATAAAAAATTCTATAGACAAAATGGAAGAAATGTTTTGTGATGCCATAGAGTTTTATAAAGAATATTATAAATATAACCCTAAAAAACCCATAAAGCCGCAAATAGATTACCCCGAAGACAACCCAGAAAAACATATGCTTTTGGTTAAAAAAAAACAAAAAAACACAAAATAGTTGGAAAAAACTATAATTTTTCGCATAAATATAATATTTTTTATTATCTTTATCAAGCTTTTTTAAGGCTTATTGCTGTTGTTATTCTCCCTTTTTGGCTAATCCCAAGCACTCACTATAAAATCATAGGCAAAAAGAATGCAAAACAATTTTTAAAAAATGGTGGAATTATTGTTTGCAATCACGTTCACGTCACAGACACCCCGTTAATTGCTTCAAAAGTTTTAGGGCTTAGACGAAAAATTCATTTTATCACCCTTTCCGAAAATATGGATATCCCAGTTTTAGGGCACTTAATAAAAGCTTTTGGAGGTATCCCCATTGGAGATGACTTGGGTGGAATGAAAGCTTTTGATAGATATGTTATCTCTCTTCTAAAAAGCAACAAATCCGTTTTGATATTTCCAGAAGCCGCTTTATGGCCATATTATAGAAAAATAAGACCATTTAATAAAGGTGCTTTCAACTTTTCAATAAAAGCTCAAAAACCAATTTTGCCAATTATTATAACTTTTAGAACCAGAAAAAATGGAAAGCAAAAAATGATTGTGAACATTTTGCCTGCAATTTATCCTAAAAACAAATCCATAAAAGATTTTCAAGAAGAAACAGAAACACTATACAAAAACTTTGTTGAGGATTTTTATTCAAAATATAGATAAAAATTTAAGTAAAATCTTGTTTTTTAAATTATTTTGTATAATTTTATTAAACACTTTTAAAAAACTTGAAATAAACAAAAATTTGGGGCTTAAAACATAAATATATTATTATAAACAATTCAAAAAACTTTAAAAAACAGCCAGTTTGGCTGTTTTTTATTGTTTTGTTGCTGTTTTAAACAAAATTTTATTGTTTTTTATAAAAATTTGAACATCTTTAAAAGGGCACTATTGACAAAAAGCAAGATTTATAATATAATATTATATTATAAAATAGAGGAAAAATAAAAAAATGGAAAAAAATATATATAAACAAATTTCGGAAGAAAGATGGAATAAGAATCTTATCTCCTACCGAAAACAAATTGAAGATGGAACTTTTAAGGAAGAGCAAATTGAGGACTTTTTAAGCGATGTTTTTGTCAATAAAAGCTTTTTTGAGCCATTCGATCATAAAGATAATTATGATAAACTTAGAGAAGTGCTTCCAAAATTGCGTCCCGCTTTGGCAAAATACTTTAAATGTTCTGAAGATGAAATTTATATTGGCGATATTTATAATCCCATAAAAGAAGAACTTGACTTTCCTTATGTTGCGGTGCTTGGAAATTTGAATGGACGCGAGTTAAAAAGCGCAGATAAGCTTAAATTTATTGGTGGAAATGCTGATTTTTCTAAAAGTGAATTTAAAAGTTTAAATTCTTTAACAACAATTGGTGGAGATGCCGATTTTTCTAAAAGTCGAATTGAAGATTTAAGCTCTTTAAAGATAATTGGTGGAAATGCTGATTTTAAATCTAGCTCAATTAAAAACTTAGGTTCTTTGTTGTTAATCGGCGGAAATGCTGATTTTAGATTTAGCCATATTAACAATCTAAGCTCTTTAAAAACAATTTATGGAGATGCTGATTTTTATGAAAGTACAGTTGATAATTTAAGTTCCTTAACAACAATTGAGCGGAATGCTGATTTTAGATTTAGCTATATTGACAACTTAAGCTCTTTAACAACAATTTATGGAGATGCTAATTTTTTTGGTAGTAAAATTAACGGGAAAAACTCTTTAACAACAATTGGTGGAGATGCTAATTTTGATGAAAGTCAATTTGAAGATTTAAGCTCTTTAACTTCAATCGGTAGCTATCTTGCAATTAATGAAAAACAACTTCTAAGTCTTAAAAAATTGAATAATGTTGGTTCAAAAATCTATTTGGGACCTTACGAATTTTTTTATAATGCAAAAAACAATATCCCTCTTGAAGAATGTTTAAAGCAAAAAACTGAGGAAATTAAACTTCTTAAAGAAAGAGCTAAGCTTAGTAAAGTTTTAAGCGGAAAACAAATTCAAGAAAGAAAAAATAAAGGATTGCAAGAAGCTAAACAAAAAAATCAAGCTAAACAGACACGACAATTTATTCAAAAAATTTTTAGCGAAAAAACAGGACACACAAATAATGACGGTGACAGAAAATTATAAAAAACTAAAATAAAAAATAATCACTTAAAAACAATCAAACAATTAAAAAACACATAAAATTTTATTAAATTAGAAATTTATAACAAAAAAACACCAAATTTTGGTGTTTTTTTCTATTTTTTAAGCTTGATTTTCATATTTTTAACTCCTTTAAGAAAAAACTTTTTAAAAACTGCTATTTTAAAAAATAGAAATAAAAAATCTAAAGGCAAACAAATGACCACGAAGGTCTGACCTTTAGATTTCATGTGTATTAAACTCAATTTTCACAAAAAAGTCAACTGTTTTATAAAAAATTTTAAAATGATATTGTTTTTTATAAATGTTTAAAAAATATTTTTTAATTTAGTATTCAGCTATTTTGTTGATAAAATCAAATATTCATCTTCAAACAAATAGTTTAAATCCCAAAAATCACAAAGTTCTTGCAAAGAATTTAAAAGAGATTCCATAATTGAATTTAATTTTTGATTTAAAATAACCTTATCATTATCAACCTTTGTTCCAACCAAAAACAAACTTAAAAGTCTGTCATTTGAGTCGTCACTAAGTTTGTTTACTCTCATCTCAGAACTTAAAACCTCAGTGCCAAAAGTTGCCGTGTATGTTAAATAAATTTCACTGTTCACGGCGTCAACAACCTCTGTTGCTGAACTAGCTTCTTCTTGATTTTTAAAAATACCCAAATTAATTTTGGCAACACCTGTGATTAAAGTTATGCCATCTGTTGTTCTTAGATTTGTTATTTCCAAAATTTCAAAAAGTTGCTCTCCGCTTTCTTCATCATAGAACCCCTCAACCCCGTCTGAAATTATGGCGCAGTTCAAAAAACAAGCAAGTGTTTTTTTGTTTAAAGAAAGTGAACTGTTTATAAAAGTTATGTTTTCTGGCGTAATGTTTTCATAAATAAAGCCGTGGTCTTCATAAAAAAATTCATCATCATTATTGTTTTGTATAAACGAACTTAAGTCACTTTCAAGCGTTTCATAATCTTTTTCTTTTATTGCATTTGGAGCCATTTCTTGCTCTGTCACTTTTGTTTGCAACTCATTTAAAACTTTTTTATATTGGGTTAAAACGCTCATATCACAATGAGAAAACATAGTTATACAAGCAAGAATAATCACAACAACTATAACAAAAAGGGGCAAGAGTGAATTTTTAAAACACCCACGAGCTTTCTTTTTCTTTTCTTTTTCAAACATTTAACTCTCCCCCCCTTTTATGATTATTTACAATAAATATATATTTAAATTTATTTTCATTATAATAAAAATAAAATGTTTTTGCAATCAAAACATAAAAAAATAAAAACTGATTGCAAAAAATATGTTATTATGTTAAAATATCTTTGTGTGGATAGATGTCAGAGTGGTTGAATGTGCCAGTCTCGAAAACTGGTGGGCTGTAAAAGGCCTCGGGAGTTCAAATCTCCCTCTATCCGCCATTAAATAGCCCGTTAAAAAAGTGGGCAGCAAAGATGAGTTAAATTTAGCTCATCTTTTTATTTTTCAGCACAAAAAGTGTTTAAAAATTTAAACAAGTGTTGATGATAACTGCTTACAAAACTTATAGGTAAATTATTATATAATCTAAGCAATCTTTTTTGTGAGTTTTGCATCTAAATTTTAACAACATCTCCCATAAGCAAAAATCAAGCGCAATCTCTTTTTGTTAGCCTTATGAAAAATATTATAATTTTACATAATTTTTAAATTTTTTAACAATTTATTATCAAAAATTATTTGACTAATCACCCATTTCCCTTATATAATTTAGCTATCAAATATAAAAAGGAGAATTTATGAACAAAATTGAACTATTAAAAGAGTTTGCCAAAGGTTGGTTTGGCAACTCACAACAACACTCTATTCACGCACAGCTTTTAAGAGATAGAGGATTTAAAAAATTGGGCGACAAAATTATGGCTGAAAGTGATGAAGAATGGGAAGAAGCAAAAAAAGTTAATGAAAGGCTAATCGAACTTGGAGTAACTCCAGTTGTTGCTATTCAAGAATATCCAGTTATCACAGACATAAAAGGAATGCTTGAATATGATTATAAAGACAGTTCTGAAGCACTTCCAATGATGTCTAAGGCGCTATCTCTTTTTGAAGATGATTATGTCACAAAAAATATGATTGAAAAATTTATTGTTGATGAACAAGAACACTACAACTGGGTTAAAAGACATTTGAATCTAATTAAAGAAATTGGTTATGAAAATTATTTAATAGAACAAATAGGAGAATAAACTTATGAACGAAAAAGAAACTGTTTTAAACGCAATGAAAAAAGCTGGTGAGCCAGTTAATGCAGGCAAGATTGCTGAGCTTAGTGGGCTAGATAGAAAAATTGTTGATAAAGCAATGGCAGAACTTAAAAAAGAAAACCTCATCACCTCTCCTGTTCGTTGCAAATGGGAACCAACAAATAAGTAAAAAATTATAAAAAACTTTTTTAAAATCTTTTTTACGCAACAAAAAATGGCTAAAGTTAGCCATTTTTTATTTCAAAATATTTTTTATTGCAAATTATTTTACATTACTAAAGTTCAAATTTACAATAAAGCGATTATTTACATTTGCTTGAAAACTGCATTTTTCTGCTGTTGATGGTGTGAATGGCAAATCAACACGAACTGTGCAAGTTTTTGTTAATGTATTTTGATCAATATATTCTAACACAACATAATTTTTTGTTGCAGACCACTCTAAAACTTTTGTAATAGTTATACTACTACTTATCGTTGATTTTGTAAAAATTTGGCATTGCAGTGTTTTTTCGCCATTATCAACACTAACTCCAAATATTCTTTTAAGTTCTGTTGTGTTATAACTGCCTTCTTGTGCCTTATTGCTTACGATATAATCATATGTTTTTACAAATCCATTATAGTTTGCGCTTTCAAAAGCTTCAATTTTAACTTCATACTCTCCTGCTTTTATTGGAGCATCTGTAAAAAACTTTGTTGTGCCTTTTTCTCTATAGCTAATCTTTACGTCTTTTGTTGAACTTATTATATTAGAGCCAGTAAAATCTATTATTTTCACATCATCTTTTGTTATAGGAAAAGATTGTGATTTTCCTGCATAAGTTTTAAATTTTTCAACTGTGTAAGATTTTTCAAAATATTCTCCATTCCAAGCACCATTTTTGCTAAGAATAACTGTATAATCAGCTTTTGCTATTTTGTATCCAAATGTTTGTTCAACTTCTACGTGTGTTGCTGTTTCTTTGATTACAACTTTAACTTCATATTCTCCAGCGTTTGTTGGAACTTTATCTGTGTAGGTGCTGTCATCTGCGCCTTGCTTTTTGTAATAAACCTCAACATCACTTTCATTAACGCCCTTAATTATTAAATCTTTTTTAAGATCAAATGCCAATTTTGAACCTGTGTAAGTTTTTTCAAAGCTTTCACCGTTCCAAGAATCACCTTTTATAGGATCATATTTTGTTGCTTTTGCTATTTTATAGATATAAGTTTTTTCAAATACCTCAAAGTCTGTTCCAACTGGAATAAGAATTCTAACTTCATATTCTCCAACGTTTGTTGGGGCTGTTTTTGTGTAGGTGCTGTTGTCTGCGCCCTTTTCTTTATACTCAATTACAGCTTCAATTCCGTCTATGTTAGTTACTGTGATATCTATGCCATAAATTAATGATAATTTTGAACCTGTGTATTCTTTTTCAAAACATTCTCCATTCCAAGAATCACCCATTTGAATTGTATATCCGTTTACTTCTTCTTTTTTGCCATCCTTGTTGTCTTTATCATCTGGGTTTGTCTTTCCGTCTGGATTGGTTTTTCCGTCATCTGGATTTGCTGTTTCATTTTCACTTGCATTTGCTGTTCCCTTATCTTTTAAAGAACTTGTGTGCACAAGAAGATATACACCTGTAACCAACAAACAACAAGCCAAAATAATTGCAATAATATAAGTTGTCTTCTTTGCTACTGCGTTCATAATTTTTTTCTCCTTTTTTAGAGGTGTTTTTTCAACCTTTCACCTTCTATTATATTATACAACAAAACCCTCAAAATGTCAATAGGGGTTTTTGCTGAAAATGCCATTTTTTTGCAAAAAAATCAAGAAAATTTAACAAAAAAT